>NZ_JAYWMH010000004.1:0-242150 GCF_040946105.1 Corynebacterium sp. LK2590
GCTGGCCGGGGGTTGGGGGTTGTGGCGGGGACTGGTTAGCGGCGCATGATCTTGGCCGAGACCCAGTTGCCCAGGAACTGGGCGGCCTGGACCAGGACGATGATGATCAGGGTGGCCACGACGGTGACCTGCCACTCGTAGGCGCGGTAGCCGTAGACGATGGCGAAGTCACCCAGGCCGCCGCCGCCGACGTAGCCGGCCATGGCGGACATGTCGACCACGGCGATGAACAGGAAGGTGTAGCCCAGCACCAGCGGGCCGAGGGCCTCCGGGATGATGACGCTGGTGATGATCTTCCAGGGGCTGGCGCCCATCGCGCGGGCGGCCTCGATGACGCCGGGGTCGATGCCCACGAGGTTTTGCTCGACGATGCGGGCCACGGCGAAGGTGGCGGCAAAGGCCATGACGAAGGTGGCGGGCTCGCGGCCGATGGACGAGCCCATCACGGCCACGGTGACCGGTTGCACGAACGCCAGCAAGATGATGAACGGGATGGGCCGGATGATGTTTACCGCGATGTTGAGGATCGTGTAGATAAACCGGTTGGCCAGGATTCCCGACGGGCGGGTGGTGTAGAGGAGGATACCGAGGATAAGGCCCAGGATGCCGCCGATGATCATGGTCAGCGAGACCATGATGAGGGTGTCGACGACCGCCTCCATGAGGGTACCGGACAGGCGGTCCCAGTCCGCGGCGGCCAAGATAGTTGTCGTCATCGCTTGATCTCCTCAATGTCGGTGGTCTGGGACATGGTGTGGTAGAACTCCTCGATGGCCTCGTCAGAGCCGTTGAGGCGGACGGTCATCTTGCCGAAGGAGTGCTGCTGCAAGGTGGTCACGCCGCCGTGGACGATGGAGATGGACACGCCGCGCTCGCGCAGCTGGGCGGCCGCGCCGAAGAAGCCGGAGTTTTCCGTCAGGTTGATGGTGAACAAGCGGCCCTCGTGGGCCAGCAGGTCGTCGGCCTCGACGTGGTCCGGGGTGTTGCGCAGGGAAGTGGACACGAAGCGCTGCGCCACCGGGGTCTGCGGGTTGGAGAAGACCTCGTAGATGGAGCCTTGCTCGACCACGCGGCCCTGCTCCATGACGGCGACCTTATCGGCGATGGAGCGCACGACCTCCATCTCGTGGGTAATGACCACGATGGTGATGCCGAATTTCTGGTTGACCTGGCGCAGCAGCTCGAGGACCTCGTGGGTGGTCTGCGGGTCCAGCGCGGAGGTGGCCTCGTCGGCCAGCAGGAGGCGCGGGTTGGTGGCCAGCGCGCGGGCGATGCCGACGCGCTGCTTCTGCCCGCCGGAGAGCTGCTCCGGGTAGCTCGAGCCCTTGTCGCCCAGGCCGACGAATTCCAGGAGCTCCTGCACGCGGCGCTTGCGCTCGGCCTTGGCCACGCCGGCCAGCTGCAGCGGGTATTCGATGTTGCCGGCGGCCGTGCGGGAGTTGAACAGGTTGAACTGCTGGAAAATCATGCCGATGGAGCGGCGCAGGGAGCGCAGCTTCTTCTCCGACATGCCGGCGATGTTGGTCTCGTCCAGCAACAGCTCGCCCTCGGTCGGGGTGTCGAGCCCGTTGATGAGGCGCACCAGGGTGGACTTGCCGGCGCCGGAGTAGCCGATGATGCCCATGATTTCGCCGGGCTCCACGGTCAGGCTGACATCGTCGAGCGCCCGGGTGGTGGTCTTTTTATGCTCAAAGACCTTGGATACGTGGCGGAACTCGACGCGGGTTCCGGTGGTGGGTGATTCGGTCACTAAAAGCCCCTTGGTTGTTGCGTGTGCAGTAGCGGGTTCATTAAACGTGGTACAACCCCGGCAACGCGGTAGCCAGTGGGCTGGGCGCGTCGGCGGGGTGGAAGGTGCCGGGAGTTAAGTTTAGAGGTCTTCTTCCAGGCGCTTGAGGATGTCCTGCAGTTCCTCCGGGGTGCGCTCCACGGAAACGGAGGTGCCCTTGGAGTCTTCCTGCACGGCTTCCTGGACCTCGGGGGTGTGCCAGATCTTGACGAGCTCCTTGAGGGTCTCGTTGTCGGCGTCCTCCGAGCGCACGGCGAAGACGTTGATGTAGGGCTCGGCCTCCTCGGAGTTCGGGTCGTCCTGGACCACCGCGGTGGTCGGGTCGATGCCGGCGCGCTCCAGGAAGGAGTTGTTGATGACGGCCGGGGTGCCCTCGCTGTAGGCGGAGGTGGTCTGCTCGGCGCCGACCGGGGTGACCTTGACCTTGGAGGCCTTCTCGTCAATGTCGGCCGGGGTCGGGGTAATAAGCCCGTCCTGCTTCAGGGTGACCAGGTCCTGCTGGACCAGCAGGTTGATGGCGCGGCCCTGGTTGGTGGAGTCGTTCGGGATGGCGACGTTTTCGCCCTCGATGCCGTCCAGGGAGTTGTGGTCCTTCCAGAACAGGGCCAGCGGCACGATCTCGGTGGCGGCGATCGGCACCAGGTCGGTGCCGTTGCCCTTGTTGTACTCGGCCAGGAACTTCAGGTGCTGGAAGTTGTTGGTGTCCAGCTCGCCCTGCTCCAGGGCCTGGTTCGGGGTGGTGTAATCCGAGTAATTGACGATATCCAGGTCGAAGCCCTGGTCCTTGGCGGCGGTCTCGAATGCCGCCCAGGCCTTCTTGGAGGCGTCGGTGGTGCCGACGGCGATCTTCGAATCCTTGGTAATTTCCCCGCCCTCGGAGTCGGAGGAGCAGGCAACCAGGCCGGTCGCTGCCACGACGGTGGCGGCGGCTGCGGCAAGTGCGCGACGGATCTGCATGAGAATGGTCCTTTTCTGTGTGACTTTTATAAGGCCGGGCGGTGTCTCGGGGCAGTGCCCGAGCGCCGTCGGCAGGCGTAATAAAGCGGGTTGCGGGGCGCGCAACCTCGATGGGTTATAACCTAACAGTCTGTATACCGCTTTGTCTATTTACTTGCAGATTTTATGCATATTCACAGACTGCTCGGTTTGTAAGGTGCGAGTAATTAGAACACGAGTTCGTATCTTGCTAGGCTGTGCGGCGTGAGATTCAACGGTGGACGGGCGCTGAGCTGGTCGCGGCTGGAGCGGATCCTTTCCGGCCGCCCGGCGCTCACGCCTGTGCCCGTAAACCACAGCGCTGAGCAGGACGTACCGCGGGCTAAGGGGAAATCCGCGGTGCCGTTTGCGGAGCTGCACGCCGTGTCGAGCTATTCCTTCCTGCAGGGCGCCTCCGAGCCGGAGGAGTTGGTCGAACGCGCAGTTGAACTAGGCCTGGAATCCCTGGCGCTGGTGGACAGGGACGGGTTCTACGGCCTGATGAAATTCGCCGAAGCCGCCGCCCGCGCGGGCCTGCCCACGGTCTTCGGCGCCGAGCTGAGCCTGGACGAGGGCGTCCTGACGGTGCTGGCGCGCGGCCCGGAGGGCTACCGGCGCCTGTCGCGGCTTATCGCCCAGGCCAAGATGGCGGCTGGGGAGAAGGGCAAGACCGCCTACCCGCCGCTGGCGCAGGTCGCCCGCGCCCTGGGCGAGGAGGTGGTCTACCTCGCCGACGTGGACTGGGTGGACCGGTTGGAGCAGCTGGTGGGCGCCGCCGGGGCCGACAACGTGGTGCTTGAATACGCCAGCACCATGGTGCCGGCGGACGCGGACCGCCACCGCCGGCTGGATGCCGCCCGGGACGGCTGGGGGCTGCGGGCTATCGCGAGCGCCCGCCCGGCGGCGGCGCGGCGCACCCAGGCCCGCCTGGCGGCGGCGAAAAACGCCTTGGCCCACCGGCAGTCCCTGCAGCAGGCGGACCCGGACCAGCACCCGATGGGGGCGAGCTGGCTGCGCTCCGGCGAGGACATGGCGCGCCTGCTTCCCGGGCGCGAGGATCTGCTGGCCGCCGCGGCCCAGCTGGGGCGCGACTGCAGCTTCCGCTGGGACGTTTTGGTGCCCAACCTGCCGCACTTTGACGTGCCGGACGGGCACACGGAGATGACCTGGCTGCGTACGCTGGTTTACGTGCGGGCGCGCAAGCGCTACGCGAGCCGGCCGGCCGATATCCGCGAGCGCGCGAAAAAACAGATAGAACACGAGCTCGCCGTGGTGGAGCAGCTGGGCTTTCCCGGCTATTTCCTCATCGTCACGGACCTGGTGGATTTCTGCCGCCGGGAAAACATCCTGTGCCAGGGCCGCGGCTCCGCCGCCAACTCCGCGGTCTGCTTCGCTCTCGGCATCACGAACGCGGAGCCCATCTCCGCGGGCCTGCTCTTCGAGCGCTTCTTGTCCCCGGACCGGGACGGCCCGCCGGATATCGACGTTGATATTGAGTCCGGCCGCCGCGAGGAGGTCATCCAGTACGTCTACTCCGCCTACGGGCGCCAGCAGGCCGCGCAGGTGGCCAACGTCAACACCTACCGCCGCAAGGGTGCGACCCGGGACGCCGCCCGCGCCCTGGGCTACCCGCAGGGCAGCGCGGACGCCTGGTCGAAGGGCACCGACGAGCCCCCGGCGGACGTGGTCGCACTCGCCGAGGAATTCCTGGG
Source organism: Corynebacterium sp. LK2590 (assembly GCF_040946105.1). Taxonomy (NCBI): domain Bacteria; kingdom Bacillati; phylum Actinomycetota; class Actinomycetes; order Mycobacteriales; family Corynebacteriaceae; genus Corynebacterium; species Corynebacterium sp. LK2590. The sequence goes on from NZ_JAYWMH010000004.1 coordinate 4,477, forward strand.
CCAGCCGCGGCACCTGGGCATCCACTCCGGCGGGATGGTGCTGTGCGATAGGCCTATCGCGGACGTGGTGCCCATGGAGTGGGCGCGGATGGAGGGTCGCTCGGTGCTGCAGTGGGACAAGGACGACTGCGCGGCCGCCGGCCTGGTCAAATTCGACCTGCTGGGGCTGGGCATGCTGGAGGCCCTGCACCACATGCAGGACCTGGTGGCCGAGTCGACCGGCCGTGAGGTCAACCTCTGGGAGCTAGATCTGGCGGAGGAGGCCGTCTACGACATGCTCTGCCGGGCTGATGCCGTCGGCGTCTTCCAGGTCGAGTCCCGTGCGCAGCTGGCCACCCTGCCGCGGCTGAAGCCCCGCGTCTTCTTCGACCTGGTCGTCGAGGTCGCCCTCATCCGCCCGGGCCCCATCCAGGGCGGGTCCGTGCACCCGTACCTGCGCCGCCGCGACGGGCTGGAGGAGGTCACCTACGATCACCCGGTGCTGGAAAAGTCCCTGGGCAAGACGCTGGGGATCCCGCTGTTCCAGGAACAACTGATGCAGATTGCCGTCGATGCCGCCGGTTTTACCGGCGCCCAGGCCGACGATCTGCGCCGCGCGATGGGCTCGAAGCGCTCGCCGGAGAAGATGGCCGCGCTGAAAGACCAGTTCTTCGCCGGCCTGGCCGCCACCCACGGGATCACCGGGGAGACGGCGGACAAGCTCTGGAACAAGATCGTGGCGTTTGCCGCCTACGGCTTCCCGGAGTCGCACTCCCAGTCCTTTGCCTCCTTGGTGTATTTCTCCGCCTGGTTCAAGCACCACTACCCGGCGCAGTTCTGCGTGGGCCTGCTGCGCGCCCAGCCGATGGGCTTTTATTCCCCGCAGTCGCTCATCCAGGACGCCCGCCGCCACGGCGTGCCGGTGCGCCCGGTCAGCATCAACGCCTCCGGCAAGGAGTCGAGCGTGGAGACCTGCGAGCCCACCCCACCCCGGCCGGGCGGCCCACCTGGTCCCATGGCCATCCGCCTAGGGCTGGGTTTGGTCAAGGGCTTGGGCGACAAGGCGGCCGAGCGGGTGGAGGCCAACGCGCCGTACACGGACATCCCGGACCTGTCGCGCCGGGCGGGGCTAAAGGTCGCCCAGGTCGAGGCCCTGGCCGAGGCCGGCGCCCTGGACTGTCTGGGGCTAAGCCGCCGGCAGGCGCTGTGGCAGGCCGGGGTGGCGGCCACCGAGCGCGCCGGCATGCTGCCCGGCATGTCCGCCATTTCCGCGCCGGCCCTGCCCGGCATGTCCTCATTCGAGCTGCTGGCCCAAGACATCGCTGCCACCGGGGTCAGCCACGACCGGCAGCCGATGTCCGCGGTGCGCGGGGCCCTGGATGCCGCCGGCATCCTGCGGGCGCGCGACCTGGCCGCGGTTCCGGACGGCACCCGCGTGCGCCTGGCCGGGATCATCACGCACCGGCAGCGCCCACAGACGGCCGCCGGCCTCATCTTCTTAGGGATGGAGGATGAGACGGGGCTGATGAACGTGATGGTCTCGCCCGGGCTGTGGAAGCGGCAGAAGGTGCTGGCGCGCACGGCCAAGGCGCTGGTCATCCGGGGTATTGTCCAGAACGCCACGGGCGCGGTCAGCGTGGTGGCGGACAAGCTCGAGCCGCTGGATATCGGAGAGTATTTCAGCCGCGGCTCGCGGGACTTCCGCTAGGCGGGCGCCAGCCGCCGGAGGCGCCGGGGAGGGCCCGGCTAGATCCGCTGGTAGAGCTCGCTGGACAGCGGGGTGAACTCGGTGCGGGAGAAGACGGCCTCGACGGGCAGGTCGAAAAACTCGCAGATGCTAAAGGCCAGGTCCAGGCTGGGCGAGTGGTCGCCGCGCTCGAGCGCCCCGATGGACTGGGGGTTCACATCCACGGCCGCGGCCAGCTCGGCGCGGGAGACGCCGCGCTCGACGCGAAGCAGGCGCACGCGGTTGTAGATGGGGCGGCGCGGCTTCTTCTTCGGGGACATGCAAGAAATTATTATATAAACATAACGGCTAGTCAAGGTGTAGTTTTCCGGCGCGCGGCACCCGCCCGGGCGTAGCACCGCGGCTATCACCCGGCAGTCGCGCCCAGGATTGTTAGGCTAAAGCGCATGAACGCTGTCGCCTCGCCGGAGCTCAACCCGGTCTCCCAAGCCTTGGTCAAGGCCCGCTATATCAATGCCGCGATCTGGCTGATAGCCCTGGCCCTGGGCGTAGGCGCCCTGGGATTTTTCTGGGCCAGCTGGTGGTACTGGGGCCTTATCGTCATCGCCGCATTCGGCGCGTGGCTGGCCTGGCTCATCCCCGCCCAGGTGCGCAACATGGGCTGGCTGGAAACCGACGACGAGCTGCTCATTACCCGCGGCAAGCTGTGGCACACCTTCACCGTGGTGCCCTACGGGCGCATCCAGTTCGTGGACGTGTCCGCCGGGCCCATCCAGCGCTGGCTGGGCATTAAGAAACTGCAGCTGCACACGGCCTCGGCGACCACGGACGCGACCGTCAAGGGCCTGCCGGCCCAGACCGCGGACCAGCTGCGCGAGCGCCTGGCCGTCAAGACCCGGGAGAGGATGAGCGGGCTGTGAGCAAACACCGCCGCGGCCCGGACAACGCGGCCGTCGACGCCGACGGCTTCCACCGCGTGCACCGGCTCACGCCGCTGCTGCAGTTCTGGTCGGTCATCCTGGCCATCCTGGCCATCGGGGTGGTCAACATCAACCTCGAGGTCCTAGGGGATGCCGCGCGCTTCATCGCCGACGGCCACTGGGGTCGCGGCCTGCGGGACGCCGCCTGGACCGCAGCCGCCTTCCTCGGCGTCTGCCTGGCCATCTGGTTCCTCTCCGCCATCTGGTGGCGGCGGCTGGGCTACCGGCTGGGCACGGACGAGCTGGCCCTGCGGCGCGGGGTGTTATCCACCCAGCTGCGCACCGCCCGCTACGACCGCATCCAGGCCGTCGACGTCATCGAGCCGGTCATCGCCCGGATTTTCGGCGTGGCCGCCGTCCGCGTCGAGACCGCCGGCGGGGCGTCCTCCCACATCCAGATCGCCTACCTGAAAAAGCCCGCGGCCACCCAGCTGCGCGAGGAGATCCTCACCCGCACCAGCGGCCGCCGCCCACCCACCGGCGCGGAGCCAGCTGCCGCTAACGATGCCGCCGGCAGCGACACCGGCAGCGGCACCGGCAGCGACACCGGCCACCAGGAGGTGGTCATCCCGCCTATCCCGACGCGGCGCAGCCTGCTGGGCGCGGCCCTGCGGGTGAGCACGTTGCTGGTGGTGGCGATTGCTGCGGTCTTGATCCTCACACCGGTGCCGACTACCACCGTGGTGCCGATCCTGGTGGGCCTGGTGCCCAACGTCTGGGGGCTCATTGACACCTCGTGGCGGTTTAGCTCCCGCCTGGATGAGGACGACTCCGGCCGCGCGCTGCTCATCATCAACTACGGCCTGGCCGACCGGCGCCACCAGTCGGTGCGACTGGATCGCATCCACGCCGTCCAGGTCCGCCAGCCGCTGCTGTGGCGCCTGACCAAGTGGTGGGAGGTCCGCGTCTCCGTGGCCGGCTACGGCTCCGCCGCGGGCAAGGGCTCGGGCACTACCCGGGTGCTGCCCGTCGGCAGCCGGGAGCAGGCCCTCCGCCTGCTGGAGCTGCTCAGCCCCCTGGACAAGAAGGAGATCGACCGCTACGCCCAACCGGAGGGCGCCCGTGAGCCGACCTATTCCTCGCCGCGCCGGGCCTGGTGGGTCTCGCCGCTGGATTCCCACCGGCAGGCCGTGACCCTGGTGGGCGATAACAGCATCACCCACGCCGGGCTGCTCAACCGCCGGGTCAGCGTGATTGCCAACAGCCACATCCAGGAGCTGGCCTATACCGCCGGCCCGATTGCCCAGCTGTGCCGGCTGGCCACCGTCCGCTACGAACTGGTCGCCGGGCCGGTGCGCATGGCCGGCAGCGACCTGGATCCGGCCGACGCCGCCGCCTTGCTAAGCCACCTGCGCGCCCGGCGCCTGCCGGCGGCCCCGAGCGCCCACGCCACAGACGATCCGGACCCGGCCTAGACCGCGCCGTTAAAGCCCAGCTGGCGCCAGGCCTCGAACACGGCCGTCGATGCCGCATTCGACAGGTTCATCGAGCGCCGCGCCGGCACCATGGGGATACGCACCTGCTCGGTGATCCGCTCGTGGGCGAGGTGCTCGGCCGGCAGGCCGGTCGGCTCCGTGCCGAAGAGCAGTACGTCACCTTCCTGGTACTCGATATCGGTAAACCACTTGTCCGTGTGGGTGGTAAACGCGAAGACCCGCGCGCCGGGCAGGGCATCCATGCAGGCCTGGAAGTTGGGGTGGATGGTCATATCGGCCAGGTCGTGGTAGTCCAGCCCCGCCCGCTTGAGGTGCTTGTCGTCGAAGTTAAACCCCAGCGGCTCAATGAGGTGCAGGTGCGCGCCCGTGACCGCCGCAGTCCGGATGGCGTTGCCGGTGTTGGTGGGGATCACGGGGTTGTCGAAGACGATGTGCAGGTTGGTCATGGTTTTAGGGTAGTCGGTGAAAGGCAGAGGAAGGAGTCGCACCTCTTGTTCTCCCGCTGCCTTGAGAAACCGGTTTCTCTTATTCGCCGGTCCCGCGATTGTCGCGCTTTTTCCACCTGTGCCTACGCACAAGGAAAAACGGCAGGACCAGAAGGTAATAGAAGGCAAGGAATTGCGCCGAATAGCCCAATAATCCTTCCGAGCTCACCTCGCTCCACGAGACACCTTTTTCGTTGGGTGAAGCTACGCCGCGCCAGCCGGTCACTTGGCTGATGTAGAAACTTGCTACGACCATGGCTGGTAGGACAATAAAAGAGAACCATGCCGGTGGTGCCCACGGTCCACCGTTACTGCTCGTTCTGTGCAGAGCACCGCCGAATCCCATCGAAGAAACCTTTCTACCTACATCTGTTCACTCAAAGCGCAAGACCCTGCGTACAGGGCCAGTTTTGCTGCCCAAGCGACAGGGCCACCAATCGCTGAAATGCCGTAATCAAGAGCTGCGGTAGCGCCGTTCAAGGCAGCAACCTGAGTGATTTTCTCAGCTGCTTGGCTCCATTGTTTATCCTTGAGGAGTCGACCGATGGCTTGTGCGTCTTGGGGAGACATTGGTACGGGAGCGATATTCCAGACCACGCATTCAGCAAAGGAGCCTAAATCTCGGGTGGCAATGTCCGGCTGCTCTGGGTGGCTCTCTTGGGGGAGGGGCGTTTCCATGAACTCCGCTAGTGCATCGGCCTCTTGGGCAGATAATCCGTGTTTAGCGGCGTTTTCGTAATTTGGTTCCCATTGCCCCGTGGGTTGTTCAGAGACTACTTCGGTGAATACTGTTTCGAAACTCTCGGAAAGCTCTCGTGTGAGTTCTGCACTCTTGTCCGAATTAGTGTTGGCAACAGCCGGGGGTGTCTAAACTGGTTGATGTTGATCAGCAGCATGAGCGGAACTGACGGGTAGTAGCGTTACCGTCAGGGCAGCGATTACAGAAGCGAAAATTGGCCTTTTGGGGGGTGGAAGGCGTACCTTTCACCAAATCTCAACCTCTCTAGTTGGTTGCTTTACCTGTCGTAATTGAGCTCCAACGCATTGCTGTGAGTTCGATTGCTCGGAGCAACCAATAGTTTACATAAGAATTCAGCGTTTTCCAGTAGAGAAAAGTCACAATGAGGCCCTGGGGTCGGTGCCTACGCAAGAAACAGTGACGGTTTTGAGCTGCTTTGGGGTTGTTGCTGGGTCTTGGCTTACGCCTGCCACTAGGATATAAGCCATGGCTGCAACCAAACTAGACGGCAAACTGTACCGCGACGAGATTTTTGAAGACCTCAAGCAGCGTGTGGCTGCGCTCAAGGAGAAGGGGATTACTCCGGGCCTGGCCACCGTGCTGGTCGGTGAGGATCCCGGCTCCCAGTCCTATGTGAAGATGAAGCACCGCGACTGCGAGCAGCTGGGGATTAATTCCATCCGCAAGGATCTGCCGGCCGATATCAGCCAGGAGGACCTGGAAGCGGTCATCGATGAGCTGAACGAGGACCCGGCCTGCACCGGCTACATCGTGCAGCTGCCGCTGCCGAAGCACCTGGACGAAAACCGCATCCTCGAGCGCATCGACCCGGACAAGGACGCCGACGGCCTGCACCCGGTGAACCTGGGCAAGCTGGTGCTCAATGAGGACGCGCCGCTGCCGTGCACGCCGAACGGCTGCATCCACCTGCTGCGCCGCTTCGGGGTGGAGCTCGACGGGGCCAAGACCGTGGTCATCGGCCGCGGTGTGACCGTCGGCCGGCCCATCGGCCTGCTGCTGACCCGCCGCAGCGAGAACTCCACCGTGACCCTGTGTCACACCGGCACGAAGGACCTGGCGGCGGAGACCCGCGCGGCGGACGTTGTCATCGCCGCAGCCGGCAAGGCCCACATGCTGACCGCGGACATGATTAAGGAAGGCGCGGCCATCCTGGACGTGGGGGTTTCCCGCGTGGATGGCAAGCTGGCTGGCGACGTTGCTGACGACGTCTGGGATAAGGCCGGATTCGTCTCCCCGAACCCGGGTGGGGTGGGCCCGCTGACCCGCGCGTTCCTGGTGCGCAATATTGTCGAGCGGGCAGAAAAGGCTCATGGCCTCGCCGATTAATAAGGCGCAGGCCGCGTCCGCGCGGCCAGTCGCCGGGCTGGACAAGACCTCGCTGGATAATCCCCACGACCGGCACGTGGCGCCGTCCAAGCTGCCGGCCAAGGTGCAGTGGGCGATGATCGGGGCCTTCGTCGCCGTGGTGGTGCTCTCCGGGGTCTTTGCCCTGCTGGAGCACTGGCGCCGGGCGGCGTTTGCCTTAGGGGCGGCGATGCTCTGGCTGGTGGTCGTGCGCGCGACCTGCGACTCCCGCCGGGTCGGGGTCTTTTCGGTGCGCTCGCGCCGCTTCGACTGCATTTTCAGCGCGGTGGTGGGGGCCGCGCTAGTCTTCTTGGCCGTCTCCGTGGACGCGCTGGGCAGCTAGCGGTTTCAGTTAGATGGCGTAGTCGCCATCGGTCAGCCCGCCCGGCAGGTCGAGGCCGTCCGGGGCCGACAGCGTGAGGAAATTGCGCAGCACGCGGTCCATCTGGCGGGTCTCGGTCAAGAAGGCGTCGTGGCCGACGGGGGAGACGACCTTGGCCATGGCCAGGAGGTTGCCCAGGTTGCGCGAGAGGTGCTCCTGCTGGTGATAGGGGTACAAGATGTCGGTGTCGACGCCGACCACCATCGTCGGCACGGTCGACGAGGCCAGGGCCTTGTTTAAGCCCCCGCGGCCGCGGCCGACGTCGTGGCGGTTTAAGGATTCGGTCAGCGCGACGTAGGAGCCGGCGTCGAAGCGATCGACCAGCTTCTTTCCCTGGTATTCCAGGTAGGAGTTGACCGCGAATCGCTGGTCGCCGGCGCGGTAGGCGCCCAGGGGGTTCTCCCCGCGCTGGGCGGTGGTGCCGAAGCGCTCGTCGATCTCTTGCTCACCGCGGTAGGTCAGGTGCGCGATCCGGCGCGCGGCGGCCAGGCCGGCCTCCGGGGCTACCCCCAGCTCGTAGTAGTCGCCGCCGTGCCACTGCGGGTCGTTTTCGATGGAGGAAATCTGCGCGGACTGGATACCGATCTGCCACCCGGAGGCCCGCGCGGAGACCGCGATGACGCAGGCGGTGGTGAGCGATGCCGGGTACATGAGCGACCACTCCAGGGTCCGCGCCCCGCCCATGGAGCCGCCGATGACGGCGTGGACGGTGCTCAGTCCCAGGGCATCGATCAGCAGCTTTTCGGCCTGGACCTGGTCGCGGATGGACGCGGCCGGGAAGCGCGAGCCCCAGGCGCGGCCGTCCGGGTGCGGCGAGGACGGGCCGGTGGAGCCGCCGCAGCCGCCCAGGACGTTGGTGGCGATAACGCACCAGTGATCCGTGTCCAGCGCCCGGCCCGGGCCGATGAGCTCGCCCCACCAGTCCGTCACGTCCGAATCACCAGTCAGGGCGTGCTCGACGATGAGCACGTTGTTCACGCCGGCCGGATCCCCGCGGAAGCTGCCCCAGCGCTGGTAGGCGATTACCACGTCCGGGATCTCCGCGCCGGCCTCCGTGGTGACCGTTCCCACCGGAACGGTGGTGCGGCGACCGGGCGGGGCGAGGCGGGGAAATTCGGACATAATCAACTACTTCCTGAGCGTGGGGATAATCGGCGGCGAGTGCTTAGACCCAGTGCGGGTCGGGCGGGGTTGGGCTGCGCTGTGCAGTGCGGTGCAGCCCGGTGCAGCGCAGCAGGGTTTAGCCCAGCGCGGCGAAGCCCAGCTCGAGGTCGGCGATGATGTCCTTGACATCCTCGATACCCACCGAGAGTCGGATGGTGGACTGGGCAATGCCGGCCACGCGCAGGCCCTCCTCGTCGGACTGGGAGTGCGTGGTGGTTGCCGGGTGGACCACCAGGGAGCGGGTGTCGCCGATGTTGGCCAGGTTGGAGTGCAGGCGCAGGGCGTCGATGAACGTCCACGCCTCGTCCTTGCCGCCCTCGATGTCGAAGGAGAGCACCGAGCCGGTGTATTCCAGGCCCAGCTTTTCCTTGATCTTGCGGTAGGGGGAGGACTCCAGGCCGGCGTAGTTGACCTTGGTGACCTTGTCGTGGCCTTCCAGGTACTCGGCCACAGCCTGGGCGTTTTCGTTGTGGCGGCGGATGCGCAGGGTGAGGGTCTCTAGGCCGTTGAGTGTCAGCCAGGCGTTGAACGGGGAGATGGCCGCACCGGTGTCGCGCAGGATGCCGGCGCGGGCCTTCAGGGCAAATGCCGGGGCGCCCAGGTCCGCGTACTTGAGGCCGTGGTAGGCCGGATCTGGGGTGACGAAGCCGGGGAAGACCGGCTTTCCGTCGCGTTCGACGGTCCAGTCGAACTTGCCGCCGTCGACGAGGATGCCGCCCAGGGCGGAGCCGTTGCCGGTGTAGAACTTCGTGGTGGAGTTGACCACGATGTCCGCGCCCAGAGCCAGCGGGCGGACCAGGGCGACGGTGGCGATGGTGTTGTCCACGATGAGCGGGACGTTGGCGGCGTGGGCGACCTCGGCAATCGCCGGGATGTCCAGCACGTCGGCCGCCGGGTTGCCGAAGGTCTCGCCGTAGAGAGCCTTGGTGTTCGGCTGGATGGCCGCCTTCCAGGACTCCGGATCGTCCGGGTTGTCCACCAGGGTGAAGTCGATGCCCAGGCGCGGCAGGGTCACGGTGAACAGGGTGGCGGTGCCGCCGTAGAGGTGCGGGGAGGCCACGATGTGGTCGCCGGCGCCGGCCAGCGTCAGGATGGCGGCGGTCTCGGCCGCCTGGCCGGAGGCGAAAGCCACGGCCGCCACGCCGCCCTCCAGGGAGGCGATGCGGTTTTCCAGCGCGTCCTGCGTCGGGTTGGTCAGGCGGGAGTAAATCGGGCCGGCATCGGACAGGCCAAAGCGGGCCGCGGCGTGCGCGGCGTTGTCGAAGACGTAGGACGTCGTCTGGTAAATCGGCAGGTTCCGGGCGTTGTTCTTGCCGTCCAGGTCCTGGCCCACGTGCAGCGCACGCGTGGCGATGTCCCAGTTAGCGAAGTTCGGGTTGGATTCGGTGTTGTCGTATTTCGTCGTCATGCCAGAAACCGTACTAAACCGCTCTGTCTATTACGAAGGACTTTCGGGAAACGTGCAGGTAATAGCGGGAATAAAAATAGACAAATCGGTCGGTTTCTTCAGTGTGGCCGCCTGGCGGGTGGGCTTTCAGTCTATTTGCGGCGTTTCTTGCGACCGCTGATGAGATACCAGCCGCCGAGGATGAGGCCGAAGAAAATGAGTGCCGCAGCAAGAAAGACCATGGCGACGACGACGGTCTGGTGGGGGTTATTGAGGAAGATCATCGACGTGATGGCGGCTAGGAAAATGGCGGCAAATAGCGTGATTAGCCAATTGCGTTTTGTGTGTTCCGTGAAAGACATATTTCAAATACTACGGGAAAAACCGGTTTAAATATCCCGTCGAAGACGGTGGTGTGTTCGAGATAACAGTCCGCGGTGGGCGTAGGGTTCGGTTGTTTTGTGGAAGGGATGAAAGGGGTGAATATAGTGCTAAAATGTTGGTTTTTCCGGGCTGTTTCGTGGGGGTTTGCGGGCTGGGGTAAGGCTTAGCTATTCAATCTTTTGAATGACTCGAAGAGTGGGGAAAACACTTTTTCGTCTATTTAAAACGGGAAAACCCGTAGATAATCGAAGGGAGGTTTCCGGCACAGTGCCGCCTTGTCGCAGCCAGACAACTGTCGTTCTGGAATGCGGGTAATCCGACAAAAGACGGGAAATTATGTCCTCTACAGTTGGCACGGACGATCGTCGTAGACCTGTCCTAAAAGTGAGCAACGTCTGGGTGCAAGGCGTCGCGCTGGTGATGATTTTTGGATTCTTGGTAATGGGTTTCTTGGCTTATCGCACCTACACAGCCTCGATGCCGCTTCCCGACAAAATCGTTTCCCAGTCCTCGGGGGAAACGATTCTCACGAAAGATGAAATCCTCAACGGTCAGGCGCTCTATCAGGCACGTGGCCTACAGCAATATGGCTCCGTCATGGGGCATGGTGCCTATCTCGGCCCGGACTACACCGCTGAATACCTGCGTATGTCGTTGGAAAAGGCGCGGGAGCTCAACGACGAAAATGGAATTCCCGAGTTCGTCGATGACGCAGCAACTCCCGAGGAAGCCGTAAAAGAAGAATTTCGCGCTAACCGCTATGACCCCGAAACCGGGGTTCTCGAGTGGACCGATAACCAGATAGCGGCATTTGAGGCCGCGAAGGATTATTACGCCGAATACTTTGGTCCGCTTTCCAGCGAAAAGGGCTTGCCGTCGGAATTCATTACCGATCCGCAAGACATCAACAACCTGACCGGCTTCTTCGGCTGGACCGCCTGGGCCTCGGCGGCGGAGCGCCCGGGTCAAGACTATTCCTACACCAACAACTGGCCGGCAGAACCCCGCGTGGACAACGGCCCGACCGCAGACCTCGTAGTGTGGTCGGTGCTTTCCTTGATCGCGCTGATCGGTGGTACCGGCCTGATCTTCGCCATCTACGGACGCTGGTCGAAGTCTATTGGCTGGCACGCTGAGGAGACGCCTAATCTCGACTTCACCCAGCCGGGGGAAGTCGGGCTGACCAAATCCCAAAAGATTGTCGCCTGGTTCATCCTGGTGATTGCGGTACTGTTCCTTATCCAGGCCTTGTTGGGCGCAGCGTCGCAGCACTACCGAACAGAGCTCACGGGCTTCTTTGGAATCCCTTTGCAGGAATTGCTCCCGTACAACGTGTCCCGCACGTGGCACCTGCAGTTGTCGCTGCTCTGGACGGCCGGGGGACTGCTTGCTGCCGGCATCTTCTTGTCGTCATTCGTCGGCAAGAAAGAGCCGAAGGGACAGCACTGGTTGGTCTGGTTCCTGCTGGGGGCAATCGCGTTCGTCGTCTTTGGGTCCATGGCGTTTGAGTGGCTTTCTACGATGGGCTACATCGAAGAAGGAACTCTGTTCTCTCAGCAGTGGGAGTTCCTTGACCTGCCGCGGTTCTTCCAAATCCTGCTCACCATCGGCATGTTCGTGTGGATCGGGATCATCTTCCGGCAACTGCGCAGCCGGCTGAAAACTGAGCACAAATCCAACATGCCGTGGTTGTTCTTCTACGCGGGAATTGCCATCCCAGCGTTTTACGCAGTGGGTAACCTGGCGGGTTCGGAAACGCATATTTCGGTAGCGGAATTCTGGCGCTTCTGGGTCGTTCACCTGTGGGTGGAAGACTTCCTGGAACTATTCACGACGGTCATGGTCGCCTACGTCTTCGTCCTACTGGGCGTGATCCGCGAAAAGATTGCGTTGGGCATCATTTTCCTCGACGTGATCCTCTATTCCACCGGCGGCGTGCTAGGTACGATGCACCACCTGTACTTCTCCGGCACGCCGGTCGAGCACATGGCGCTGGGGGCCTTCTTCTCGGCAGCTGAGGTTGTGCCGCTGACCCTGCTGACCGTTGAGGCGTGGACCTTTATGCAGCTCGGCTCTCGCCAGCGCGCTTCCGGTGAGCGCCCGTTCCCGCACCGCTGGGCCGTTATGTTCCTCGTCGCCGTGGGCTTCTGGAACTTCCTCGGCGCCGGTATCTTCGGGTTCCTGGTCAACCTGCCGATCGTGTCCTACTACGAGATCGGCACCGCCCTGACCGCTAACCACGCCCACGGCGCCATGATGGGTGTGTACGGCTTCTTGGCTGTCGGACTATCCGTTTTCGCGCTGCGCTATCTGACGCCACCGGACAAGTGGTCGGAAAAGGGGATGGCCTGGGCCTTCTGGCTGCAGAACCTCGGGTTGCTGTGGATGGTAGTGATTTCCTTGCTGCCGCTAGGCATCCTCCAGCTCTATGAGTCCGTGGCATCTGGCTACGTGGAAGCTCGTTCCCTGGGCTATATCACCGAACCTGGCAACGCCATCATGGAGTGGCTGCGTATGCCTGGCGACGTCCTGTTCCTCGTCGGGATTATTCCGCTCTTGATCGCGGCGCTTCGGGGCGTGCTGTACAACAAGCACATTCCGACCGTCGATGAGCATCCTGCCGATCCGCTCTTCAGTATCGTCACTGCTGAGGAGGAAGAGTACGACGCCTCCCACGCGCCGGGAGCCTCTTCGTCGGTCGGGTTGGTATCCGGTGGCAAGGCGCGTGTTGATTCCGGCCGTGCCGGGAACAACGGTGGGCGTGTGGCCGGTCGACGTTATGGCTATATCGACGAGCGCGGTGCGTTTGTCGAAGAAGAGTCTCCGGATTCCGGCCGCGGTGATTCTGCACCGACAGGCCCGTGGTCCCCTGGCTTTGAATCGAAGACCAACTGGGGCGGAAAGTACAACTCGAAGTGGGGCGGTACCTACCGGTCCGATTCGGTCCAAGATTCCGACCCCTCCGATGACACAAAGAACTAGGGCAGGGAAGTGATGGAAGCTCCTGGCATTTTCACCCTTCTAGCAGTGGTCTATGGGCTTTTCCTCGTGGCCATTGCTTGGGCCTTTGACGGCATGGCGAAGCAAACGTCGAACCGCACGATGGCGAACCGGGCGGGAACCTTTCGTTACCTGGAGGAACACGACGCCTGGCAGTGCCCCGAGGATCAGTGGCTGTGGCCGTCGAGCTTCGATCCCGAAAACCGCGTTATGCGGTACCGGGGAAACCCGACCGTCTGCAATACCTGTCCGGTCAAGGATTTCTGCACGGTGTCGCACCACGGCCGCGAGGTCACCCGCCAGCTAGACCCGTGGCCGCATTCTGACGCGGGGCGTTTCCACCGCGGGATTGCTCTAGCTGTCGCTGCCTTGGGCTACCTACTACCGCTGTGCTCCTTGATTACCAACCATTCGCTGTCTGAGGTGTTAATCATCTTGGCTACCGTGCTGGTTATTTCCGCACTTGGCGTGTACCCGCTGTCCCGGCATTTGTGGAGGACCCCGTCTAACGCGCCCAAGATCGTCGTGCCTGAGCTTGATAACCGTGAAGCTGAGCTGGCCGCACAGATCGACAGGTATGGGTCGAAGTATGGAAAGTCGAAATTCGCTTCGGGCCGTAAGAAGTCCGACATGGAAAGGGAAACTACCTAATGTCTGCTTTTGTATTCTGGCCGGTTGTCATTGGCATCGTTATAGCCTTGCTTGTGGCATTCGCCGCTTACTCGCTCAAGGTCATCAAGCAGTACGAACGCGGCGTGACTTTCCGCTTCGGGCACTTGCGGCCGCTGATGGAGCCTGGGCTGCACTTCCTGTGGCCGGGCATCGACAAGCTGGAGCGCGTGGACCAGAGGGTCGTGACTTTAACCATCCCGCCGCAGGAAATCATTACCAAGGACAACGTCTCCGTCCGGGTAAATGCGGTGGTCATGTTCGAGGTGACCGACTCAGTAAAGGCGGTGCTCGAAGTCGAGAACTACGCTGTGGCGACCTCCCAGATCGCGCAGACTACGCTGCGTACTCTCTTGGGCCGAGCGGATCTCGATGACCTGCTGGCGCACCGCGAGGAACTCAATGAAGACTTGGCCAACATCATCAATGGACAGACCAAGCGTTGGGGCGTGGTAACTCGCATCGTGGAGATCAAGGACGTCGAAATCCCAGAACTGATGCAGCGGGCCTTGGCGCGCGAGGCCGAGGCAGAGCGTGAACGCCGTGCCAAGGTGATTTCCGCCCACGGCGAATTGCAGTCCTCCCGGGAGCTGCGGGAAGCTGCTGACGAGTTGGGGAAGGCCCCAGCTGCCCTCCAACTGCGTTACCTGCAGACCGTGCTGGAGCTCGGGGCGGATCAGAATTCGACGATCGTCTTCCCTCTGCCCATCGACATCATGGGCGGCTTCATGGAGAGTCTGGGGACCTTTTCCAAGGGGTTCAAAGACGCCCACCAAAGCCAGCCCAAGTAACGGTGGGCGGGGCATCGCGGAGCTAATGTGCGGGGGATTGACCGAGAATCTCCTGAAAAACATGTAGGGCAGAAGCAAGCTCAGCGTCGCTCAAGTGCCCGAAGCCGATGACGATGCCGTTGTCGGCCGCCGTGCCGCCCCAGTAGTCGGTCAGGGCGGTCACCGCGAGGCCGCGCTCGGCGGCTGCGGCCACGACCTCGCGGGCCGGGCGGGTGCAGATGACTACGGCGTGCAGGCCGCCGCTGATGGGGCGCACGGCCGGGCCGAGCGCGGAGACCACCAGATCGCGGCGGCGCCGGTAGTCGCGCCGCACGCGCCCGGTGTGCCGGCGCAGCTCCCCGCTGGCCAGAAACTTCGCCAGGGCCGCCTGGGTGATGGCCGCCACCGGCTGCCCGGTGACCGCGCGCACCTGGCGGATGGGGGCGATGAGCCGGTCGGGGACCACCAGGTAGCCGCAGGCGATGGAGGGCGAAATCACCGAGGAGAACGTGCCCAGCAGGACGGCCTGTTCCGGGCCCAGCGTGGCCAGGGCCGGCAGCGGCTGGCCGGCGTAGCGCAGCTCCGAGTCGAAGTCGTCCTCGACCAGGAGGACGTCGTGGCGGCGGGCGAAGGCGACCAGCTCGGTCTGGCGGGCGGCCGGCAGGGAACCGCCGTAAGGGTACTGGTGGCTCGGGGTGATAAGCGCCAGGTCGAGCCCGCCGGCGGGGATGTGCTCGGGCACCCGCAGCCCGTGGTTGTCGGTAGGCAGTTCCACGAGCGCGTGGCCCAGGGCCGGCGGGATCTGGCGCAGGCTGGGATACCCCGGGGATTCCACGCCGACGCGCAGGCGCCCGCCCACCGCGCGCAGTAGGAGGCCCAAGCCCTCGCGGGCCCCGGCGGTGACCATGATGCGGGCGGGATCCACATTGAGCCCGCGCATGTGGCGCAGGTGCGCGGCGATCTCCCGGCGCAGCTCCGCCAGGCCGGCCGGCGCCTGCTCGGTGAGACGGCTGGCATCGGCCGCCGCGGAGCGCCACGCCGCCCGCCAGGCGGGGGTGATAAGGCGCGCGGTATCCGGCAACCCCGGGGTCAGCTGCAGCAGCGCGGCCTTTTCCTCGGGCGCTGGATGCGCGGGGGCGGGCCGCGGGGGAGCGGGGCTTATATCCGGGTGCACGCGGGTGCCGGAGCCGTGCTGGCCGAGTAGGTATCCCTCCGCGATGAGTTGCTCGTAGGCGGTGACCACGCTGCCCCTGGCTACCCCCAGTCGGTGGGCCAGGGCGCGGGTGGACGGCAGCTTCTCGTTCGGCCGGTAGACGCCGTGGGTGATCTGCTCACGCAGCTCAGCGGCGATCCGGGCGGGCAGGGGCAGGGTGTGCATAAAAATCCATAGTAAGTGGTCCAATTCAACACGCCAAAAGTGGCTCTTGTCATAAACCACTTTAGCGGGGTTGGATGTAGTCCATGACTGAAACCCAGAAGAACGCTAACCAGAACGCGCAGGCCCCGGCCGGCGCCCAGACCGCCACCACCCGCGTCAAGCGCGGCCTTGCCGACATGCTCAAGGGCGGCGTCATCATGGACGTGGTGACCCCGGAGCAGGCCAAGATCGCTGAGGACGCCGGCGCCAGCGCCGTCATGGCGCTCGAGCGCGTGCCCGCCGATATCCGCGCCCAGGGCGGGGTGGCCCGCATGTCCGACCCGGACCTTATTGACGGCATCGTCAATGCCGTGTCCATCCCGGTGATGGCCAAGTCGCGCATCGGCCACTTCGTCGAGGCCCAGATCCTGGCGGAGCTGGGCGTGGACTTCATCGACGAGTCCGAGGTGCTCTCCCCGGCGGATTACACCAACCACATCAACAAGTGGGACTTCGACGTCCCCTTCGTCTGCGGTGCCACCAACCTGGGCGAGGCCCTGCGGCGCATCACCGAGGGCGCGGCCATGATCCGCTCCAAGGGCGAGGCCGGCACCGGGGACGTCTCCGAGGCCGTGCGCCACCTGCGCACCATCAAGGGCGAAATCGCCCGCCTGCGCAACCTGGACCGCGACGAGCTCTACGTCGCCGCCAAGGAGCTGCAGGCCCCCTACGACCTAGTCGCCGAGGTCGCCGAGACCGGCTCCCTGCCGGTGGTCCTCTTCGTCGCCGGCGGCGTGGCCACCCCGGCCGATGCCGCCCTGGTCCGCCAGATGGGCGCCGAAGGCGTCTTCGTCGGCTCCGGCATCTTCAAGTCCGGCGAGCCGGCCAAGCGCGCCGCCGCCATCGTCAAGGCTGCCACCGCCTACGACGACCCGGCAGTGCTGGCCGAGGTCTCCCGCAACCTGGGCGAGGCCATGGTCGGCCTGAACGTCGCCGACGTCCCGGCCCCGCACCGCCTGGCCGAGCGCGGCTGGTAAGCCCCCCATGCGCATTGGCGTACTCGCCCTGCAAGGCGGGGTGGAAGAACATCTAGAAATCCTGGGCGGCCTTGGGGCGGTAACCCGCCGGGTGCGGATGCCGCGGGACCTGGACGGCCTCGACGGGATAGTCATCCCCGGCGGCGAGTCCACCGTCATCGACAAGCTGGCCCGCACCTTCGACCTGGCAGGTCCGCTGGCTGAGGCCATCGGCGGCGGCCTGCCCACCCTGGCCACCTGCGCGGGGCTCATCTACTGCGCCCGGGACCTGGACAACCCCGCCCCGGGGCAGCAGACCCTGGGGGTGCTGGACGTGACCGTGCGCCGCAACGCCTCCGGCTCCCAGCGCCACTCCGCGGAGCAGGCCGTGCCCGTCGGCGCGGACCTGACCGTCGACGCCAGCTTCATCCGCGCGCCGATTGTCACCCGCGTGGGCCAGGGAGTGGAGGTGCTCTCCCGCGTGCCCGGGCCGGACGGCGAACCCGCCGTCGTGGGCGTGCGCGCTGGGGCAGTTACCGCGCTGAGCTTCCACCCGGAAGAAAACGGCGATGACCGAGTCCACGCGGCCTGGCTGCGGGCCGCAGCGTTAGTCGGGCACTCTAGCTAAAACGCATGCCGTGGGCCTGCAGCGCGCGCAGGTACGGTCGGCCCAGGCCGGTGGCCGGCGTGAGCACGCCGGTGGTTTCGGGCAGATCCGCGGGCTGGGTGGCCAGCGTGACGGCCGCCTCGGCCAGCATCATCGCGGTGGTCTTGTACCCGGGATCGCCGTCGGCGGCCACGCGGGAGGTGTGCAGCGCGCCGTCGGTGGTCAGCCCCGTGTGGGAGATGACAAAGCCGCCGGCGTCGATGTCCTTCGGGCCCTCGCCCGGCTCCGGGATGAAGCGGGACAGCGGCCGGCGCAGCTTGTCCACCATGATGATGGCGAATCCGGCGGCGGTCGCGGCCTTGAGCAGGTGCGCCTTGATCTTGCCGGCAAGGCCCGTGCCCGTGGGGATGACCTCGCGGTAGCGCATGGGCCCGTAGGCGTGCCCCAGCAGGGAGTTGCTGCGGCGGACCACGCGGGTGTTGAACATGGCCATGAAAAACGGCCCGGCCCACTGCTGCAGCAGCTCGTCGAAATCGACCACCAGGTCCGGCTCGGGCCCCAGATCCGGCTCTTGCTTGTGATCCGGGGACAGCGAATGCGGGCTGTGCAGGATGGCCCCGCCCTTGGGCATGTCCTTGGCGTCCTTGCTGACCGCGCGCATCGAGTCGATGGTGCCGCCGGACAGCCCGCCCTGGAGGTGCTCGACCGCCATGGTCACCTCCGCGAACTCCGGGTAGCCGGCGGAGCTAAACAGGTGGAACATGCCCATATCGGAGGGCACGGAGTCGAACCCGCACGAGGGCACGATCTTCGCCCCGGTTTCCTGGGCGGTGGCGTGCCACTGGTCGATGGTGCGGCGGATGAACAGGGCCTCGCCGCACAGGTCCACGTAGTGGGTCCCATACTGGGCGCAGGCGCGCACGACCTCGTCGCCGTAGCGGGTATATGGCCCCACCGTCGAGATCAGCACCGCGGTGCGCTGGACCAGGGCATCGATAGCCGCGGCGTCCTTCGCGTCGGCGACGATGGCCTCCACCCCCAGGTCCAACGCGGCGAGCTTGTCCGCGTTGCGGCCGGCCACGGCGATCTTCAGCTCCGGGTGGTGGTCCACCAGGTAGCGCGCGGTGGTGGTGCCGACAAAGCTGGTCGCGCCGAACAGGACGATGTCGAATTCACGGTCGTGGGTGCCTTTATCCATGCCCTTCAGGATAACGGCAAAGCCGGCTTCCCGGCGGGGAAACCGTCCTGGGACTCCGGCGCCGCTTGGGGCGGGAAGCTGGGCGACCGGGTTTCCCGCCCCAAGGCATGCGAAAAGCCCCGGGGAAATCCCGGGGCTTAGTGCGCGCTAGGCGGAGAAGGCGAAGTGGTTCCTTAAGCCTTCAGGCCGTCGATGATCTGGTTGTACTTGTCGACCGGGCGCATGACGGAGGTGGTCTTGGCCTCGTCCGGCAGGTAGTAGCCGCCCAGATCCGCCGGGGAGCCCTGAACGTCCAGCAGGGCCTGGGCGATCTCGTCGGCCTGCTCGTTCAGTTCCTTAGCGACGGCGGCGAACTTCTCGGCCAGCTCGGAGTCGTCGGACTGGTTAGCCAGCTCGTCGGCCCAGAAGGCGGCCAGGAAGAAGTGGGAGCCGCGGTTGTCGATCTCGCCGACCTTGCGGGACGGGGACTTGCCCTCGTTCAGCAGGCGCTCGGTGGCGCGGTCCAGGGCGGCGGCCAGGACTCCGGCCTTCTCGTTGCCGTTGGACTGCTGCTCGTGGCGGAAGGACTCGGCCAGGGCCAGGAACTCGCCCAGGGAGTCCCAACGCAGGTGGTTTTCCTCCTCGACCTGCTGGACGTGCTTCGGGGCGGAGCCGCCCGCACCGGTCTCGAAGAGGCCGCCGCCGGCCATCAGCGGGACGACGGAGAGCATCTTGGCGGAGGTGCCCAGCTCCAGGATGGGGAAGAGGTCGGTGTTGTAGTCACGCAGGACGTTACCGGTCACGGAGATGGTGTCCTCGCCGCGGCGGATGCGCTCCACGGAGGTCTTGGTGGCGGCCACCGGATCCATGATCTCGATGTCCAGGCCCTCGGTGTCGTGGTCGCCCAGGTACTTCTCCACCAGGGAGATCAGATTGGCGTCGTGGCCGCGCTCCGGGTCCAGCCAGAAGATGGTCTTCATGCCGGACAGGCGGGCGCGGTTGACGGCCAGCTTGACCCAGTCCTGGATCGGGGCGTCCTTGGTCTGGCAGGCGCGCCAGATGTCGCCGGCCTCGACGTCGTGGGAGATCAGGACGTCACCGGCGGTGTTGACGACCTCGATCTTGCCGTCGGCCGGGGACTTGAAGGTCTTGTTGTGGGAGCCGTACTCCTCGGCCTTCTGGGCCATCAGGCCGACGTTCGGGACGGTGCCCATGGTGGTCGGGTCGAAGGCGCCGTTGGCCTTGCAGTCCTCGATGACGGCCTGGTAGACGCCGGCGTAGGAGGAATCGGGGATGACGGCCAGGGTGTCCTGCTCCTCATCGTTCTTGTTCCACATGTGGCCGGAGGTGCGGATCATGGCCGGCATGGAGGCGTCGATGATGACGTCGGAGGGCACGTGCAGGTTGGAAATGCCCTTGTGGGAGTTGACCATGGCCAGGTCCGGGCCGGCCTCGTAGGCGGCGTCGAAAGCGGCCTTGATCTCTGCGCCGTTGTCCAGCTTCTCCAGGCCGTCGTAGATGGCGCCCAGGCCGTTCTCGCCGTTCAGACCGGCGGCCAGCAGCTCCTCGCCGTACTTGTCGTAGACGTCGGCGAAGAAGGCGCGCACCACGTGGCCGAAGATGATCGGGTCGGAGACCTTCATCATGGTGGCCTTCAGGTGCGCGGAGAAGAGCACGCCCTCTTCCTTGGCGCGCGCGACCTGGGCGCGCAGGAACTCGTCCAGGGCCTTGGCGGACATGAAGGTGCCGTCGATGACCTCCTTGTCCTGGACCTTCAGGCCGTCGAGCAGGACGGTCTCAGTGCCATCCGCGGCGGTGTGCTTGATGGTCAGGGAGTCCTCGCCGTCGATGATGACGGACTTCTCGTTGTGGCGGAAGTCGCCGTCGGACATGGTGGCGACGTTGGTCTTGGAATCAGCGGACCACTCGCCCATGCGGTGCGGGTGCTTCTTGACGAAGTTCTTCACGGCCTCCGGGGCGCGGCGGTCGGAGTTGCCCTCACGCAGTACCGGGTTCACGGCGGAGCCCTTGACGGAGTCGTAGCGGGCGGCGATGTCCTTTTCTTCGTCGGTGGACGGGTTGTCCGGGTAGTCCGGCAGGTTGTAGCCGGCGGCCTGCAGCTCCGCGATGGCCTTCTTCAGCTGGACCAGGGAGGCGGAGATGTTCGGCAGCTTGATGATGTTGGCTTCCGGGCGCTTGGCCAGGGCACCGAGCTGGGCCAGGGCGTCGTCCTGCTTCTGCTCGTCGGTCAGGCGCTCCGGGAACTGGGCGACAATGCGGCCAGCCAGGGAGATATCCGCGGTCTCGACGTCGATCCCAGCGGTGGAGGCGAATGCCTCGACGACCGGCTTGAACGAGTAGGTCGCCAGCAGCGGCGCTTCGTCGGTGCGAGTCCACATGATTTTAGCCAAGGTAAGTATCTCCTCTTGCGTAGTGTCGATTAACTAAAGTACAGCTTGGACCAGTTTACCCCGCCCCAGCGCCGAATTCTATGGATTTTTAGGAACCCGCCCGGCCCAGGCGCCAGTACCCCATAAAAGACACCTGCCGGCGGTCGATGCCGCATTCCTTCACCAAGTAGCGCCGCATGCCGGTCACCACGCCCGATTCCCCGGCGATCCAGTAATAATCGCGCAAAGCCGGACCCGCGGGCGGGAGGGTCTCGCCCGATGACGAAAATTGGGGGGTCTCCCACACCAGGGCGGCGCCCCCGTCGGACTCAGCGGCGTCACGAGCTTTTCCCGCGGGAGCCGGCTTGGCTGCCGATGTAGTCTTTTCTGCCTCGCCTGCCGCAGCATCTGCCGACCCCGCGGTGACCGCCTCCCGCAGCGCGTCGGTGAGCAGGCTCCCGCGCGCGGCGTTGTCCCGGACCTGCCACGTCAGCTCCACCCGGTCGGGCAGCGCGATGTCGCGGGCCTGGGCCTCGGCATCGGCGGCATCGGGCACTTCGATGAAGGCGTGGCCGGCCAGCCCTTCGGGCCACTCGTCGAGGATGCGGGCGATGGCGGGCAGGGCGGTCTCGTCGCCGAAGAGCAGGGCGCGCTCGCTGTGGCCCGGCTGGAATTCGATGCCGGCGCCGGTGGAATCATGCGCCGTCGGCCCGATCAGCCACAGCGTATCGCCGGGCTGGCAGGACTCGGCCCACGCGGAGGCCGGGCCGGGGTTGGCGCCGGCGTGCAGGGCGAAGTCAATATCGACCTCGTCGCCGCGGCGGGCGCGAATGGAATAGGTGCGCATGTCCCCGCGCACGCGGGGATCGAGGCCGCGCCAGGTGGCGAACCAATCCGCCGCGCCCTCGAAACCGGTCAGCGGCTCGGGGCCGGGGATGATGAGCTTGATGCGCAGGTCTCGGATCGGCCCGGCCGGGCCCATGTCCGCCAGCCCGGACAAGGTCACGCGCTGGAAGTTGGGGCTAATGCGCTGGCTGGCCCGGACCCGGGCGAGGAAGGGCAGAAATGGCATGGGGTAGACCTCTAAGAATCTCGATGGAGTCGATGGGGTAGTGGAGTAGGCGGAGTGGGACTAGTGCTGTCTAGCGCGGTTGCTCTTTGACGTGGTGCCGGCCCATGGGCATGACGGCCGGCGTACCGGAGACCGGGTCGGTGATGACCTGGCAGTCGATGCCGAAGACGTGCCGGACGGCGTCGGGGGTAATGACCTCCGCGGGCGCGCCGTGGGCGTAGATGTCGCCGCCGGAGACCGCCACCAGCTCGTCCGAATATCGGGCGGCGAGGTTGAGGTCGTGGAGGACCATGACGATGGTGGTGCCGTTGTCCCGGTTGAGGTCGGTGAGCAGGTCGAGGACCTCGAGCTGGTGCTTGACGTCGAGGTAGGTGGTCGGCTCGTCCAGCAGGAGGATGCCGGTGCGCTGCGCCAGGGCCATGGCGATCCAGACGCGCTGGCGCTGCCCGCCGGAAAGCTCGTCGACGGCGCGCTCGGCCAGCGCGGCGGTGCCGGTGGCCTCCAGGGACTCGGCGACTACCCGGTAGTCCTCCTGCGACCAGCGGCCGAGCAGCCCCTGGTGCGGGGTGCGCCCGCGGCCCACGAGATCGGCCACGATGATCCCGTCCGGGGCGACCGGCGACTGCGGCAGCAGGCCCAGCTGCCGGGCCAGCTGCTTGGTGGGCAGGGAGCTGATGTCGTGCCCGTCTAAGCACACCTGCCCGGAGGTCGGCGCCAGCAGCCGGGACAGGCAGCGCAACAGGGTGGACTTGCCGCAGCCGTTGGGGCCGACGATGGAGGTAATCGCGCCGGGGGTGAGTGTGACCTCGAGGCCGTCCAGGATGGTGCCGTGCCCGTAATCGAGGCGGAGGTCGCGGGCGTGTAATTGACCGGTCATGACTTTCCTAACGCAGGGATCGGTTTAGCGGTGGGATCGGATGAGAACGAGGATTAAGAAGGGCGCGCCCAGCACGCCGGTGATAACGCCGACTGGGTAGCGGGTGCCGAAGAAAAGCTGGCCCGCTAGGTCCGCGGCCAGCACCAGTACCGCGCCGACTAAGGCGGCGGGCCCCAGCGCCGGGAAGCCGCGCGGGATCAGCCAGCGGGCGATAGGCCCGGACATGAAGGCCAGGAACGCGATGGGGCCGGTGGCCGCGGTGGCCACGGAAATCAGCGTGACCGCGCCCAGGATGAGCAGCACGCGCGAGAGGTTGACGCGCAGGCCGAAACCAATGGCCAGCTCGTCGTTCAAGGCCAGCAGGTTGAGCACGTGGGAGAGCACCAGCATGCCGGGGGCGACGACGGCGACCACGACCAGCAGGGGCAGGCCGCGCTCCCAGCTCATGTTGTTGAGGGAGCCGGTGATCCAGCGGGTGGCGGTGTTCAGATCCCACGCGGCGGCCTGGGACAGCGCGTAGTTGACCCAGGCCTGGAGGAGGGCGGCGAAGCCGATGCCGACGAGGATCAGGCGCGTGCCCGAAAAGCCCGACTTCAGGCTGGTGAGGTAGATGATGAGCGCGACCGCCAGCGAGGCCACCAGCGCGAGGGCGGAGGTGGCCGTCTGCGACAGGTGCAGGAAGGTGATCGCGGTGACCCCGGCGGCCGAGGCCCCGGCGGAGATGCCGATGATGTCCGGGGAGGCCAACTGGTTGCGCAGCAGGGTCTGGAAAGTGGCGCCGCCGATGCCGAAGGCGATCCCGGCCGCGACCGCCGCGGTAGCCCGCGGCAGGCGCAGGTCACCGACGGTGAAGGAAGCGCCCGGGACCGTCTGTCCGCGCAGGACGCCCAAAACCTCGCTGGCAGAGTAGGTGGTCTCACCCACCATGAGGGTTATCCACCACAGCGCTAGCACGGCAATACCCAGTAGCGTCAGGGTCACGGCGTAGCGGGCCCGCCGGCGGTTGCGCTGGGCGCGCAGCCGCTCGGCGCTGAGCGCGGGGGAAGGAAGCGTTGTCATGCGAGCTCACGCACCTTGACTTGGCGGACAATCCAGATGAACAGCGGGGCGCCGAGGAGCGGGGTGATGATGCCGACGGCGAGTTCCTCGGGGCGGATGATAAGCCGGCCCACGGTATCGGCCACCGTCAGCAGCACGCCTCCGGCCAGGGCCGAAGCGGGCACCAGCCAGCGGTTGTCGGGGCCCATCAGCAGCCGCATGACGTGCGGGACGATGAGGCCGACGAAGCTGACCGGCCCGGCTAGGGCCGTGGCCGTGCCGCACAGGATGACGGCGCCGACGGTAGCCAGCAGGCGGGTGCGCAGCACCTTGACGCCGAGCCCCGTGGCCACGTCGTCGCCAAGCGCCAAGGCGTTCAGCCCGCCCGTGTGTACCACGACGATCAGCAGGCCCAGCACCAGCAGCGGGCCCGCTATCCCGAGCAGGTCCCACTGGGCGCCGCCCACGGAACCGATCTGCCAGAAGCGGAAGCGGTCCATGACGTCGGTGCGCGGCAGCAGGATGGCGCTGACCAGCCCGGAGCAGGCCGCCGCGGTGGCCGCCCCGGCCAGGGCGAGCTTGAGCGGGGTGGCCCCGCCGCGCCCCAAAGAGCCGACCACGTAGACGAAGACGGCGGCGGCGAAAGCGCCCACGATGGCCACCACCATGGTGCCGAGCGCGCTCGCCAGCCCGCCGAAGGCGATGCCGATGACGACGGCCAAGGACGCGCCGGACAAAACCCCGAAGATCCCCGGATCGGCCAGGGGATTGCGGGTAACCGCCTGCAGGGTGGTGCCGCTGACGGCGAGGGCCGCCCCCACCACCAGCGCCATGACCGTGCGCGGCAGGCGGGTATAGGCCACCGCCTGCTCCGGGGTGGCGGACAGGCCGCGGAGGGCGTCCAGGGCGTCGGCGACGCCGATGGAACGATCTGGCGGGTGGGTCAGTCATTTTTGCGAGGGCGTCCAGGGCGTCGGCGACGCCGATGGAACGGGCCCCGAACATGACGGAGCTGACCGCCGCCGCGACGGCGGCGAGGATCAGCAGGGCGACAACAGCGGAATTTCTAATCTTCAACGGCGTCGTTCAGAATTCGGAAGTAATCGTCGATGGTCTGGGGCAGGGCCAGCGGGGACTCGTTAGCGGCCGCTCCTAGCGGGCCGTCGGGCAGCAGGGCGATGCGGCCGTCGCGGACGGCCGGGATCTTCGACAGCAGTGGATCCTTCTGCATGTCCTCGATGGCCTTGGCGTCCTCGTCCGCGTTGCCGGAGGAGTAGGCGATGAGGAAGTCGACGTCCTCGAACTGCTCGGGGTTTTCGGCCGAGACTTCTTCCCAGAAGCTCTCGGTGTTCTCCGAGTGATCCTTGACGATCTGCGGGGCCTCGAAACCGTGGTCCACGAGGAAGCCCATGCGGGTATCCCCGGTGGTGTAGAAGCCGATCTTCGACTTGTCGGACGCGCCCCCGAAGGCGGTGAACAGCGGCTTGGTCCCCTTGAGCTTCGGGTACTTCTCGAGCGCGGCGTCGACCTGCGACTCCAGATCCTCCAGGAGCTCGCGGCCCTGGTCAGGCTTGCCGAGTGCCTGGGAGTTCAAAGTGACCATGTCCTCCAGCGAAGTCGCCCAGGGGATGTCGGGGTAGGCGACCACCGGGGCGATCTTGGACAAGGTCTCGTAGTCCTCCCGGGTCAGGCCGGAGTAGGCGGCCAGGATAACGTCCGGCTGGGTGTCGGCGACCTGCTCGAAGGGGATGCCGTCGGTTTCGTCGAAGAGCGCGGGCTGCTCGCCGCCGAGCTCGTCGATCTTGTCCTTGACCCAGGGCATCATGCCGTCGTTGTCGTCGTCGCCCCAGGTGACCTTGGCCATGCCGACGGGCACGATGTCGAGGGCGAGCGGGACCTCCTGGTTGGACCAGCCGACGGTGGCCACGCGCTGCGGCGCGTGCTCGATGGTGGTCTCGCCGAAGGCGTGGGTCACGGTGGTGGGGAACTGCGCCGCGTCGGCGTCGTTGGTCACGCTGTCCCCGGAGGCTGAATTGGTCGACGAGTCGCTGCCGGCCTCATCGCTGGAACAGGCCGCCAGTCCGAAGGACAGGCAGGCGGCGGTGGCGATGGCTGCGGCGGTGCGGGCGGCACGGCCGGGGCCGGTGAGGCCGCGGCGACGGGCGGCAGAGGGGAGATGAGAGTTGCTCATGGGCGGGAACCTCCTACGTGGTGCTTGTTTAGGCTTACCTACTTTAGCGGTATGGGCCGGGTGCGCCCTAGTCGCGCCTAGGTGATGTGTGTCACCGGGTCTGCGTGCGCGTTGGAAAGTTCACGGGAATATGGCGCTGACGTGCGAATATATTTGTCGCAGCGTACTCTAAGCCCGATGCGCAACCAATCAGAACCCCAGAAGCGACAGCCCGGGCGGGCCCTGCGCCGCCAGCCGAAGCCGCGGCAGACCGAGATCTCCGAGCTCCGCCGCCGCGTGGTTATGGTCGCACTGGCGCTGGGTGGATTCGGGATCGGCACCACGGAGTTCGTCTCCATGGGCCTGCTACCGCTCATCGCGGACGACTTCGGCATCACCGAGGACCAGGCCGGCCACGCCATCTCCGCGTACGCGCTGGGTGTGGTGGTCGGCGCGCCGCTGATTACCGCGGTCACCGGCCGCACGCCGCGCCGCCGGCTGCTCATCCTGCTGATGATCGCCTTCACTCTGGGCAACGCCCTGTCCGTGGTGGCTGCCAACTACCCGCAGCTGCTGGCCGCCCGCTTCATCGCGGGCCTGCCACACGGCGCGTATTTCTCCGTCGCCGGCCTAGCCGCGGCCTCGATGGCCCCGGCCGGCAAACGCGGCAAGGCCGTGGCCCTGGTGGGCATGGGGCTGTCCGTGGCGACCGTGGCCGGCGTGCCCGCCGCCCAGGCGCTCGGCGTGGCGGCCGGCTGGCACGCGGCCTACCTCCTGGTCGCGCTCATCGGCGTGGCCACCCTGGTGGCCCTGTGGTTCCTCATGCCGCACATGACCCGCATGCCGGCCACGTCCGTGCGCACTGAGCTGGGCGCCTTCGGCCGCAGCCAGGTCTGGCTGACGCTGGCGATGGGCACCGTCGGCTTCGGCGGCATGTTCGCGGTCTATACCTATATCTCTTGGACCATGACCGAGCGCGCCGGCCTAGACCCGTCGCTCATCTGGTTGGTGCTGATGGCCTACGGCATAGGCAACGTGGCCGGCAATTATTTCGGCGGCACCCTGGCCGACCGCAACCTGGAAAAGGGCATCCTGTTCTCGCTGGTGATGATCGCCGTCGTGCTCGTGGCTTTCTACTTCACCTCCCAGTCGCCGGTGCTAGGCGTGCTGAACTTCGGCATCATCGGCTTTTTTGGCTCCTCCCTGGTGCCCTCGCTGCAGATCCGGCTCATGGACGTCGCCGGCGATGCCCAAACCCTCGCCGCCGCGCTCAACCACTCCGCGCTCAACCTGGCGAACGCCTCCGGCGCCGCGCTGGGCGGGGCCGTGGTCGGTGCGGGCCTCGGCTACGCCAGCCCGGCCCTGGCCGGCGCGGGCCTAGCGGTTAGCGCCATCGTCATCTGGTTCATCACCCAGGCCGCCAAGGCCCGCGCCGCGAAAACCCGCTAGCTTACAGGCCTGCTACGGCCTTCCCCAGCGCAGTCCGGCTGCAGTACCGCGCCGCCTGCGCCTTTCTAGTCCCCGCTGTCCGGAAGGAGGGAATTTTTCATGTCCCGTCTCCACGTCCCGCAACCGGCGCTGCGCCGGCGCCCGCGGCCTGTCCAAACCGAGATCACCCCGGCCCGCCGGAAGGTGGTCATGCTCTCGCTGGCCCTGGGCGCGTTCGCCCTGGGTACTACCGAGTTCGCCGCGATGGGGCTGCTGCCGCTTATCGCCGGGGACCTAGGCGTGACGGAGGATCAGGCCTCCGCGGTGATTTCCGCCTACGCCCTGGGCGTGGTGGTCGGCGCGCCCGGCGTGGCCGCGCTGACGGCCCGGCAGCCGCGCCGGCGCCTGGTCATCGTCCTGCTGGCGGTGATCGTGGCCGGCAACGCCCTGTCCGTGGCGGCCGGCTCCTTCCCGGTGCTGCTGGGCGCGCGCTTTGTGGCGGGCATCCCGCACGGGGCGTATTTCTCCGTGGCCATGCTGTCCACGGCGTCGATGTCCCCGCCCAAGGAGCGCGGCCGGGCGCTGGCCTTCGTGGTCACCGGCCTGACCGTGGCCACCATCTTCGGCGTGCCCGCCGCCCAGGCCGTGGGCGATGCCGTCGGCTGGAAGGCCGCCTTCGGGATCGTCGCCGGCCTGGCCGCCGTGGCCCTGGCCCTGCTGTGGGTGGTCATGCCGCACATGACGCTCATGCCGGCGACCTCCCTGCGCACTGAGTTTTCCGCCCTGGCCAACCGCCAGGTCTGGCTGACCCTGGCCATCGGCGTGGTGGGCTTCGGCGGCATGTTCGCCGTCTACACCTACATCACCTGGGTGATGACCGAACGCGCCGGGTTGGACGCGGGCTGGATGTGGCTCATCCTCATGCTCTTCGGCCTGGGCATGACCGCCGGCAACTGGCTGGGCGGCCGGCTGGCCGACTGGAACGTCGAGCGCGGCCTGGTGCTCTGCGTCGGGCTGCTGTGCATCTCCCTGCTGGCCTTCTACTTCGCCTCCACCGCGGTGGTGCCGGCCATCGTGACGTTCATGTTCATCGGCGTTTTCGGCATGGCGCTGCAGCCGCCGCTGCAGGTGCGCCTGCTGGACTACGCCGGCAAGGCCCAGACCCTGGCCGCCGCGTTGAACCAGTCCGCGCTGAACACCGCCAACGCGGCCGGCGCCGCCCTGGGCGGGGCCGTGGTTGGCGCGGGGTGGGGCTACGGCTCCCCGGCGCTGGCAGGCGCGGTGCTCGCCGCCATTGCCGTGGGCATCTGGGCGCTCGCGCAGCGCGCGCGTTAAGCTTTGCAGCATGAGCTTTACCATCGCCACCGTCAACGTCAACGGCATCCGCGCGGCCTGCAAACAGCGCAACGAGAACAACCCGGGCATGAACGCCTGGCTGCAAGACACTGATGCTGACGTAGTGCTGATGCAAGAGGTGCGGGCATCGCAAGCCCAGACCGAAAAGGCCCTGGCCCCGGCCCTGGAGGCCGGCTGGCACCTGGCGATGGCCGAGTCCCTGGACCCGGGCACCAAGGGCCGGGCCGGGGTGGGCATTTTGTCCCGCACCCCGCTGAGCGACGTCGTGGTCGGGCTGGGCACCTTCGGCGACTCCGGGCGCTGGATCGAGGCCACCGTCGAGGACCCGGCGGCCGCCGCCGGCGGCAGCGCCCTGCGCGTGGCCTCGCTCTACCTGCCGAGCGGGGACACCGGCACCGAAAAGCAGGACCAGAAGTACCGCTTCCTGAGCCAGTTCTCCGAGGTCCTGGCCGAGCGCGCGGAAGCTTACCCGCAGATGGTCATCGGCGGCGACTGGAATATCTGCCACCGCTCCCAGGACCTGAAGAACAACAAGCCCAACGAGAAGGTCTCCGGCCACCTGCCGGAGGAGCGCGCCTTCATGGACCACGTCTTCGGCAGCTTCCCGGACGCTAACCCGCAGGATAAGGCCGGCCTGGGCGACTGGCGCGGGGTAGTGGACTACCCGGGCGGTAAGGTCTGGACCGCGGCCGCGGAGCCGGTGTGGTTCGACGTCGACCGGCGCCTGCACTCGGACCCGGAGCAGGACGGCCCCTACACCTGGTGGACCTACCGCGGGCAGGCCTTCAACAACAACGCGGGCTGGCGCATCGACTACCAGGCCGCCACCCGGGCCATGCTGGACCGGGCCCAGACAAGCCGCGTGGACAAGGCGCCCACGGTGGAACAGCGCTGGTCCGACCACTCCCCGCTGCTGGTGACCTACGCTTAAGAAACGGCGGGAGAATAGATTGACCCCACTGTTTAGCGTCCTCTACATCATCGGAATCACCGCCGAGGCGATGACAGCCGCGCTGTCCGCCGGGCGGCAAAAACTCGACCTCTTCGGCGTGACCCTGCTGGCCGCGATTACGGCCCTGGGCGGGGGCACCGTGCGCGACATGGTGCTCGACGACTACCCGCTGACCTGGGTGGGCCAGCCCAAATACCTCGTCTTCGTGCTGGTGGCGGCCCTCATCACGGTGTGGATGTCGTTTTTGATGCACTACTTCCGGCACCTGTTTTTGATCCTGGACGCGCTCGGCCTGGCGGTCTTTTCGGTGCTAGGCACGCAGGCGGCGCTCAACCTAGGCCACGGGTTTGTCATCGCCTCCGTCGCCGCTATCATCTCCGGTGTTTTCGGCGGCATCCTGCGCGACCTGCTCTCCGACCGCGTGCCGCTGGTCTTTTCCGGTGAGTTCTACGCCTCCATCTCCCTGGCCGCCACCGCGGTCTACATGCTGCTGCTAGAGGCCGGCCTGAGCGTGGAGATCACCGCGATCGCCACCGTCATCTTCGGCTTCTGCGCCCGCCTGTGGGCCATCTACTCCAAGCGCGGCCTGCCGGTTTTCGAGTACAAGGGCGCCGAGCAGCCCATCGACCCGCGCCTGCGCCTGTCCGCCCGCCTGGTGCGCGACGGGGCGCGCTCGATGAAGCGCCGCGCCGGCAGCCTGGCCAGCGGCCGGAGCCTGCGCTTCGACGCCTCCGCCTACACCTCGGTCAACCGCCAGACCGGCAAGCACGCCCGCGGCAGCCGCGACCGCGATCCGCAGCAGCAGTGGGTCATCCAGCGCCCCCGCAAGGCCGCCCAGCCCACCCGGCACGCCAAGCCGGACCCGAAGCGCCAGGCCGCGGCGGGCAAGAACGCGACGCCCAAAAAGCCCAAGGCCAAGCCGAAGCCTAAGTGGCCGCGCCTGCCGAAGGGTGGGCTGCCGCGGCGCAGCCGCCCGGATGAGGGGCAGTGGGAGCAGAACGATTAAGGCAATCTGTGTGCCCGGGTGCTAAACTATGGCACGCACAATATTTCCCGGAAAACTTGGAGTTAATAGAAACTATGGCGCGCGCAATCATTTACTTCGTGCTCGGTGCTGTCTTGCTGGCACTCGGTATCTGGTGGTGGACCGCAATGGGCCCGTCCTTTGCCTTCCTGCTCCCGACCATCACGATGGGTATCGGTGGCGCGTTCATGGTGGCCGGCTGGGCCGTCCTGATGGACGTCATGAGCCCCACCAGCCGCAAGCTCTAAGCTTTCCCAGCAAGCACCAACCGCCCGGCACCGCGTTGCCCGGCGGTT
Source organism: Corynebacterium sp. LK2590 (assembly GCF_040946105.1). NCBI lineage: Bacteria > Bacillati > Actinomycetota > Actinomycetes > Mycobacteriales > Corynebacteriaceae > Corynebacterium > Corynebacterium sp. LK2590. The sequence goes on from NZ_JAYWMH010000004.1 coordinate 35,664, forward strand.
TTTTCATGCCCGCTGGCCGCGCCCTATAGGCTGCCGCCCCGCCGGCGGCGCCGCGCGCGGAAGGGGGCGTTGTGACTCGGGCAGGGGTAACAGGGATTACACTGGGAGCATGACTGATCAGAACGCGAACGCGGCCGAGGCCGCGACCACCCGAGTACTATCCGGTATCCAACCCACGGCGGATTCCTACCACCTGGGCAATTACTTGGGAGCGTTGAAGCAGTGGATCGAGCTGCAGAACAACCACGAGGCGTTCTACTTCATCCCGGATCTGCACGCCATTACCGTCGAGCAGAACCCGGAGGAGCTGCGCCAGCGCACCCTGGCCGGGGCTGCGCAGCTTATCGCGCTGGGTATTGACCCGGACAAGTCCACCCTCTTCGTGCAGTCGCACGTGCCCGCCCACGCGGAGCTGACCTGGGTCCTGCAGTGCCTGACCGGCTTCGGCGAGGCCTCCCGCATGACCCAGTTCAAGGACAAGTCCGCCAAGCAAGGCTCGGAGCGGACCTCCGTGGGCCTGTTTACCTACCCGGTGCTCATGGCCGCGGACATCCTGCTCTACTCGCCGCACTACGTGCCGGTGGGCGAGGACCAGCGCCAGCACCTGGAGCTGACCCGCAACCTGGCGGAGCGTTTCAACGGCAAGTACGGCGAGACCTTCCGCATCCCGGAGGCCTTCATCCCGGAGGGCTCCGCCAAGATTTACGACCTGCAGGAGCCGACGGCGAAGATGTCCAAGTCGGGCGACAACCCGAAGGGGATTATCAATCTGCTGGATCCGCCGAAGACCTCGGCCAAGCGCATCAAGTCGGCCGTGACGGACGACCTGGGCGTGGTGGCCTTCGACCGCGAGACCCAGCCGGGCGTGTCCAACCTGTTGGCCATCCAGTCCGCGCTGACCGGCAAGGCCATCGACGAGCTGGTGGAGTCTTACGCCGGCAAGGGCTACGGCCACCTGAAGGTAGACACCGCCGACGCCCTGGAGGCGTTCACCACCCCGCTGAAGGCGCGCTTCGACGAGCTGATGGCGGACTCGGCCGAGATCGAGCGGATCCTGGCCCGCGGCGCCGAGCGCGCCGCCGAGGTGGCCCAGCCGCTGGTAGACGACGTCTACGCCAAGGTAGGTTTCCTGCCTGCGCGCCGATAAGCAATTCCGGTTAAGCTGTCAAGACAGCCAAAGAAAATAACTTAGCCCGCAATCAAGCCCGTCCCCCGAACCTAAGAGGAGAGCCCGTCGTGGCAGCCAAGACCACCTCGCGCCGCGAGAACACCGACCAGTACGGCATCGAGCGCACCCGCCAGGATGAACCCGGCGCCGTAGACAAGCTGCGAGACAAGTCCCGGATTGTCGAGCGCGCCATGCGCATGCAGGAGCGCTATTCCGCCGAGGGCGGCAACCAGTTCGCCGCCGGCATTACCTACTACTCGGTGCTGGCGATGTTCCCGATCCTCATGCTGGCCATGGCCGCCGTCGCCGCCGTGCTGGCCAACCGCCCGGACCTGTTCCAGCAGGTCCAGGACCAAATCACCAACGCCGTGGACGGCGACCTGGGGGATACCCTCAACGAGGTCCTGCAGACGGCCGTCGACCAGCGCGGCGCCATGTTCGGCATCGGTGGTATTACCGCCCTATGGTCCGGCCTGGGCTGGATGAACAACCTCCGCGTGGGCATTTCCGCCATGTGGCGCATCGACGCCACGGAGGGCGGCAACTTCGTGGTCAAAAAGCTCAACGACCTGATCGGCCTCATCGGCCTGCTGCTGGCCTTCGCCGTGGCCTTCGGCGTGACCGCCGCCGGTACCTCGGGGCTTACCCAGAAGGTCTTCGAGTGGGTGGGCATCGAGTCCTTCCCCGGCATGAACTTCGTCCTCTTCGCCGCCGGCCTGGTGGTCGGCCTCATCGCCAACTTCCTGGTCATCTGGTGGCTGGTGGTCATCCTGCCGCGCACCAAGGTCCCGACCAAGTCGGGCCTGCAGGGCGCGCTGCTGGGTGCTATTGCCTTCGAGGTCATCAAGCAGCTGTCCACCGTCATTATGTCCTCGGCCACCGGCTCCCCGGCCGGCGCGGTCTTCGGCCCGGTCATCGTGCTGATGATTGTGATGTACCTGATCTGGCGCGTGGTGCTCTACGTGTCTGCCTGGACCGCGACCACCGACGAGTCGCTGGCCCAGACCCCGCTGCCGGCGCCGGAGCCGGCCGTCATCCGCGTGCGCAACGAGATCCACGAGGGCCCGAACACCGGTGTTACCCTGGGCGCCGGCGCGGCTATGGGCGCTGCCGCCGCGGGTATACTGGCACTGCTCAACCGCAAGAAATAATTTTCGACGAGGTAATTTAAGCGAGGTTTTCCCGGATGGCCATTGCGCACAATCTCTACCAGGCGCACCACCTTGATACCAGCGATAGCTGCCAATCCCTGGGGATCATCATGGCCGGCCGGGACGCGCGCCTACAGAGCCTGGGCGAATCCGAACAGTCGCCGCAGCGCCGCGAGGCCCAGCTGGTCTTCGCCGTGCTGTCCAGCCCGCAGCGCCGCGAGCTCTACGATGCCGCCATCTCCGCCGGCCGCAGCGTCGACTGGTCCGACTTGGAGCACCTGGCCAACTTCGACCGCTGGCCGGATCCGAACCTTGCCCGGCCGGTCACCCAGGCCGACAAGCAGCAGCCGCCGCAACAGCCGCAGCCGCAGCGGAAACCGGAGCCCCCGCAGGCCTCGCCGTACGGGCAGCCGCAGACGCAGTACGCCCCGCCGGCGTCCCCGTACGCGCAGCCCTTCAACCCGCACCAGGTGGCGACTAACAACGCGAACGTTCCGGCGGTCCACAACGCGAACCTGCCGGCGGCCCAGCGCTACTCGGACGCGGTGGCGGCCAACCCGGAGGTCGAGCGCATCGCCGCCCGCCCGAGCGCCGGCGGGTGCTTCGGCATGGCCCTGTTCGACGGTTTTCTGGCCACCGTCGCCTCCGGCCTGGTCGGCGGCCTGCTGGCCGCGGGCGGTGGGGTGCTCTCCGACGCGATGAACGACACGCTGGGAGTTGTGGTCTTCACCCTGCTCTTCATCGCCTATTTCTTAGGCTTTGAGGCCTACATGGGCGGCACCCCGGTCAAGCGCATGATGGGCTACAAGGTCGCCAACGTGGAGACCGGCCGCAACCTGACCCTGGGAGAGTCCGCCAAGCGGCAGTGGTTCCGCGTCGTGCAGATCATCCCCGGCCTGGGCTCGCTGGTCTCCCTGGGTGGTTCCCTGTTCGTGCTGGCTTCTATCAGCCCGTCTAACGAGCTGCGTGGTTCCCACGACCGCTGGGCCGACGCCGAAGTAACGAAAAAGCCGCGGCAGCAATAACGATAACGGCCACCGCCGCCACCGCGGCGATGCCCAGCCAGCTGTCTGATTTCTCGATCCAGCTGGCGCGCTGGTGGGGGTCGGAATCCGCCGGCGGGGCGGGAGTGGGGGTAGCGTCCTGGGCGGCGCTATCTTTTTCCTTCTTGTCCGCATCCTTTTCATCCAGGCTGCCGATGCCGGACCCGGCCGGGACCTCGTAGGCGGCGTGGAGGAGCATCTGGGCCTGCTCCCAGGCGCGGGGGCCGTGCTCGATGGTGGTGTCCAGGAGGACGGCCTGCAGGCGGCGGCCGTCGCGGTCGAGGGCGCCGACGAAGGTGTGGTGGGCGTCGTCCGTATAACCCGTCTTGCCGCCGATTCCGTCCGGATCGTGCATGAACAGCCCGTTGTCGTTGCCCAGCTCGTAGCCGGGGTGGTCTTCGTAGCCGGGAAAATCCACGGACTCGGTGTTGACTATCCGCGCGAAGGTCGGGTTAGCGTAGGCCGCCCGGTAGATGCGGGAGATGTCCCGGGCAGACGTCGACATGCCGGGCGCGTCCAGGCCGGAGTAGGAGGCGGCAAAGGTCGAGGTGGTGCCCAGCTCGTGGGCTAGGTCGTTGACCTTTTCCAAGGTCTTCTCGTCCCCGCCGAGCTCCTGGGCCAGCGCGTGGGCGGCGTCGTTGCCCGAGGCCATGAGCAGGCCCTGGAGGAGCTGTTCGATGGTGTAGCGCCCGCCGGCGCCGATCCCGACGGAGGAGCCGGTGATGCCGGCGGTCTCCTCGTTGGCGACGACCTCTTTGTTGAGATCCAGCTCGTCGATGGCGACTAGGGCCAGCAGGGCCTTGATAATGGAGGCCGGGCGGTAGCGCCCGTCCGGATCCTTCTGGGCGATGATCTCGCCGGTGTCGATGTCGCTGACCATCCAGGCGCTGGCGACGACCTCGGGGTTGAGATCGAAGCCCTCCGGCGCGGTGACCCCGCAGGCCGCGCCTTCCACCGGCGGCAGCGGGGCGGGGGATTCCTGGCCGGGCGCGAGGTTCTCGGAGGTGGTGCTCGGCTCGGCCGGCACGAGCGAGTGCGGGCAGTCGTTGGTATCCGGCGCGGTGGTGCGGATGGAGCTGCTCGGCTCGTCGCCGGTACCGTCGTCCTGCAGGCCCTCGGCGGCCTCGGCGTCGGTCAGGTGGGCGGCGGGGTCCTCAAAACCCTCGGGCACCTCGGCGGCCGGATCGCCCGGCCCGGCCTCCTGGGCCTGGGCCTGGGCGGCGACTCCGGCGGGGGAGTGGGCCGCCACGACGGGTGCGGGCGCGACGAGGGCTGCGGCTAGAGCTGCAGTGATAATTCTTTTCATGGCATGACATATCTTAAAGGCACACCTACTATGGCCGGTATGCATGACGCACCATTAATTAGTCCGGAAAATAAAGACGCGGACGCGGACGTTTTCGCCCAGCTGCCGAAGATCACCCTCTTCGAGGAGCTCGGCGCCACGGTCGCGCGGGCCGGCAGCCCAGCGGAGCTTACCGCGGCGGTCTCTGCGCACCTGCAACGGCTGGCGGAGGACCACGTGGTCTACGCGGAGCTGCGCTTTAACCCGGCCCGCGCCCAGCTCGCGGCGGAAGAGGCGCTGGCCGCGGCCGTGGCCGGGCTGGACGTCGAGGGCATCGACGCCCGGATCATCGTCACCGCCGAGCGCGGCGCGCAGGACGCCGCCGCCGTGACCCAGCTGGCCCAGCTCACCGTCGCCCAGCACAGCGGCAAGGTCGTCGGCTTCGAGCTCGCCGCGGATAACGGCCAGGAAAGCCAGGACGGCCAGGCCGCGGCGCCGCTGGCCGGCTTCGCCGCGGCGTTGCAACCCCTGCGCGAGGCCTACGTGCCTTTCGCGGTGCGGCTGACGGCCGCCGGCGATGCCGAGGACATCGGCCAGGCGCTGCAGGCGGGCGCGACGCGGCTGACGCTGACCGCCGGCATCATCGATGACTTCAGCGCGACGCTGGAGGGCATCGAGCCGGGCCGGGTCTCGGCCTGGGTGCGCGACCGCCACATCCTGCTGGATGCGGCACCCCGCTTCGAGGTCGCCCGCGGCGAGATCGAGGAGCTAGTCGACCACCCGCTGCCGCTGCTGCAGCAGCTGGGCTTTAACTGCGCGGTCAGCTCCGGGTCGTTCGAAACCGGCACCATGACCGAGCAGCTCAGCGCCCTGGCGGAGACCTTCGGCTACGGGCTGGAGGAATTCTTCGATCTGTCGGTCAACGCGATAGAGCACTCTTTTGCCAACCAGGAGGACCGCCAGCACCTGCTGGAGACGGTCTTCCTGCCGGCCTACGAGGAGCTCTCCGACGCCGAATTCGCCGAGGACCACCACGATAGCGACGGTGCCGAAGACACCCACGGCGCTGCCGAGACCCCAGGAGAAGAGGTATAAACCATGTCGAAAGTACTCTTTGTTATCTCCGCGGCCGAGGAATGGACCCTGGCCGACGGCAGCACGCGTGAGACCGGCTTCTGGGCCGAGGAGCTCGTCGCCCCGCACCGCACCTTCGCCAACGCGGGCTGGGAGATCGCCTTCGCCACCCCGGGCGGGCAAGAGCCCGTCGTGGACGAGGCCAGCCTGGAGAGCCTGAACGAGATGCAGCGCGAGTCCCAGGAGGACTACCTCGCGGCCACCCACTACGAGCTGTCCCAGCCGCTGGACCTGGCCGAGGTCGACGAGGCCGACTACGACGTCGTTTTCTACCCGGGCGGCCACGGCCCGATGGAGGACTTGGCTGAGGACGCCACCTCGGCGGCCCTGCTGGCCCGCCGCCACGCGGCCGGGCGTCCCCTGGCGCTGCTGTGCCACGCGCCGGCGGCGCTGCTGGCCGTGCCGGCCGATGAGAACGGTCAGTGGCCCTTCGCCGGCTACGAGATGACCGCCTTCAGCGACGTCGAGGAGGGCGAGGAGACCCTGGCGAAGGCGAAGTGGAGCCTGGAGCAGCGCCTGCGGGAGCTGGGCGCGGACTACCGCGCCGCGGATCCCCTCCAGCCCAACGTGGTCAAGGACCGCCACCTGTTTACCGGCCAGAACCCGGTCTCCTCGGAGCCGCTGGCCCAGCGCGTCCTGGCCGCGCTGCGCTAGAGGAAAGCAAAAAGCCAGCACCGAAGAAAAACACTCGGTGCTGGCTTTCGCTATGCCGGCGGCTTTTCTCCGCCGGCGGGGCCTAATCTTGGCCTAGAACTTGGAGAAGCGCTTGACCAGCATCTCCTCGAGCTCCTTCCACGCCTCGGCATGGTCGTTGAACGGCTTGGACGGCACGTAGCCGGCCTGCTCGGTCGAGCCCAGCATGTAGCCCAGGTAGTCCTGGAAGCGCGGGTGCGACAGGAAGAAGGAGTTCACCGAGTCGTCGCCGGCCCAGTCGGCGGCATCCGCGCAGATCTCGTAGCAGCGGTTCATCTGCTGCGAGTCGACGTGCTCCGGGCCCTTCTCGATGTCCCGGGCGATCCCGTTGAAGGTGTACTGGTTGTCCGGGTGGACGGTGACCTCGAGCTCGCCGGCGTTGCCGGCGTTGACGATGTCCTCCCAGGTGGACACGCGGGCCAGGTCGTGGTCGTCGTTCTCGATGACCCAGCGGGCCAGGTGCTTGCCGGTGGGGAAGGTGAAGATCTCGCCCCACTTGCCCAAAAAGACCGGGGAGGAGCCCAGGTAGGTGCGCAGCGTGTACACGGACTTCTGGTCGATGGTGATCTTCACCGGGTCAATGCCGGCGGCCGCCCAGATGGACTTGTCATAAGGATCGGCGGCCTCTTCCTCGGCCTTGCGGGCCGCGGCGGCGTCCTCGCGGGCCTGGCGGGTGGCCGCGGCGGCCGCGGTGATGCGCTTGTCGGCGTCCTCGACCTGCGCGGAGTCGAACTCGGAGCTGTCCACCACCTGGGTGTGGGCCTCCAGGTCGTCCAGGACCTCGGCCCAGTTGCCGGCGACCACGCTGCCGACGCCGGTCCACTCGCTCATGCCCTGCGGGCCGGCGTAGTGGTCGGCGCCGCGGGCGACGTTGCGCAGCAGGGAGTGGCTGGCGAAGAAGATCACGGAGTGCTCCGCGCCGGAGACCTCCGCCAGGGACTGGGTCAGCTCGAAGTTGCGGGCCACGGTGCCGACGTTGTCGTGGCTGGGCGCGCCCGCCAGGCGGTTGGGCACGTCCACCAGGTCGTAGACGTCGCGGGTGGCCGGGGTGATGCGGTCCTCGCCGCGGGCGGCGAAGGCCTGCCACTCCGGGTGATCGAGCAGATCGTGTTTGTGGTCGGATTCCACGTAGCACAGCAGCTCGGCGGCGGAGCCGAACAGCAGGACGGATTCGTCATTGCCTAAGAAGGCCTGCCACTCGGCACCGTCTTGGCGCCATTTTGGGGCCCACAGGGTGAAGTAATCACCGGCGGGCAAACTCAGCTTTACGGGAACGATCGCGCGGGTGCTCATGGCGTTTAAGTCTACCCAAACCTCCCGCCCGGCTCGGCGACCCGCCCGGGCTTTAGCCAGTAGGCCGCCAGAATCCGAGGAATTGCATCCCGATATTGGAGGTGCGCACCGGGTTGACCTGGACCGGATCGCCGGCCTCGACCATCTGGCCGTTGCCGGCGTACATGGCCACGTGCCCGTCCCATACCGCCAGGTCGCCCTCCTGCAGCTCGCTGGCGTCCACCTGCCGGCCGACAGCCTGCTGGTCCGCCGTGCGCGGCAGGTCGACCCCGGCCTGGGCGTAGGCCCACTGGGTCGGGCCGGAGCAGTCGAAGCCGTTCGGGGTCGTCCCGCCCCAGACATAGGGCGTTCCCTGCTGGGACAGCGCGGCCTTAACCGCCGCCTTGCCCGCGGCGCTGCTTGCGTCCTCCCCGCCGGTATCGTCCTGGTGGGCGACCGGTTCGATCTCGTGCTCCGGCGCGGTCTCCGGCAGGGCCTCCGGCCCGCGGTTTCCGCCGGCGCCCGGGGAGGCGGCCTTCTCCTCGAGCGCGGCGACCGCGTGCGCGCCGCGTTCTTCCGAGGGCAGGGCGGAGCCCACGTGGGAGGCGGCGATATCGGCCAGCGGCTGCGCGGCGGCGGCGAGTTCCTCGACCAGCTGGGCCACGCGGGCGCCCGCCCGGGCGACGAACTGCTGGGCCAGGGCCGCCAGCTGGGCGGCCGCCGCGGCGCGGGCCGCCGGGTTGTTGGTCAGCATGCCCAGCGCGAGGGGCAGGGCCTGGCGGCCTAGCTCCACGGCGATGCCTACGATGTCGCCGCCGGCGGCAAAGACCAGGTCCCGGCCGCGGGCGAGCGCCTGGTGCAGGGACTCGCGGTCGCTGGCCAGGGCGTTGGCGGCGGCCAGCACCGGGGTGGCGTCGGTCTGGCTGATGCGCGCGAGCGGCTCCACCGCGGCAACATCGGGGTTTATAGGCAGCTCCAAGCCTGCGGGGAGGTCGGCCGGGCGCATCTCGGAGATGGTCTTGAGGGCCTGGGTGATGACCTGCATTAGGAACCTCCCGCGTGGGAGGCAAGGCGGCCGGCGGTGTGCTCGTCGGTGGCGGCCGCGGCCGCGGCCAGGGCGTAGCCGGCCCGGGAAATATGCGCCAGGTCCGCGCGCAGGCGCTCGGTGCGCTGGTTGATATTGGTCACAGCGGCGGCCAGGTGGGCGCCGAAGTCGTGCGTGGCCGCATCCCGGGGTACCGCGGGCGGGGCAGGCAGGCTGCCCTGGGCGTTGCGGGATACGTCGGTGGCTAGTTGGCGGGTCAGGTCTGGGTCAACGTCGAGAATGCTCATGCCTTCTTAGACTGCGCGGGCGCCGACACGGTTCCCGCCACTTTCTGCATGCCGCCGATGCCCTACGATGGGGGACATGGAAACCTACGTTGCTGATCACCCCCTCGCGGCGTCCCGCCTGACCCTGATGCGCGACGCCCGCAGCGATAACGCGGCCTTCCGCGCCGCGCTGAAGGACCTGGGCACCATGCTGGTCTACGAGGCCGCGCGGAACCTGCCGGTGGAGCACTTCGACTGCCAGACCCCGGTGGACGTGGCGGAAGGCACCCGCCTGCAGGACCCGCCGATCATCGTGCCGATCATCCGCGCCGGCCTGGGGATGATCGACCCCGCGCTGGCGATGATCCCCGACGCCCAGGTCGGCTTCATCGGCATGGCGCGCAACGAGGAGACCCACGAACCGGTCCCATACCTGGAGGCCCTGCCGGAGGACCTGTCCGGCCGCACCGTCTTCGTGGTCGATCCCATGCTGGCCACCGGCGGTTCGCTGCTGCACTCGCTGCGGCTGCTGGCCGACCGCGGTGCCACCGACATCACCGCCATCTGCATGGTCTCGGCGCAGCCGGGCGTGGACGCGCTGGCCAACTCGGGCCTGCCGGTGCGCCTGGTCACCGCGTGCATCGACCCGAGCCTGAACGAGGAGGCCTACATCGTCCCCGGCCTGGGCGATGCCGGCGACCGCCTCTACGGCCCGCGCAATATCGACTTCTAAGCTAGGCTTTAAGGCGCACATCATCGAGCGTCTTCCACGGGGGTGGGGAAGTTTTGACTACGGCTGCGCGTCCGGCCTTGAGCTTTTGGAAATTCTGCGGGGAATTATTTGCCAGCAACCTGCGCACCGCGCGGGTGCGCCGCGGCCTGTCCCAGCGGGCGCTGGCGGATATCTCCGGCGTCTCCCGCAACCAGATCGGCAACCTGGAGCGCGCCCGCGCCGCGGATCCGACGGTCTCCACGGTCTACAAGCTGGCCCTGGCCCTGGAGATCCCGCCGGCTGTGCTGCTGCCGTATACCCGCCAGTTCGCGGGCTCGCTGGTGGCCGAGGTCTCCGATGTCGCCGCCTTCTCGCCGGCGTACGTGCGCCAGCGCCGCCGCGAGGCGACTAGCCAGCCTTTCCCGGCCGCGCGGGCAAGCTAAGGGGGCGGGCTATTGGCGCGCGGGGGAGGGGCGGTTATACTGGGCGACTAACTGAACAGCATGGTCTAGTTGTAGACTGTGGCGAGTACTAAACGAGCAGTTGCCTAACGCGGTGAGGAGGCCATTAATGGCAGACCAGACGGGAGACCCGGCGGTCCCACAGTCAATCAGCGCGTTCGTCGGCGCCTGGTTCGAGGAGCACCGGGCGGAGATCCACGGCTGGCGCCGCCACATCCACCGCCACCCGGAGACGGCCAACCGGGAGGTAGAGACCACCCGGTATATCGCCGCCCGCCTGGCCGAGTACGGCGTTAGCGCCCACCGCTTCCCGGAGACCGGCCTGATGGCCGACATCGGCCCGGAGACCGAGGGCGGGCGCGTGGCCTTCCGCGCGGACATCGACGCCCTGCCGGTCACGGAGGTCACCGGCCTGGAATTTACCTCGGAGGTCCGCGGGGTGGCGCACGCCTGCGGCCACGACGTGCACACCACCGTGGTGCTGGGCCTGGCCTGTGCGATCGCCGATTACGACCGGGCCTTCGGCCTGCCGGTCGGCGTGCGGGTCATCTTCCAGCCCGCCGAGGAGGTCTGGGTGGGCGGGGCCACCGACGTCATCGAGTGGGGCGCGCTCAAGGGCGTGCACTCCATCTTCGCGGTGCACGTGGAGCCCAAGCTGCGCGTCGGGCGCATCGGCGTGCGCACCGGCGCTATCACCTCGGCCACCGACATCGTCGAGCTGACCATCAACGGACCCGGCGGGCACACCTCCCGCCCGCACCTGTCCGCGGACGTGGTCTACGCGCTGGGCAAGGTGATAACGGAGCTGCCGGCGCTGCTGTCGCGCCGCGTGGATCCGCGCACTGGCACGGTCGCCGTCTTCGGCCAGGTCAACTCCGGCTACGCGCCGAACGCCATCCCGGAGACCGGCACTGCCTCGGGCACGGTGCGCACCGCCGACATCGGGGTCTGGCGCAAGATCCAGGGGCTGGTCACCGAGCTCATCGAGCAGATCCTAGCCCCCGTCGGCGTCGAGCACGTCCTGTCCTATCACCGCGGTGTTCCGCCGGTGCTTAACGACGACGTGGCCACCGCCCTGTTGGCCAGCGCGGCCAGCCACATCGACCCGCAGGCCGTGGTGGAGGCCCCGCAGTCCTCCGGCGGGGAGGATTTCTCCTGGTACCTCGAGCACGTCCCCGGCTCCATGGCGCGCCTGGGCTGCTGGTCCGGCGACGGCGAGCAGTTCGATCTGCACATGGGGGATCTCGTGGTGGACGAGCGCGCCATCGGCGTGGGCATCAAGCTCTTCGGCTCCGTGGTGGAGCAAATCGCGAACTCGGAGGGCGTAGACCTAGGCTAGGGCGGTAGAGTAGGCGGGGAAGTATCATCTCGACACTTGTCTTGTCTCTATTTCCCCGTGACTTAATCGCCTGAATTTTTATAAAGGAGCTTTTCTACGTGTCTCACCAGTCGCAGCGAATTGTCATCATCGGCGGCGGCCCCGCAGGTTATGAAGCAGCTTTGGCCGGTGCCAAGTATGGCGCCGACATCACCCTGATTGAGGATCAAGGCATGGGTGGCTCGGGCATCCTGCTGGACTGCGTGCCGTCGAAGTCCTTCATCGCGGGCGCCAACATTAAGACCGACCTGCGGCGCGCGGAGGCCATGGGCCTCAACGAGCACCTGGGGCACATGCCGCTGGCGCTCCAGGCCCTCAACGAGCGCGTGCAGGCCCTGGCCGCCAACCAGTCGGGCGATATCCAAAACGACATGGAACGCGCCGGCGTGCGCGTCATCAACGGCCGCGGCTACTTCGGCGAGGACCAGACTGCCAGCGCCAGCGCGTGCCACAAGGTCACCGCGGTGCACAACGACGGCGGCGAGGAAGAGGTCCTGGAAGCGGACCTGGTGCTGATTGCCACCGGCGCGACCCCGCGCATCCTGCCGGGCGCCCAGCCGGACGGCGAGCGCATCCTGACCTGGCAGCAGGTCTACAACCTGCAGGACCTGCCCGAGCACCTCGTCGTGGTCGGCTCCGGCGTCACCGGCGCGGAGTTCGTCTCCGCCTTCGCGGAGCTGGGCGTGAAGGTCACCATGGTCGCCTCCCGCGACCGCATCCTCCCGCACGACGACGCCGACGCAGCCGACGTGCTGGAGACCGTCCTGTCTGAGCGCGGCGTCGAGCTGGAAAAGCACGCCCGCGTGGACACCATCACCCGTACCGAGGACGGCGGCGTGTGCGTCAAGACCTCCGACGGCCGCGAGATCTTCGGCTCCCACGCCCTGATGTCGATTGGTTCCATCCCGAAGACGGAGGGCCTGGGCCTGGAGAACGTCGGCGTGTCCACCACCAAGTCCGGCCACATCGAGGTCGACCGTGTTTCGCGCACCAGCGTGGCCGGCATCTACGCCGCCGGTGACTGCTCCGACCTGTTCCCGCTGGCCTCCGTGGCCGCCATGCAGGGCCGCATTGCTATGTACCATGCCCTGGGCGAGGGCGTGTCCCCGCTGCGCCTGAAGACCGTCGCCACCGCCGTGTTCACCCGCCCGGAGATCGCGGCCGTCGGCTTCACCCAGGCCGAGATCGAAAACGGCGACGTCGCCGCCCGCACCATCACCATGCCGCTGAGCACCAACCCGCGCGCCAAGATGCGCTCGCTGCGCCACGGCTTCGTCAAGCTGTTCTGCCGCCAGACCTCGGGCCGCGTCATCGGCGGTGTGGTCGTCGCCCCGACGGCCTCCGAGCTCATCCTGCCGATTGCGGTCGCCGTGACCAACCAGCTCACCGTGAACCAGCTTGCGGATTCCTTCGCGGTCTACCCGTCCCTGTCCGGCACCATCACCGAGGCCGCCCGCCGCCTGGTTGCCCACGACGATCTGGAGTAGGCACTACTCAAACGCCACCCCGGGGGCGGCCCCGACGGCATAAATTAAAGGCAGCTGGTCAGACCAGATGCCTTTTTGCTTGCTAGAAGCGCAGGCCGTTGGGGCTGGCGTTGAGGTCGTGGTGCGCTTCGACGCCGGACTGCGGGAAGGCGCGCTGGGGGCAGGCGCTGCGTGGGCAGGTGGTGCACCCGGGCCCGATGGGGGTCGCGGCGGCCGGGTTGAGGTTGAGGGCGTCGGAGTAGATGAGTCGGTGGGCCTGGGAGATGTCGCAGCCCAGGCCGACGGAGAATTCCTTGCGCGGGGTGCCGAAGGGCTGGACCTGGCCCTGGATGTGGCGGGCGATCCACAGGTAGCTGTGTCCGTCGGGCATGGTGGCGACCTGGCGGGTGATGCGGTTGGGGGTCTCGAAGGCCCGGTGGACCACCCACAGCGGGCAGGAGCCGCCGGAGCGGGAGAAGTGGAAGCTGGTGGCGGACTGGCGCTTGGAGATATTGCCCGCGCGGTCGGTGCGGATGAAAAAGAACGGCACGCCCTGGGCGCCGGGCCGCTGCAGGGTGGCTAGCCGCTGGGCGGTGGCCTCGAAGCTGGTGCCGAAGGCGGTGCCGAGGCGCTCGACGTCGTAGCGGAAATCCTCGGCCTGCTCGAGGAAGGCGGTGTACGGCATGGTGACGGCGGCGGCGAAGTACTGCGCCAGGCCGTAGGTGGCCAGGTCGCGGGAGCCGGCATCGGCCAGCTCGGAGACCAGGTTGTCCAGGACGTCGCGGTAGGCCAGCAGGCAGTACTGGAGGGCCATCTGGAAGCACAGCTGGGCATCTGTCAGCCCGTCCTGCAGATCCAGCTGCCGGGTCTCAGGGTCGTAGTGGCGGCGCAGGTGCGGGCCGGCCGCGCGGAAGCGGACCTGCACGCCGAGCTCGCGGTCGAGCAGCGTGGACAGCTGGGTCAGGCGGAAGAGGCTGTCACCCAGCCGGCCGGAGAGCTCCTCGGCGAGCACGTCGAGCTCGTGGATGTAGTTGTTGGTGTCGTAGAAGAAATCCCGCACGACCTCGTAGGAGCCGGCAGGGCGGGAGTCGGGCACGCGCCGGGCGATGTCGACGAGCTCCGGCATGAGCTCGGGGTAGCGGGCGGCGATTTCGGAGAGCGTGGACTCGGGCGCTTGGGGGAAGATGGCGCGCAGGTCGGAGATGGTGCGCACGTCCTTGACCGGCGAGAAATAGGTCGGGTCCACGCCGAAGCGCTGGGTCAGCTGCATCAGTACCGTCACGGTCAGCGGGCGCTGGTCGTTTTCCAGCTGGTTGAGGTAGCTGGTGGACAGGTCCAGCTCCTTGGCCATGGCGACCTGGGTGAGGCCGCGGGACTTGCGGAGCGCGTGGATCCTTGCCCCCGCGTAGTGCTTGCTCATCGTTTTTAACCTTCCTCTGGAGCCCGTGTGCTGCGGTTTTTACAGCTTTTGCGGGAATTGCCGTCATATTCCACTCTATTCCGCAAACTTTACTTGTGGTCTGGGCCCGCGGCAAGCGCCTAGTGTGATGTGAAACGCAAACAAGTGTTACGGCCCTCACAATGGGGGCCTAGAAAGGCAGGCACGGCAGACCATGATCGAGCACCAAGTACGCACCCACAAGTCCGCGGAGGACTTCCCGCTGGAGGAGCACCTGGCCTACAAGGTGGCGCAGGTCGCCGCGGACCCGGTGGCCGTCGACGACGAGGTCGCGGACATGATCATCAACCGCATCATCGATAACGCGGCCGTGGCGGTTGCCTCCGTCACCCGTCGCCCGGTCACCTCTGCGCGCAGCATGGCCGAGGGCCACCCGGTTACCGAAGGCGGCGCCAGCGTCTTCGGCATCGACGGCACCTACTCCGCCGAGTGGGCCGCCCTGGCCAACGGCACCGCCGTGCGCGAGCTGGACTTCCACGACACCTTCCTGGCCGCGGAATACTCCCACCCCGGCGACAACATCCCGCCGCTGCTGGCCGTCGCCCAGCATAAGGGCCTGGGCGGCAAGGAGCTCATCCGCGCGGTGGCCACCGGCTACGAGATCCAGGTCAACCTGGTCAAGGGCATCTGCCTCCACGAGCACAAGATCGACCACGTCGCCCACCTCGGCCCGTCCGTGGCCGCCGGCCTGGGCACCCTGCTGGAGCTGGACACCGAGACCATCTACCAGGCCGTGGGCCAGGCGCTGCACACCACCACCGCCACCCGCCAGTCCCGCAAGGGCCTGATTTCCTCCTGGAAGGCCTACGCCCCGGCGTTCGCCGGCAAGATGGCCATCGAGGCCGTCGACCGCACCATGCGCGGCGAGGGCGCGCCGGCCCCCATCTGGGAGGGCGAGGACGGCTTCATCGCCTGGATGCTGCACTCCCCGGAGCGCACCTACACTGTGCCGCTGCCGGCCCCCGGCGAGGCCAAGCGCGCCATCCTGGACACCTACACCAAGGAGCACTCCGCGGAATACCAGTCCCAGGCGCCCATCGACCTGGCCATCCGCATGAAGCAGACCCTGGCGGACAAGGGCCTGGACACCGCTGACATCGAGTCCATCGTCCTGCACACCTCGCACCACACCCACTACGTCATCGGCACCGGCGCGAACGACCCGCAGAAGATGGACCCGCAGGCCTCCCGCGAGACCCTGGATCACTCCATCATGTACATCTTCGCCGTGGCCCTGCAGGACGGCGGCTGGCACCACGTGGACTCCTACTTGCCGGAGCGCGCCGCCCGCCCGGACACCGTGGAGCTGTGGCACAAGATCTCCACCGTGGAAGACCCCGAGTGGACCCGCCGCTATCACTCCCACGACCCGAACGAGAAGGCCTTCGGCGCCAAGGCGGTCATCACCTTCAACGACGGCACCGTGGTCGAGGACGAGATGGCCGTGGCCAATGCCCACCCGCTGGGCGCGCGCCCGTTCGAGCGCGACAACTACATCACCAAGTTCCGCACCCTCGCCGAGGGCTTGGTCGACCCGGCCGAGCAGGACCGCTTCCTGGCCGCCGCCCAGAACCTGCGCGAACTCACCGATTTGAGCGAGCTCAACGTCCGGCTTAACGATGCCGCCCTCGCCCAAGCCTCCAACACCCCGGAAGGACTCTTCTAATGGCTGGCCTGTTTGGTTCCACCGTTACTGACACTGAGAAACGCCAGGCGCTGCGCCAGACCCTGGCGGACGAGAACATCACCACGCTGCCCGGCGCGTTCAACCCGTTGACCGCGCGGCTCATCCAGGACATCGGCGGCTTCGGCGGCGTCTATATTTCCGGCGCCGTGCTGGCCAACGATCTGGGCCTGCCGGACATCGGCCTGACCACCCTGACCGAGGTGGCCCAGCGCGCCGGCCAGATCGCCCGCGTGACCGACCTGCCCGTGCTGGTCGATGCCGACACCGGCTTCGGCGAGCCCATGTCCGCCGCCCGCACCATCGCCGCGTTGGAGGACGCCGGCCTGGCCGGCTGCCACCTGGAGGACCAGGTCAACCCGAAGCGTTGCGGCCACCTGGACGGCAAGGAGGTCGTGGAAACCGACGTGATGGTGCGCCGCATCACCGCTGCCGTCAACGAGCGCCGCGACGAGAACTTCGTCATCTGTGCGCGCACGGACGCCGCCGGCATCCACGGCATCGACGAGGCCATCGAGCGCGCCAAGGCCTACGCCGACGCCGGCGCCGACCTGATCTTCACCGAGGCGCTCTACAACCCCGCGGACTTCGAGAAGTTCCGCGCCGCGGTAGACACCCCGCTGCTGGCGAACATGACGGAGTTCGGCAAGACCGAGCTGCTCAGCGCCCAGCAACTGCAGGATCTGGGCTACAACGCCGTCATCTGGCCGGTCTCCACCTTCCGCGTGGCCATGGGCGCGACCGAGGACTTCCTCCGCGACATGGCGGACACCGGCCTGCAGACCGAGTGGCTCGAGCGCATGCAGCACCGCTCCCGCCTCTACGAGCTGGTTCGCTACGACGAGTACAACGCCTTCGACAACTCGGTGTTCACCTACTCCAAGGACTCCTACCGTCCTACCTTCTAAACCCCACCACCCACCTTCGTTGAAAGAAAGAGGCATTCACCATGTCTGATACCGCAGCTGATACCAAGAACCAGGAACCGGAGATCCGCAAGGGCCTCTACGGCGTCGTCGTCGACGAGACCGCCATCTCCAAGGTCGTCCCGGAGACCAACTCCCTGACCTACCGCGGCTACCCGGTCCAGGAACTGGCCCGCTACTGCTGCTTCGAGGAGGTCGCTTACCTGCTGTGGAACGGCAAGCTGCCCGGCCAGGAATCCCTCATCCGCTTCTCCGCCCGGGAAAAGGCCCTGCGCCACCTGGACCGCCACCTCATCGACCTGATCAAGTCGATGCCGCTGTCCTGCCACCCGATGGACGTCCTGCGCACCGCCATCTCCTATATCGGCGCCCAGGACCCGGAGGCCTACACCCGCGACTCCGAGCACATCCGCCGCACCGCCTTAGAGCTGATGGCCAAGATCCCGACGATCATCGCCCTGGACATCCGCCGCCGCCGCGGCGAGGACTACATCCAGCCGTCCCGCAAGAAGGGCTTCGCCGAGAACTTCCTGTGGATGGTCTTCGGCGAGGAGGAAGGCTCCCCGGCCAACAACCGCGCTGATATCGAGGCCTTCGACAAGTCGCTCATCCTCTACGCGGAGCACTCCTTCAACGCCTCCACCTTCTCCGCCCGCGTGGTCACCTCCACCATGTCGGATACCTACTCCGCCATCGTGGCCGCCATCGGCGCCCTCAAGGGCCCGCTGCACGGCGGCGCCAACGAGGCCGTGATGAAGAACTTCCTGGAGGTCGGCGACCCGGCCAAGGCGGAGGAGTGGACCAAGAACAAGCTGGCCAACAAGGAACTGGTCATGGGCTTTGGCCACCGCGTCTACAAGAACGGCGACTCCCGCGTGCCCACCATGGAGGCCGCCTTCAAGGAGCTGGCCAAGGAGCACGGCCAGGAGCAGTGGGTCGAGATGTACGACATCATGGCGAAGACCATGTACGAAAACACCTCCATCAAGATCCGCCCGAACCTGGACTTCCCGGCCGGCCCGGCCTACCACATCCTGGGCTTCGACATTGAGTTCTTCACGCCCATCTTCGTGATGTCTCGCATCACCGGCTGGACCGCCCACATCGTGGAGCAAAACGAGAACAACTCGCTCATCCGCCCGCTGTCCGCCTACGTCGGTGAAGAACAGCGCTCGGTCCCGCCGAAGTCCTACTAAGGCGGGCCTGCCCCAAAACCTGATACCGCCGGTTCCCAGTACTCGAGCGCCGCCGCTGAGGCCGGGGTACTGGGAACTAGTGCTGGCAGGGCTAGCTGCGCCGGCGACCCAGGGCAAAGCCCACGATGGTGCCGGCCACTACGGCTAGAGTAGCCCAGCCGGCGGCGGCCCAATCCCAAGCCACGACGAACCCGGTCGGACCCAACACCAAGTGTACGACGGCCAAGCTCAGCGATGCCGCCAGTATCCCTCCGACAACTGACGTAAGCGCCGTGCCGCCGAGGAGAGTGGCTAGGATTCGTCGGTCCCAGCGACTTGTAATGCTCAACTCGTACAGCATTAAGCGCAGTAGGGTCGTTTTGCCGGAGCCGCTCTTGCCAGTCAACGCGACGAATTCGCCCGCACCTGCTGTCAGGGAGCAGTCCCGCAGAGCCGTCGTTGCGCGGGGCCCAGAACCCAGGGTGGTGGTGACGTGTGAAAGTTCTATTGTTTTCATTCTTAAAAAGTGAAGCGGGATAGCCAGTGGTTGAACGGGGTTTAGTATAGGTGAATAAAAATAGGTGGGAGAGGGGAAGCGGGTGCAGGCGGGCGGGGGTGCTTGCCCTGGGTGTTGCCCGGGGCCGCGCCAGGCGGCTTAGCTTCCCGTCGGCGGGCTGCCGAGTTTTCCCAGAACTACCTGCTTTACAAGCTTTGCAGGAATCCCGTTGCAACTGTGTGAATCTTTGCACTGGAAATCGTCCCTAAAACGGTCGTGATGGAACTAGGATGTAAGGTGCATCACTCACTGAACTGAAAGGAAAACTCGTGGTTCAGACTGCCCCTGCCTCGTTCTCGAAGGTGCTCGTCGCTAACCGCGGCGAGATTGCCGTGCGTGCCTTCCGTGCGGCCTTTGAGACCGGGGCTACCACCGTTGCTGTTTATCCCCGGGAGGATCGAAACTCCTTCCACCGGGCTTTCGCGGACGAGGCCGTGCGTATCGGCACCGAAGGCCAGCCGGTGAAGGCCTACCTGGATATTGAGGAGATCATCCGGGCGGCGAAGAAGTCCGGCGCGGACGCCGTCTACCCGGGCTACGGCTTCCTGTCCGAGCGCGCGGATCTAGCGCGGGCGTGCCAGGACGCCGGCATCAAATTTATCGGCCCGACCCCGGAGACGCTGGATCTGACCGGCGACAAGGCGGCCGCCGTGCACGCGGCCGAGGAGGCCGGGCTGCCGACCCTGAAGGACTCCGAGCCGTCCACCGACGTGGACCAGCTGGTTGCTTATGCCGATGACTTCCAGTTCCCGGTCTTCGTCAAGGCCGTGGCCGGCGGCGGCGGGCGCGGCATGCGCTTCGTCGAGACGCCGGGGAAGCTCAAGGAGAAGGCGGCGGAGGCCTCCCGCGAGGCGGAGGCGGCCTTCGGCGATGGCAGCGTCTACCTGGAGACCGCCGTCATTAACCCGCAGCACATCGAGGTCCAGATCCTGGCCGATTCCCAGGGCAACGTCATCCACCTCTTCGAGCGCGACTGCTCCGTGCAGCGCCGCCACCAGAAGGTCGTGGAGATCGCCCCGGCGCCGTTCCTGGACGCCGAGCTGCGCGACCGCATCTGCCAGGACGCGGTGAAGTTCTGCCGCCACATCAACTACGAGGGTGCCGGCACGGTCGAGTTCCTCGTCGACGAGCGTGGCAACCACGTCTTCATCGAGATGAACCCGCGCGTGCAGGTCGAGCACACCGTGACCGAGGAGGTCACCGGCGTGGACATCGTGAAGTCCCAGATGCAGATCGCCGCCGGCGCCAGCCTGGAGGACCTGGGCCTTAACCAGGAGGCCATCCACCTGACCGGCTCGGCGCTGCAGTGCCGCATCACCACCGAGGACCCGAACAACGGCTTCCGCCCGGACACGGGCACGCTGACGGCGTACCGCTCGCCGGGCGGCGCCGGCGTGCGCCTGGACGGCGCGACCGCGGTCGGCGCGGAGATCTCCCCGAACTTCGACTCCCTGCTGGTGAAGATGACCTGCCGCGGCAAGGACTTCCAGCAGGCGGTGGCGCGTGCCATCCGCGCGCTCAACGAGTTCACGGTCTCCGGGGTCTCCACCAACATCGGCTTCCTGCGCGCCCTGCTGCGGGAGCCGGACTTCACCGCGCACCGCATTGACACCGGCTTCATTGCCAACCACCCGGACCTGCTCAAGGCCCCGCCGGCCAGCGACGAGCCGGGCCGCATCCTGGACTACCTGGCCGAGACCACCGTCAACCGCCCCAACGGCGAGCGCCCGACACCGCTGCGCCCCTTCGACAAGCTGCCGGAGCGCTCCCACCGCGACTCCGAGCTGCCGCGCGGCTCCCGCGACGAGCTGCGCGAGCTGGGCCCGAAGGGCTTCGCCGAGAAGCTGCGCGCCCAGGACGCCCTGGCAGTCACGGACACCACCTTCCGCGACGCGCACCAGTCGCTGCTGGCCACCCGCGTGCGCGGCACCACCCTGGTCTCCGCCGCCGAGCACGTCGCGCGCCTGACCCCGAACCTGTACTCCGTGGAGGCCTGGGGCGGGGCGACCTTCGACGTGGCCATGCGCTTCCTCCACGAGGACCCCTGGGTCCGCCTGGACATGCTGCGCGAGGCCATGCCGAACGTCAACATCCAGATGCTGCTGCGCGGCCGCAACACCGTCGGCTACACCCCGTACCCGGACAAGGTCTGCCACTCCTTCGTGGAGGAAGCCGCCCGCTCCGGCGTGGACGTATTCCGCATCTTCGACGCCCTGAACGACGTCAGCCAGATGCGCCCGGCTATCGATGCCGTCCTCGAGACCGGCACCACCGTCGCCGAGGTCGCCATGGCCTACTCCGGGGACATGACCTCGCCGAAGGAAGACATCTACACGCTGGACTACTACCTGCGCCTGGCCGAGCAGATCGTCGAATCCGGCGCCCACGTGCTGGCCATCAAGGACATGGCCGGCCTGCTGCGCCCGGAGGCGGCCAGCAAGCTGGTCATGGCCCTGCGCAAGAACTTCGACCTGCCGGTGCACGTGCACACCCACGACACCGCGGGCGGCCAGCTGGCCACCTACTACGCGGCGGCCCTGTCCGGCGCCGACGCCGTCGATGGCGCCTCGGCCCCGCTGGCGGGCACCACCTCGCAGCCGTCCCTGTCCGCCATCGTCGCGGCCCTGGCGAACACCAAGCGGGACACCGGCATCGACCTGCAGGCCGTCTCCGACCTGGAGCCCTACTGGGAGGCCGTGCGCCAGGTCTACGCCCCGTTTGAGAACGGCATCCCGGGCCCGACGGGCCGGGTCTACAAGCACGAGATCCCGGGCGGCCAGCTGTCCAACCTGCGCGCCCAGGCCTCCGCGCTGGGCCTGGCCGACCGCTTCGAGGTCATCGAGGACACCTACGCCGCCGTCAACGAGATGCTGGGCCGGCCGACCAAGGTCACCCCGTCCTCGAAGGTCGTGGGCGACCTGGCGCTGCACCTGGTGGGCGCCGGCGTGGACCCGGCGGACTTTGCCAAGGAGCCGACCAAGTACGACATCCCGGACTCCGTCATCGCCTTCCTGCGCGGCGAGCTGGGCACCCCGTCCAGCGGCTGGCCGCCGCTGCGCGACAAGATCCTCTCCGGCCGCGCGGGCGAGAAGGAGGGGCCGCAGATTTCTGAGGTCCCGGCCGATCAGGCCCGCCACCTGGACTCGGAGGATTTCACCGAGCGCCGCGAGGCCCTCAACCACCTGCTCTTCCCGAAGCAGTTCGAGGAGTTCAAGGAGTTCCGCCGCCAGTACGGCAACACCGAGGCGCTCAACGATGCCGAGTTCTTCTACGGCCTGACCGAGGGCGAGGAGAAGATCGTCCACTTCTTCCCGGAAAACAGCACGGAGCGCGAGTCGCTTAACGCCATGGTCGTGCGGCTGGACGCGGTCGGCGAGCCGGATGAGAAGGGCATGCGCTCGGTCATCCTCAACGTCAACGGCCAGATCCGCCCGATGAAGGTGCGCGACCACTCCGCCGAGTCCACCGTCGCGACGGTGGAGAAAGCCGACTCGGCCAACCCGGGCCACGTGGCCGCCCCGTTCGCGGGCGTGGTCAACCCGACCGTCAAGGTCGGCGACGAGGTCGAAGAGGGCGATCAGGTCGCCGTCATCGAGGCCATGAAGATGGAGGCGTCCATTTCCGCCACCCAGTCCGGCACGGTGGAGCGCCTGGCCATCGGCCAGGCCACCAAGGTCGAGGGCGGCGACCTCATCGTGGTGGTCAGCTAGCTTAAGAAGCTAGAAGTAGTAAATCATGGTCCCCGGTTCGCCGCCGGGGACCTCCAGCGGGGTGAAACCGGCGGCATCGTAGAGCCGGCGGGCCCGCTCGTTGCGAGGATCGACCCACAGGGAGACGGCCGGCGCGGTCTGCTCCCGGGCGAGATCCACGACGTTGCGCAGCAGGCGCTTGCCCAGGCCTAGGCCGGCGTAGCGCCGCTCGACGGCGATGCACAGTTCGGGGATGTCTTCCGGGTCGAATTCCGTGGCCCACTGGCTGTCATCGTGGGGATCGGCGTCCGGGCGGCCGGTGTAGGCCACGCCCTTGTGCTCGCCTGTGAAGTAGCGCAGCCAGGCCCCGCCGGCCGGGACCTCGTACTCGGAGATGGCGATGACCCCGCCGTCCACGCGCGGGGACCATTCGCCCACGTAGGGGCCGATGTCGCGCAGGTGTTCCTCGCCCAGCGCGGCCGTCTCGTCACCGAGCACGTCGGTCAGGTAGAACAGGCGCGACAGGTAGGTGCGGTCATCATCCTGGGCCAGCCGCAGCCTGATCCCCGTGTCGTTGACGTCGGGGTGCAGCGGGGTGCGGTGCTCAGAAGGGGAGTGGGCATTATCAGTCATGCCCACCAGCCTAGCTACTTGATCTCCAGCATGGGGTTGCCCTTGTTGATCTGGGCGCCGGTCTCCACGGCCAGGCCCGTGACCACGCCGGCCTTGTGGGCCTTGACCGGGTTTTCCATCTTCATGGCCTCCAGCACGATGAGGACGTCGCCCTCGGCGACCTCCTGGCCCTCCTCGACGGCGACCTTGATGACGGTGCCCTGCATGGGCGCGACCACGGCGTCGCCGGACACGGCCGCCTTGGAGCCGCCGCCGCGGCGCTTCTTGGACTTCTTCTTCGGCGCCCCCGCGCCGGCGCCCAGCACCAGATCGCCCGGCAGGGCCACCTCGACGCGGCGGCCGTTGACCTCCACGACGTACTTCTGGGCCGGCAGGGCCTCGGCGTCCTCGGCCTCGGCGTCCGGATCCTGGTAGGCCGGCAGGTCACCGGACCACTCCTCCTCGATCCACTTGGTGTAGACGTCGAAGGACTCGCCGTCGCCGCGGAAGGCGGGATCGGCCACGATGGCCTGGTGGAAGGGGATGACCGTCGGCAGGCCGGTGACGGTGAATTCTCCCAGGGCGCGGGCGGAGCGCTGCAGGGCGGTCTCGCGGTCCGGGCCCCAGACGATGAGCTTGCCCAGCATGGAGTCGAACTGGCCGCCGATGACGCTGCCGGCGCGCACGCCGGAGTCCACGCGCACGCCCGGGCCGGTCGGCTCGCGGTAATCCACCACGGTGCCCGGGGCCGGCATGAAGCCGGCGGCGGCGTCCTCGCCGTTGATGCGGAACTCGAAGGCGTGGCCGCGCGGGGTCGGGTCCTCGCTAAAGGGCAGCTTTTCGCCCTGGGCGATGCGGAACTGCTCGCGCACCAGGTCCAGGCCGGTGGTCTCCTCGGAGACCGGGTGCTCGACCTGCAGGCGGGTGTTGACCTCGAGGAAGGAGATGAGCCCGTCGGATCCGACCAGGTATTCCACGGTGCCGGCGCCGTAGTAGCCGGCCTCGCGGCAGATGCGCTTGGCCGAGTCGTGGATGGTGGCGCGCTGCTCGTCGGTCAGGAAGGGGGCCGGCGCCTCCTCGACCAGCTTCTGGAAGCGGCGCTGCAGGGAGCAGTCGCGGGTGCCGACCACCACGACGTTGCCGTGCATGTCGGCCAGGACCTGGGCCTCGACGTGGCGGGCCTTGTCCAGGTAGCGCTCCACGAAGCACTCGCCGCGGCCGAAGGCGGTCACGGCCTCGCGGGTGGCGGACTCGAAAAGCTCCGGGATCTCCTCGTGCGTGTAGGCGACCTTCATGCCGCGGCCGCCGCCGCCGAAGGCCGCCTTGATGGCCACCGGCAGGCCGTGCTCCTGGGCGAAGGCCTCGACCTCCGCGGACTCGGCCACCGGGTCCTTGGTGCCCGGAGCCATGGGGGCGTCGGCCCGCTCCGCGATGCGCCGGGCGGTGACCTTGTCGCCCAGGGCCGCGATGGCCTCCGGGGAGGGGCCGATCCAGATGAGGCCGGCGTCGAGGACGGCCTGGGCGAAGTCGGCGTTCTCGGACAGGAAGCCGTAGCCCGGGTGGATGGCGTCGGCGCCGGACTTGGCGGCGGCGTCGAGGATCTTGTCGAAGACCAAATAGGACTCGGCAGAGGTGGTCCCGCCCAGCGCGAAGGCCTCGTCGGCAAGCTCGACGAAGGGGGCGGTGGCATCGGGCTCGGCGTAGACCGCTACGGAGCTGATGCCGGCATCGCGCGCAGCGCGGATGACGCGAACTGCGATCTCACCACGGTTGGCGATGAGCACCTTGGTGATCTTCTTTTGTTCAACTGCCACAGCAGGAATCCTCCTGAAAAACTAGTATTGGATCGCTTACTATTCTTGCACATCAAAACATGAGAAAACCGTCAGGTTCTAAAAATTATGCAAAAAATAATCCCGTACCAGGTTAGATACGGGAATTTCTCCGGCGTGTTACACCCAGCTCGGCTTAGACACTAGGATTCTAGCGCTCGATGGGCATTCGAACCATATTGCCCCACTCGGCCCAGGAGCCGTCGTAGGTGCGGACGTTCTCGACTCCCAGCAGGAATTTGAGGACGAACCAGGTGTGCGCGGCCTGCGCGCCGACGTGCGAATAGAGGATGGTGGGATCCCCGGCATTCAGGTTGCCGTAGTTGACCCGCAGCTCCTCCAGGGAGCGGAAGGTGCCGTTCGGGTACATCGCGCGGTCCCACTCCAGGTTGGTCGCGCCCGGGATGTGGCCGTGGCGGATGGTGGTCCCGTAGGCGGAGTTGCCCTGCGGGGAGGCGCTGGTCGGCTGGCCGGCGAATTCCTCGGGGCTGCGGGTGTCCACAATGACGGCGTCGGTGGAGCGCAGCTCGTCGACGAAGACGCGATGCGGGGCGTCGTCGCGCTCGACGGCCGGGTAGTCGGAGGCCGCGAATTCCGGCACGGCGAAGGAGGTGTCGCGCTCCTCGGCCATCCAGGCGTCGCGCCCGCCGTCGAGCAGCCGCGTGTCCGGGTGTCCGTAGAGCTCGAAGACCCACAGGGCGTAGGCGGCCCACCAGTTGGACTTGTCGCCGTAGAAGACCACGGTGTCCTCGCGGCTGATGCCCTTGTCCTGCATGAGCTGCTGGAAGGCCGCGCCGTCGATGATGTCGCGGGTGGTAGGGTCCATCAGTTCCTTCTGGAAGTTGATGCGGCTGGCGGTGGGGATGTGCCCGATGTCGTAGAGCAGGGAGTCTTCATCGACCTCGATGACGCGCAGGCCTTTGACCCCCAGCCGGGCGGACAGCCACGGCGCGGAGACCAAGCGGCCGGGGTGCGCGAAGTCCTGGAAGGGCGGGTGCGGGTCGAATTCGGTCATGCTCTTTGAAACCTTTCTTCGGGGGTGCGGTGCGCGCCGTGCGCTGGGTAAAGGGGGCTTCACGGCGCGGTCCGAAAAGTGTTGACCCAGGCGCCGGGGCTGGGGCCGGCGGGGCTGAGTCACGGTTGAATCTGCGTATAACTTTTACTGCCACATACTTTACCGCGCGGAAAACGATTGGTCACTTCCCCGCGACGGGTGTGGTATTTAATACATTCCTGCGCCCGCCGATGCCCCTTCCCCGGGCCCTGCGCCGCCCCGCCGGGGCGCTGGTTATAACAAGTGTGCTGGTAGGGTGCACGCGCGCTTTCCGCCCGGCCTGATCAACCCCCAAAAACCCCGCTTAAAGGTGGGATAGAGGGGGTAATTCCCGGCGCGCGCGGCGGCGGGAAGTCCGATAAATTAAAGGGTGTGGGAGCCGCTAGAAATCCGGTGCCCCAGACGTGACCGATGCCCCCTTTCCCGAAAGGTTTCACCCATGCACAAAGCCATCGTCGTCTTCGAAGTTGAAGGCGGATCCGACAAGCAGTTCAACGGCCACCGCAAGGACACCATGCCCATCGTCGAGTCTCTGCAGGAGGCCGGCTGGCACTCCGAGGTCGTCTACTTCCGCCCGGAGTGGTCCGAGGATCTCTTCGACTACGTCTCCAACAACTTCGACGCCTACATCTCCCGCGTGAACCCGGGCAACATCCCGGGCGGGGAGAAGGGCTACTTCGATCTCCTGACCAAGCTGTCCGAGGCCGGCCTGGTGGGCATGTCCACCCCGGAGGAGATGATGGCCTACGGCGCCAAGGACGCCCTGGTCAAGCTGAATCAGACCGACCTGGTCCCGGAGGACACCCAGGCCTACTACGACGTCGAGAGCTTCCACGAGACCTTCCCGCAGACCCTGTCCTACGGCGAGCGCGTCCTCAAGCAGAACCGCGGGTCCACCGGCTCCGGCATCTGGCGCGTGCAGCTCAAGGACAAGGAGCTGGCCGCCAGTGTTGAGCCGGGCACCACGCTGCCGCTGGATACCGAGCTCAAGTGCACCGAGGCCGTGGACAACCACACCGAGGAGCGCCAGCTGGGCGAGTTCATGGACTTCTGCGACCAGTACATCGAGGGCGATAACGGCATGCTGGTGGACATGCGCTTCATGCCGCGCATCGTCGAGGGCGAAATCCGCATCCTCCTGGTCGGCGTGGAGCCGGTCTTCGTGGTCCACAAGAAGCCGGCCGAGGGCGGCGACAACTTCTCCGCCACGCTGTTCTCCGGCGCGAAGTACACCTACGACTCCCCGGAGTCCTGGCAGGATCTGGTCGACATGTTCGCCGAGGTCCGCCCGGTCATCGCGGAGAAGCTCGGCGGCGACAACATCCCGCTGATCTGGACCGCCGACTTCATGCTCGCCGACGGCGAGAACGGCGAGGACACCTACGTCCTGGGCGAAATCAACTGCTCCTGCGTGGGCTTCACCTCCGAGCTGGACATGGGCATCCAGCAGAAGGTGGCCGCCGAGGCCATCTCCCGCGTCGAGGCCAAGCACGGCGCCGCCTAAGACCGGCCAACAACCACCGGCAACGATAAACCGCCCCGGGGCTAAATCAGCCTCCCGGGGCGGTTTTTAGTGTCTAAGCCAGCCTAGCTAGTCCAGCAGGGCAGCGACCGACTCCGGGTCGGCATCGCTAAGCATCTGGCGCAGGCGGTCGTACTCGTCCTGCTCGCCGATGGCCTGGGCCGCGTGCGCCAGGGCCGCGATGGCGCGCAGCACGCCCTGGTTCGGCTCGTGGGAATAGGGGACTGGGCCCCAGCCCTTCCAGCCGTTGCCGCGCAGGCGGTCCAGGCTGCGGTGGTAGCCGGTGCGCGCGTAGGCGTAGGCGGTGATATACGCGGTCGGCAGGGCCTCGTCGGAGCGCAGCCGGGCCAGCTCCTGCTCGGCCAGGGTGGCCCACAGCAGCGGCGAGTCGGGGTGCTCGACGATGCCGGCGGACAGGTCCTGCGTGGACTCCGCACCGGGATCCGCCGGCAGCTTGATCGGGTTAGGGGCAAGCATGTCTTTCATCTCCATGGCATGCCAGTATAGTCGCGCCCACCCGGTCCTGTCGGCGGCGTTTTAGGGGGCCCAACGCTAGTCCCAGAAAAGGCTAGTCCCAGAAATCCGCCACGCGCAGGCCGAAGGAGTACAGCGCCCGGCGCACCACCGGCAGGGACAGGCCGATAACGGAGGAGGGATCGCCCTCGATGCCGTCGATGAACCAGCCGCCCAGGGCCTCCAGGGTGAACGCGCCGGCGCATTCGAGCGGCTCGCCGGTTGCGGCGTAGGCGTCGATGTCGGCCTCCTCGGCCGCGGCGAAGTGGACCGCCGTGCTGGCGGTCTCCACGAATTCCTCCCCGCTGAAGATAACGCAGTGCCCGGTCAAAAGGTGTGCGGTGCGCCCGGCCTGGGCGCGCCAGCGCTCCACGGTGGCCGCGCGGGTGTGCGGCTTGCCCTGCAGCTGCCCGTCCAGCAGGAGCATGCTGTCGCCGCCGATGATGACGTCGCCGGCGTAGTCCGCGGCGTGTTCGGTGGCCACGGCCTGGGCCTTGGCGCGCGCCAGGGCGGCGACGACCTCGGCGGGGGAGGCGTCCGGCAGGCCTGCCCGGATGGCCTCCTCGTCCACCCCGGCGGGGGCCAGCACCGGGTCAATCCCGCCGGATCGCAGGATGCCGGCCCGTGACGGCGACTGGGAGGCCAGGACGATGCGCGGCCGGCGCGCCGCGGCGGCGTTGTTAGCAGCGGGCATCGTTAGTAGTAACGCACGTTGCGGAAGGCGTTCGGGTTGTATTCCACCCGGCCCGGCAGGCCGCGCCGGCCGTAGTCGCGTGCGCCCCACAGGTTGCGCTCGCCCGTGCCGGCGCCGGCGGCGGCCGCGCGGGCCTGGGCGGCGAGCTGGGTGAACACGGCGGTCAGGGCCGCGATCTCGGTGTCGCTGGGCTGGCCCTTGACTACTTGGAACAGGGGCTTGGATTCGGACACTGCTGCGGAGGCGGTATCGGTCACTGCGGGTGGCTCCTCACGGTGGGTGGTAACTGGCACGGGCGGGGCGGGCGTTAGAGCGTTATATTACCGTGCTTTTTCATGGAGGGTTGGGAAATCTTGCGCTCGAGCAGGCGCAGCCCCTCGACCAGGTGGCCGCGGGTGGTGGCCGGCTCGATAACGGCGTCGACCAGCCCGCGCTCGGCCGCGGCGTAGGGGTGCAAGAACTGCTCGGCCAGCTCCGCTTCCTGCTCGGGCGTGGCCGCGTCCCCGTAGATGGCGCGGGCGGCCTGGGAGGCCTGGGTGACCGCGATCTGGGCGGTGGGCCAGGCATAAGCCAGGTCGGCGCCCAGGTCCTTGGATCCCATGAAGACGTAGGCCGGGCCGATGGCCTTGCGGGTGATGATTGTCAGCTTGCCGACGCTGGCCTCGGCGAAGGCGAAGGCCAGCTTGTTGGCGCGGCGCAGTAGGCCGGCCTGCTCCTCGGCCGGCTGAGGCAGGAAGCCGGGCGAGTCGACGAACTCGATGATGGGGGTATTAAAGGCGTCGCAGGTGCGGATGAACCGGGCCGCCTTGTCGCAGGCCGCCCCGTCCAGGGTGCCGGCCAGGGCCAGCGGCTGGTTGGCCACTAACCCCACGGCGCGGCCCTCGATGCGCGCGAAGCCGGTCACGACGTTGCCGGCGAAGTCGGCCTGGATTTCGAAGAAGGAATCCGGATCCACCACGGCCGCGATGACCTCGGTGATGTCGAAGGCGCCGGTCTCCTCGTCGGGCACGATGGAATCCAGGGCGCGGGCGGTCTCGTCGACGTTGTCCGCGATGGATCCATGGGAGATCTCCGCGTCCGTGCGCGGGGCCTCGGCGCGGTTGTTGACCGGTAGGTAGGCCAGGGCGGTGCGCGCCAAGTCCAGGGCCTGGGCGTCGGTCTCCGCGATGAGGTGGGCGGTGCCGTTGGTGGCCAGGGCGTCCGCGCTACCGAGCTCCTCGGCGGTCGTCTCGGCGCCGGCGACCTCCTGGACCACGGCCGGGGCCGCCTGGTGCAGGGCGCCGCCGCGGGCCACGATGACCAGATCGGCCAGGGCCGGGGCGAAGGCGGCCATGCCCTCGTTGTCGCCGACCACGACGGCCACCTGCGGGATGAGGCCGGAGGCGCGCGTGACGGCGGCCATGATGCGCGCATGCATGCTCAGGCTGACGATGCCCTCCTGCACGCGCGGGCCCGCCGACTCGTGGATGCCCACCATGGGCACGCCGGTCTTCAGCGCCAGGTCGTAGAGCTTGCAGATCTTTTCCCCGGTGACCTCGCCCAGGGTGCCCTCGAAGACGGTGGCGTCCTGGCTGAAGACGCAGACGCGGCGGCCGTCGATGGTGCCGTAGCCGGTCACCACGCCGTCGGTGTAGGGGCGGTCGTGCTCGCGCCCGAAGTCGGTGGAGCGGTGGCGGGCCAGGGCGTCCGTCTCGACGAAAGATCCCTCGTCCAGCAGGTCGAGCACCCGCTGGCGGGCGTCGGTCGAGCCCTCAGCGCCGGTGGGCTGGCGGGACTCGCTCAGGCGGTTGTCCAGATCGGTGATCTTGCCGGCAGTCGTTTTCAGATCCGGTTTATCTGTCATAATCGCTTAGTCTACAACCTCTAAAAATAAAACAAACTCGCAGCCTGTGGTCTGCGGGCGGCGCCGAAGGTATCCTCGGCCCCTCCGGCTGCCTGGGTCCTCCCTTTTAGTCGGCGCCCGCCCCGTTTCTGTTAACACCTCGTGGCACCTCGACGACGTCCCTCCGGCACTGCGCCGGCATCCAACCAACATGGCGGCGACACCCAAGGGGCACCGCGCTGGCCTCCAAGCGGCACCGCTCCGACACATCTAAAAGACACCGTAGGGACAGCTTTCAGGCAGCTTTTTGTCATGGCATTGAAGCGGAAACGTTATTCGGGATCCATGGTGACCCATGTCATAATGGGGGCTATCCAGGAGTCTTGACGAGTCTAGGAGTGGCAATGTCCACCATGTGAGGAATACTAACCACCGGTATCGCCGGCGCCGTGTTTGCGCTGGCCGGATGCTCGGGCCTGAACGCAGACAAAGCCGATAATGAATCCGCCCCCGCCAGCGAGGCCCCCGTGGCTTCCGTCGCGGAGACCGACCCGGTCACTGCCAACGAACAGAAAGGCCAGGGACAGCAAGACCACGCCTCCCCGAGCGGCGAGGACGCCAACGGCGCCAACAACGCTGCGGGGGAGGCGGCCGTCACCGTCACCGGCGCGACGGCCTCATCGCCCTACCACATCATGCTCTTCCACCAGGGCGAATACCTGGGCACCGCGACCGTGGAGCCCTACGGCTTCGCCCCGGAGATTACCCGGGCCTCGGGCCGACAGGTGGATGTCACCTACCGCTGGCCGCAGGACGGCGACGCTAACGCCAACCCGACGGGCAGCTCGTTCGCGTCCTTTGCCTGGAACCCGGTAGCGGAAGAAATTGAGATGGCCGGCAACGTGCCGCCGGCCTAAAACAGGACCCCTTCCAGCAGTCCCCGCAACCGCCGCAGCCCGTCCCAGCCAGGGGCGGGCTAGAGCGGCATGTTGCCGTGCTTGCGGCTGGGCCGCGGCACGGACTTGTCGGCGTAGAGCCGCAGGTTCTTGGCCACCATGGCGCGGGTCTCGGACGGCAGGATGACGGCATCGATAAGCCCGCGCTCGGCGGCCTTGTACGGGTTGAGCATGTGGTCTTCGTACTCGCGCTCGAAGGACTTGGCCAGGGCCTGCTCGTCGACGCCCTTCTCGCGGGCGGCCTTGAGCTCCTTGCGGTAGATGAATCCCACGGCGCCGGCCGCGCCCATGACGGCGATCTGGGCCGTCGGCCAGGCGAGGTTGACGTCCGCGCCCAAGCCCTTGGAACCCATGACGCAGTAGGCGCCGCCGTAGGCCTTGCGCATGGTCACCGTGATCTTCGGGACGGTGGCCTCGCCGTAGGCGTAGAGCAGCTTGGCGCCGTGGCGCAGGATGCCGTCGTGCTCCTGGGACGCGCCCGGCAGGAAGCCGGGGACGTCGACGAGCATGACGATCGGGATGTTGTAGGCGTCGCAGGTGCGCACGAAGCGGGCGGCCTTCTCGGAGGAGTCGATGTCCAGGCAGCCGGCGAAGACCTGCGGCTGGTTGGCCACGAACCCGACGGTCTGGCCCTCGATGCGCCCGAAGGCGATGACGACGTTCTCGGCGCGCTCGGCCTGGATCTCCAGGTACTCGGCGTCGTCGGTCAGAGCGGCGATGACGTCCTTGACGTCGTAGGGCTGGGTGGGCGAGTCCGGGATGATTTCGTCCAGAGCCAGGTCGTCGACGCTGGTCTCGGTGACCGGCTCGAAGGGCTCGACGGGGCTGCGCTGCTGGTTGTTGGACGGCAGGTAGCCCAGCAGGTCGTGGACCCAGTCGAGGGCCTCCTCGTCGGTGGCGGCGGTGTAGTGGGAGTTGCCGGCGGAGACCATGTGGACGCCGGCGCCGCCGAGCTCCTCCTGCGTGATTTCCTCGCCCGTGACGGTCTTGATGACGTCGGGGCCGGTGACGAACATCTTGGACTTCTTGTCCACCATGACCACGAAGTCGGTCAGGGCGGGGGAGTAGGCGTTGCCGCCGGCGCAGGCGCCCATGATGACGGAAATCTGGGGCACGACGCCGGAGGCCTTGACGTTTTGGTAGAAGGTCTGGGCGATCCAGTCGAGGGAGACCGCCCCGTCCTGGATGCGCGCGCCCGCGCCCTCGTAGAGGCCGATGAGCGGGCGGCCGGTGGTCACGGCCAGCTCCATGATTTTGACCATCTTCTCGCCGTAGACCTCGCCCAGGGCGCCGCCGAAGACGGTGCCGTCCTGGCTGAAAATGCACACCTCGCGCCCGTCGATGGTGCCCCAGCCGGTAACGATGCCGTCCGTGGTCGGCCGCTTGGCATCCATCCCGAAGTCGGTGGTGCGGTGCTTGGCCAGCATGTCGGTCTCGACGAAGGATCCCTCGTCCAGCAGGTAGTTCAAGCGCTCGCGGGCGGTCAGGCGCTCCTGGGAGTGCACCTTCTCGAAGGCCTTCTGGCCCAGGGGTGCCTCGGCCTCGGCGCGGCGGCGTTTGAGCTCGGCGATCTTGCCGGCGGTGGTGTTGGCGTCGTTCAAGCTGTCTAGTTCCGTCAAATGTGAGGAAATGGTCATGTTCAGGGATGGTAGTGCGAAAAGTCCCCTCCATTCTAGACCCAACCGGCGGTAATTTTGCATGAGAAACCAAATCCGCAGCTCGCGCGTCAAATATGAGATTGTCCTCACGTTTCTTCCGGGTGCCCGGGCTGCCCCCATTAGGGGGAACTCGCCGCTGCCAATGTCGCTGCCGATGTCACCCCGCCGCTGGCCCAGCCCGCCGCCGGGGCGCTCCGGTTCAGCACGTGGTTTCCGCCTGCCCTTGCGCAGGAGCTTCCGGGAAGCTTAAAATCTCCGTATAGTTCAGTGAAGGGGTCTTGGGCCGCACTCTCAAGACAAGGAACCCTTATAGTGCACGCACCCAAGGCGTTAAACGTAGGGAAGAAGGGCTGGGCACGAGCAGCCGTCGCCATCGTCGCGGCGGCACTGGTCCCGCTGGTGGCCAGCCCCGCAGTTCCGGCACGGGCTGTTCCGCCCATGCCGCAGGGCTACCCTATTGCCAACCTCTACAAGTCCTGCGATGCCGCCGGCAAGAACAACCCGGAGCCCGAGTGGCGCTTCGGGGAGACCGGGCGTCGCTACCTCAGCGACGGCACGCTCCAATTCACCAACACCACCGATCAGGAAGTTCCCTACACCGCCGAGGTGGAAACGGGCACCAACCACGAGATCGATGCCAACTCCAAGGCCAAGCTGCCCAACGGTTGGAACACGACCGCCAAGTCCGACATCGGCCTGAAGATGACCAACGGCTGGCGCGACACCGAAACCTTCGGCCCGGTCAAGCTGGCCCCGGGCGAGTCCCTCCGCGTCGAGTACGGCGTCATTGAAAAAGACTTCATCTCCATGTTCGTCAGCTGCAACGACGGCCGCCTGGAAAACACCCCGGGCGCAAACGTCGTGCGCGGCACCGGCCCGGCTGAGCGCTACGCGTTTGCCTACATCATCCGGGCGGACGGCACCGTCTCCGATCTGGCCATGGAGATCCCCTCGCGATCCCCGGGCGCGAACAGCAAGCCCATCGACGGCACCTATACCTCCGTGTCTGGGCCCAGCCTGGAAAAGATCGCCGATCCGGCCCGCGACGAGGTCGTCGAACCGACCACCGAGCCGCAGCGCGAGGACGACTGGCCCAATGAGGGCGACGCCTGCGAGGCCGGCACCCGCACCTGGTACCCGCTGGACATCACCGCCGTCCAGCCGACCTACCGGAAGCCCGGCTATTCCACCGACTTCCTCAACTGGTCGAAGAAGGATTACGAGTACGCCCCGGTCACCGACTTCGTCGTCGGCGCGGAGCACCACCCGTACACCAACTGGCAGGGCAACCGCGGCGACATCCCGCGCGGCTGGCTCGAGTCCGTCGGCGCCGTCAAGCGCGCCTACATGCCGGTCGGCACGGAGCTGGGCCACGTGGACCTGGCCGCCGGGGAGCGCGTGCGCGTCGAGTACGGCACGACGATGACCCGCATCAACTACCGCGAAATCACCTGCGGCAAGGACGGCAAGTACAGCCTGACCTCGAACTACAAGCAGACCTCGGCGCCCAGCGGCTTCTGGGCCGAGGCCACCATCACCAGCCCGGGCGGGGCCAAGCGCACCGTCGACGTCACCCCGGACGAGTACCGGTCGCTGCCGGTGCCCACCCAGTCCACCTACTAACCCCAGGCCACCCAAAACCACATACTTCAAGGAGTTTCCTCATGCACGCATTCAACGCAATCTCTTCCCGCGCCCTCGCCGGCCTGACCGGCCTGGCCCTGGCCGGCGGCATCGTCGCCGCCGCGTCCGGCGCCCCGGCCGCCCAGGCCCTGCCGGCCCGCGACCTGGGCCCGGCCAACCCGACCGTCATCGGCGAGCAGTGCGCCAACCCGGGCGATACCGGCCAGACCGTCGACATCAAGCGCACCTACTTCGACGGCTCCGCCGGCACCTGGACCGTGTCCAACTACAACGATGAGCCGCTGCCAGTGACCCGCTCCATCAAGGAGACCAAGACCAAGACCTGGAACGTCTCTGCCGGCATCGACTTCAAGCTGCTGGATCTCATCAACATCAGCTTCTCCTCCAGCTACACCGACAGCCAGTCCTACGAGGTCGGTGAGCAGGTCGGCCCGTACGACATCGCCCCGGGCAAGACCGCGGTGCTCAAGGCCGGCTGGGTCGTCTCCGACTTCGAGGGCCAGAAGACCGTCTGCGGCTCCGACCACACCTGGCAGCCCAACGGCGGCAAGTTCACCGCCACCCTACCGAAGGAGCGCCACGTCCAGGTCTCCACCCGCGACAACACTGATTGGGGCGAGTAAGCATGGCGGGAAAGCGGCGCGCCGGACTCGCGGCGCTGTGCCTGCCGGTGGTGGTGGCGCTGGGCTACCCGGCATCGGCAGGTGCGGTCTCCCCGGCGGCGGATTTCGAGCTGCCGCAGCGCTGGAACGATGACTACGCCCCGGGATCGCACTGCGCGACGCCCGGTTTTATGGGCACCTACGTCTCCGCGCAGCGGCGTTGGTTCAAGCAGACCGATGCCACCAGCGTGGCCAACAACACCGACGGCCCGGTGCCGGTCAGCCACACCGTGACCCAGGCCCGCACCCAGACCATCGAGGTCGGCGCCGGGATCACCGGCGAGGGCGAGCTGGCCAAGGTGCTGACCCAGACCTACGGCTTCAACTACGTCTCCGAGCAGCACTGGAAGCTCAAGCAGAAGGTCGGCCCCTACACCCTGTCGCCGCAGTCGCAGGGCCAGCTGGTCTGGGGCTTTACGATGCTCGACGTCGACGCCCAGGACGTGCGCTGCAGCACCGACCAGGTCTGGGAGCCGACGGGCAAGCCCTACCAGGCCAGCGCCCCGGAGGCGAAGTACTCCGAGCTGCGGCTGGGCGATGCCCCAGACTGGGCCTAGCGCTAGCTCAGGTATTCGGCCGGCAGCCAGCTGTAGCCGTACGGCCCCAGGTCGACCGGTCCCAGATCCACCGGTTCGGCGGAGAAGTTGTGCAGGCACAGCAGGCCGCCGCGCTGGAAGCCCAGGACCACCTCGTGGCCCGTCTCGACGGGCTCAAACTCGGCCGTGCCCAGCTCGGGGTGGGCGTGCCGGGCGGCGATCATGCGGCGCACCGTGTGCAGCAGCGAGTCCTCGTTGTTGGCCTGCGCGGCCACGGAGGCCCCGCCGACCACGGCCCAGCGCTGCGGGGCGCGGGTGCTAAAGCCGGCGTGCTCGGTCTCGTCCCACTGCATCGGGGTGCGCACGGCGTGCCGGTCGGGCAGGGCCGGGTTGTCCAGCATTCCGATCTCGTCGCCGTAGTAAATAAACGGGGCGCCGGGCAGGGTGAACAGGAGCGAAAACATCAGCTCCACCTTGCGGCGGTCTCCGCCCATCAGCGGCATCAGCCGGCGGGCGATGCCTAGGTGGGCCCGCATGGCATCGTCCGGCAGGTAGGCCGCGTACATCTGATCGCGCACGGACTCGTCGACCATCTCCAGGGTCAGCTCGTCGTGGTTGCGCAGGAAGGTGCCCCACTGGCAGCTGGCGGGCAGGGATCCGAGATAGTCCATGATCTCATAGATCGGGGTGGCCGAGTTCAGTGCCAGCGCCTGGTAGAGGCGCGGCATGACGGGGAAGTTGAAGACCATGTGGAAGCGGTTGCCGTCACCGAAGAACTCGCGCGTTTCGGCCGGCGGCTGGTTGGCCTCGGCGATCATGACGGTGCCGGGGAATTCGGCATCGATAAGCGCGCGGATCTCCTCGATGAAGGCGATGGTCTCCGGCAGGGACTCGCCGCCCAGCCCGTCGCGCTCGTAGAGGTAGGGGATGGCGTCCAGGCGGAAGCCGTCGATGCCCTTGTCCAGCCAGAAGCGGATGACGTTTTTGACCTCTTCGCGCACGGCCGGGTTGTCGTAGTTGAGATCCGGCTGGTGGGAGTAGAAGCGGTGGAAGTAGTACTGCTCGCGCACCGGGTCCCAGGCCCAGTTGGACTCCTCGACGTCGGTGAAGATGATGCGGATTTCCGAGTAGCGGTTCGGATCGTCGCCCCAGACGTAGTAGTCGCCGTAGGGGCCTTCCGGGTCCTGCCGGGAGGCCTGGAACCAGCGGTGATCGGAGGAGGTGTGGTTCAGCGCCAGGTCGGTGATGATGCGCATGCCGCGGGCGTGGATGGCGGCGATGAGCTCCTCGACGTCTTCCATGCTGCCGTAGACCGGGTTGACCTCGTAATAGTCGGCGATGTCGTAGCCGTCGTCGCGCAGCGGGGAGGCGTAAAACGGCGGCAGCCACAGGCAATCAATGCCCAGCCACTGCAGGTAGTCCAGCTTCTCCGTCACGCCGCTGAGCGTGCCGATGCCCTCGCCCTTGCCGTCCTTAAAGGCGTGCACCAGGGCTTGATAGAAAACGGCGTTGTGGTACCAGCTCATGCTCGGTCTTTCTGTTGGGGAAGGGTGTTTCGGGGCGCGGTGTTGTGGGGCGCCGTGTTTTGGGCCGCGGTGTGCGGCTGGGTGCTCGGTCCGGTCCGGGCCAGGTGCGCGCGCTTGGCGCGGTAGATCCCGTACAGGGCCAGGCACAAGACCCCGGCTAGGAGGCCGGGCCAGATCGCCGGTTCGGGGCGGAAGAGGTTGACCACGGCCTGGAGGATAGCCAAGGCGGCGAAGAAGCCGCAAAACCCTAAGGCCGTGTCCCAGAGGAGGGAGTGGCGCATGCGGCCGCCTAGCCCTTGACCCCGCCGGCGGTCAGGCCGGCCACGATCCGGTGCTGGAAGATCAGGACCATGATGATGAGCGGGATGGTCACCAGGGCGCCGGCAGCCATGGTGGCCGCGTAGGGGTACTCGAAGGCCGAGGGCCCGGAGAAGCGCGCGATGGCCACGGTGACCGGCTCGGTGTCGGTGGAGGAGAGCTGGCGGGCCAGCATGAACTCGTTCCAGGTGGTGATGAACGCGATGATGGCCGTGGTGAACAGGGCCGGGGCGGCCAGGGGCAGCAAGATCATGCGGAAGGCCTGCGCCTTGGTGGCGCCGTCGACGCGGGCGGCCTCCTCCAACTCCCAGGGCAGCTGCCTAAAGAAGCTGAGCAGGGTGTAGATGGTCAGCGGGAGGGCGAAGGAGATGTTCGGGATGATCATGGCCCGGTAGGTGCCAATCCAGTCCAGGTCGCCGAAGAGCTGGAAGAGCGGGGTGACCAGCGCGATGGCCGGGAACATGGAGGCCGCCAGGATGACGCCGGTGACGATGCCCTTGCCCGGGAAATCGTAGCGCGCCAGGGCGTAGGCGGTGAACGCGCCCACCAGCACGGCCAGGGCGGTGGTGACCAGGGAGATGACCAGCGAGTTGGTCAGGGCCCCGAGGAAGTCGTTGCCCTTGTCGGTGGCCAGGGCGTCCCGGAAGTTGTCCAGGGTCAGGTGGGTCGGCCACGGGGTGGTGTCAAAGGTGTGGTCCTTGTGCCGCAGGGCGGTCACGACCATCCAGTAGAAGGGGGCCAGCCCCCAGAAGATGATGAAGAGGATGCCGGCGAAGTGGCCCACGGTTCCCCAGGAGATGCGCGATTTCATTACTTGGCCTCCTTCTTGGATTGGGCAGAGGCGGGTACGGCAGAGGCAGGCGCTGCCGACGCGGTGCTTGCCGATGCCGCTGCTTCCTCAGCCGCGGGCTCACCCGGGGCCTTCTTCCGGCCCCACGGCAGGTTTCGCCGTTTGCGGGGCTCCTCGGCGGTGCCCGCGATGTTGGCGCCCAGGAAGCGGATGAGGATGAAGGCGACGAAGAAGATGAGCAGGAAGATCAGGGTGGACAGCGCGGAGGCGGAGTTGAAGTTGCCCTGGCGCATGTCCTCGACGACCAGCTGGGAGATGGTGGCGGTCGGCGAGTTCGAGGAGCTGGAAATCATGATGACCGGCAGGTCGTACATGCGCAGCGCGTCGAGGGTGCGGAAGAGGATGGCCACCATCAGGGCCGGCCGGACCAGCGGCAGGGTGATGCGGGTAAAGATCTGCAGGCGGCTGGCGCCGTCCATGCGGGCGGCCTCGTAGACGTCCTTCGGGATCATCTGCAGGCCGGCGAGGATGAGCAGGGCCATGAACGGGGAGGTCTTCCACACGTCGGCGATGATGACGGCCAGCCGGGCGTAGAAGGGGTCGGTGGTCCAGGCGATGTCGGTGCCGAGCAGGGAGTTGACTACGCCCTGCGGGGCGAACATGAACTGCCACAGCTTGGCGGTCACGGCGGTGGGGATGGCCCAGGGGATGAGGACGGCGGCGCGCACGAAGCCGCGGCCGCGGTAGTTGCCGTTCATGATGAGCGCCATGGCCATGCCCAGGATGGTCTCGAGGGTCACGGTCACGACGGTAAAAAACAGCGTGATCTGCACGGCCGGCCAGAAGTCGGTCGCAATAACCCCGGGCGGGCAGGTGGCGGCCACGCCGGACGGCGACATGCACTGGTTGGTGATCCAGTACAGGTAGTTGTCCAGCCCGGCGAACTGGCCCTCGACGAAGAGCCCGGTGGTCGGGTCGAGCTGCCGGTTGCCCTTGAACGACAGGATGATGGCCCGGATGACGGGGTAGCCGATCACGATCGCCAGCACGATGATCGCGGGCGCGATGAGCCCGGCGGGCACCCAGGCCCGAGACTTGGGCGAGGGGCGGCGCCGTTGGGCGGTTTTCTCGGTCACGCGCTTGGCCTTTCTGATGTTTGCTCTACTGCTGCGAATTAACGCTGCGGCGAATCACCGCTGCTGTGCGGCGTGCAATGGTTTGCACTGAGGATGGCACTGATCATAACGCACGGCCCCGACGCAGCCTCGAAACTCGCCGTGTTCATACAAAAGCGAACGATGCCACCTCGCCGCACGGGAAGGGGCATCGTTCGCTAGGTTGGTGTCCGGCCGGGGCCGGGCGGGCCTGAGGCCTGGGAGGCTTAAGCCTGGGAGGTCTAGGCCTGGGAGGCAGACTCGATGGCGGCCTTCATGTCCTTGGTGGCATCGTCAACGCTCTTGCCGTCGGTGATGGCGGCGTAGGCGTTGTCCTGGATGGCCTTGGAGATGGCGGAGTAGAACGGGGAGACCGGACGCGGGGAGGCGGCCTCCAGGGACTCCTTCAGGGCCGGCAGGTACGGGAACTTCTCGATGAGCTCCGGGTCATCGTAGATGGAGGCCAGCACCGGCGGGAAGGAGGCCTCCGCGAAGGAGGTCTGGTTCTCCTCGTTGATGAT
Source organism: Corynebacterium sp. LK2590 (assembly GCF_040946105.1). Taxonomy (NCBI): domain Bacteria; kingdom Bacillati; phylum Actinomycetota; class Actinomycetes; order Mycobacteriales; family Corynebacteriaceae; genus Corynebacterium; species Corynebacterium sp. LK2590. The sequence goes on from NZ_JAYWMH010000004.1 coordinate 76,041, forward strand.
GTACTCGATGAAGTCGCGGGCCGTGGCCTTGTACTCGGAGTTGATGTTGATGCCGTTGTTGTAGCCGCCCAGGGTGGACACGCCCACGCCGTCCTTGGCGACCAGAGGCTGGACCTCGAACTTGCCCTGGGTCTCTGGGGACTCCTCGGCGTTGGTGTACATGTACGGCCAGTTGATGGCGAAGGCCGACTTGCCCTCGGTGAACGCCAGGTTGGTCTCCTCCTCGGTGGCGGCGGTCGAATCCGGGGAGATGGTGCCGTCCTCGTAGGCGTCGACCAGGGCCTGCAGGCCCTCCTTGGCCTCGGCGGAGTCGACGGTGATGGTGCCGTCGTCGGCCAGGACCTTGCCGCCCCAGCCCTCGATGAAGCCGACGGTGTTGACGGTCAGGCCCTCGTACTGCTTGAGCTGGGTGGTCAGGCAGTCGGTGTCGTCCTTGAGCGCCTCGCAGGCGGACTTGACGTCGTCGAAGGTGGACACTTCCTCGGGGGCGAGCTCCGTGTTGCGGTAGAGCAGCTGGCCGTTGGTGTTCTGCGGCAGGGCGTAGAGGGTGTCGTTGTAGGTGGCGGACTCGACGGTGGCCGGCAGCAGGCCGTCGGTGTCGACGGCCAGGTCCTCGGTCAGCGGGGCGAGCCACTGGTTGGCGGCGAAGTCGGCGGTCCAGACGACGTCGAGGGCCATGACGTCGTAGTCGGAGTTGCCGGCCTGCAGGGACTGCACGAGGGTCTCCCGCTGGGCGTCGGCCTCACCGGCGAGCTCTTCGAGGGTGACTTTCTCCTCGGGGTGCTCCTCGTTCCACTTCTCGATGATGGGCTGGATCTTGTCCGTGTCGTTCTTGCCCATGGCGAAGGTGATGGGGCCACGGCCGTCGGTGTTCTCGGTGGCGGAACCGTCGGCGTTGGAGCTGCCGGAGTCGGAGCTGCAGGCGGTCAGCGCCAGGGCGAGGGCGGCGGTGCTGGCGATGACGCCGTTGCGCACGGTGCGCCGGGAAGGTGACTGCATCATAGTGATTTACCTTTCGGGAAACAGTAGGTGTATTTCAGGTTATATTCACCAACGTCCGGAAGAATAGTTTTTTGGGTTCTTGCCCCCACGCCGGGGGTAGTGGGCCCCGCGGCGCTCGCAGCCGCTGGGATCGCGGGCCCGGCGGCGCTCGCAGCCGCTGGGATCGCGGGCCCGGCGGGTATTGTTTGGGTTATGACTGAGCGAAACAATACTGAGCACAACGATGCCGTGCACCCCAGCAGTGATCTGGACCTGGACCGCATCCGCGCCGCGCTGTCCGGGCTTTACAGCACCGTCGACTACAAGGAACAGACGGGATCCACGAACACGGATCTGATGGGGGCTAACGATGTCGCCGACGGCACCGTCCTCCTCGCCAACGAGCAGGTCAGCGGCAAGGGACGCCTGGGCCGCAAGTGGGTCGCCCCGGCTGGCAAGCAGCTCATCTTCTCGGTCCTGCTGCTTCCGGATTCCCTCGAGCACCTGGGCACCCTGCCCCTGGCGGGCGGCCTGGCGGTGACCGACACCGTCGAGGGTTCCGTCCTGAAGTGGCCGAACGACGTCCACATCGACGGCAACAAGCTCTGCGGCATCCTCGCCGAAGCCGGCCCGGTCGGCGCCGCCTTCAAGTCGGGCGGATTTAAGACCGGCGAGTTCAAGGGCGGCGAGTTCAAATCGGGCAAGGCCACCGGCGAGTTCAAGTCCGGCGATGCTGAGATCAACAAGGCCGAGATCGACAAGGCCGAAATCAACAAGGCTGAGGTGGCCCCCAAGACCGAGGTCAACAAGGCAGAGGTCAACAAGGCCGAAATCAACAAGGCCGAGGTGGCCCCCAAGACCGAGGCCGGCGCCGCCCCGAGCGCCCGCGTCGTGCTGGGCATGGGCCTGAACGTCACCCTGACCCGGGAGGACCTGCCGATTGAGAAGGCGACATCGCTAGCGCTGGAGGGCCGCGACACGGACCGCACCCAGCTGGCGATTGACCTGCTGACCAACCTGCGCCGACGCATCGCGCAGTGGCAGAACCAGGACCCGCAGCTGATGCGGGACTACCGCGCGGTGTGCTCGTCGATTGGCCAGGAGGTGCGCTTGGAGGCGCCGACGGGTGATGTGGAGGGCATCGTCGAGGGCGTTGCCGACGACGGCCGCATCAACGTGGGCGGCGAGTACTACTCGGCCGGCGACGTGACCCACCTGCGGCCGCAGCGCTAGAAACCTCCACCGCCCTTCGCCGCCGATGCCATCCCAGGTAAGCTTTAGGGCGCTATGGGATATATGACGATGGGGCCCGGTGAGGCCAAGCGGGTCGACGTGACCGCGCCGTTCCGCACGCTCGTCTTCCCGCTGCTGGAGCTCATCCTGATTACGGGGGTGTGCTGGATAGCCATCGGCTGGCTGGACGCGCAGGGGGCGGACCTGCGCCTGCGCAACGCGCTGGTCGTGTTGTGGGGAGCGCTCAGCGTGTGGCGCTTCGTGCTGCCGGTGATCCGTTCGCGCCGGAAGCGCTTCATCGTCACGGACCGCCGCGTCATCGCCCGGGCGGCCCGCTTGGGCGGCCGGACGGATTCGATTCCCCTGCGCGACATCGTGGGCGCCCGGCGTCGCCGGGGCGGGATTTCGCTGGCGATCCGCGGCTACGACCAGACCCTGTATTTCCCGGACGTGCCGAAGACCAAGAAGGTCGAGGCTGCCATCGGGGATCAGCTGCGGGCGCTGCGATCGCCCATCTGGCGCTAGCGGCCCGCTACTAGCTAATTGGGGTACCGTCATGCCCGGTTTCCTGGGGTGACACGCGAGCCGCCGGCGCCGCGCTAGGATTGAAAACGTGAGTGAACAAGCTGGAAATCCCCAAGCCCATGCCCCCGGTATGCCAGTGGTCACCGTCATTGGTGACGGTCAGCTGGCGCGGATGATGCAGACCGCCGCCATCGAGTTGGGTCAATCGCTGCGCCTGCTGGCCGGCAGCCCTGATTCGTCGGCAGCGCAGGTCTGCGCCGACGTGGTGGTGGGCGACTACACCGATTACGACGACCTGTTGCGGGCCGTCGAGGGCGCGGACGCGGTCACCTTCGACCACGAGCACGTCCCGAACAAGCACCTGGAGGCCCTCATCGAGGCCGGTTACAACGTGCAGCCGGTGCCGTCCGCCCTGGTCAACGCCCAGGACAAGCTCGTCATGCGCCGCCGCCTGCGGGAGCTCGGCGCCCCGGTCCCGGAGTTCGCCGAAATCACCAGCACTGACGATGCCACCTCTTTCTGGGCCGCCACCTCCGGCCAGGTTTGCTTGAAGGCCCGCCGCGGCGGCTACGACGGCAAGGGCGTCTGGTTCCCCTCCACCGAGGAGGAGCTGGTCAACCTGGTCAGCGAGCTCCTCGATGCCGGCACCCCGCTGATGGCGGAGAAGAAGGTCGCCCTGACCCGCGAGCTGTCCGCCCTGGTGGCACGCACCCCGTCGGGGCAGACCGCTTCCTGGCCGATCACCGAGTCGGTCCAGCGCGACGGCATCTGCTCCGAGGCGGTCGCCCCGGCCCCCGGGCTGAGCTCCGCCCTCGAGTCCCGCGCCTCCCAACTGGGCGTCCTGGTCGCCGAGTCACTCGGCGTCACCGGCGTCCTTGCGGTCGAGCTCTTCGCCTTCACCAACGATGCCGGCGAGGAAGACATCGCCATCAACGAACTGGCGATGCGCCCCCACAACACCGGCCACTGGACCCAGGATGGCTGCGTGACCTCCCAGTTCGAGCAGCACCTGCGGGCCGTCCTCGATTACCCGCTCGGGTCGACCACCCCGACCGCCCCGGTCACCGTCATGGCCAACGTCCTGGGCGCCGAGGAGGATCCGGAGATGCCGATCGCCCAGCGCGCCGTCGAGGTCCACCGCCGCTTCCCGCAGGCCAAGATCCACCTCTACGGCAAGGGCCACCGCCCGGGCCGCAAGATTGGCCACGTCAACCTGACCGGCCAGGACGCGGAGCAGACCCGGCACGAGGCCCGCCTGGCGGCCGGCTTCCTGGTCAACGCCCGCTGGGACGACTAGGCCACCGGGGCCCGGCAGCTTCTTTCGGGCCCCGCGCACCTTCACCCCGGCCTTCAGGCCCCGCGTACCTTTGCCCCGGCCTTCAGAACCTGGCCCCAGGATCCAGGCCCCAGGATCCAGAACCCAGCACCCAGAACCCAAAACTCACCAAAGGAGTGCCCCACAGCATGACCGCTACCCCAGAGAACACCCAGGCCCGCGTCGGCATCATCATGGGATCCGATTCCGACTGGCCCACCGTCGAACCGGCCGCCCAGGTGCTGGCCGAATTTGGCGTCCCCTTTGAGGTCGGCGTCGTCTCGGCCCACCGCACTCCGGAGAAGATGCTCGCCTACGCCAAGCAGGCCCACACCCGCGGCTTGCAGGCCATCATCGCTTGTGCGGGCGGGGCGGCCCACCTGCCGGGCATGGTCGCGGCGGCCACCCCGCTGCCGGTCATCGGTATCCCGCGGGCCCTGAAGGAGCTCGACGGCCTGGATTCCTTGCTGTCCATCGTCCAGATGCCGGGAGGGGTACCGGTCGCCACCGTTTCTATCGGCGGCGCCAAGAACGCCGGCCTCCTGGCCGTCCGGATCCTGGGCGCGGGCGATCCCCAGCTGATCGAGAAGATGAGCAAATACCAGCAGGACATGGCAGATTCGGTGGAGGAAAAGGACGCAAACCTCCGCCGGAAACTGCTGGGTGACTAACACGGAACCCACACGGATCTCACACGGATCCCATTGATCTAGCCGCGGGCAGGCTCCACTACCGGTATCCATGTATCCACTACAGACATCTACTACCGGCACTCACTACTGTTTCAACTAGGCCGTCTTAACTAGCGGCCGCGGTTTGCCTTCGGAGCTTATACCCGGCGGCCTCTTGGGCGGCGACTGATTCGTTGCATTCGACGTCGCTACTTCCGGGCCTGACGAACCCGACCCTTCCGCTGCGAGGATCCCTGGCCGCATGGCCCATGTTTCCTCTGCCATCTTGTCTGTCGTTGTTATTGACGTGATGGGAGCGGCATAACAATGTCAGATTGTGTATGTCCGTGACCCCGCCGTAGTACCAGGCCTGCAGATGGTGGACATCGCAGGCATTGGCGGCCCGGTCGCACCCGGGGTGGGAGCAAACCAGCTCGGAGGCAATCAGCGCCAGCTTCTGCATGAAGCTCGCCGTCCGCTTCGAGCGACCTAGCGCCAGCGGCTGGAAGTCCTCGCAGTCCATGATGCAGAGGTAATCACTAGCCGCGGCCCCGAGTCGGATAATGTCCAGCGGGGTCAGCGAGTGCCCGGTGTTGGTGGGCAGCAGGGAATCCGCCTTGAGGTTCTCGAAGTCCTCGACCGTTCCGGAGATGATGATGGAGCCCAGGCCGGGGTGCGCCTTCTCGCGCGAGCCGAGGTACTCCTGCAAAATTGCGGTGAACTGGTCCGCCATCCGCTGGCGGTAGTTACGCTTGTCTTCCTCCGGCGGCAGGTCCGGGGTGCCCGGACGCGTGGCGGGCGCGAAGGCCTGGCTCATCAGCGCCGCGGTGGCGCCATCCAGGTAACCGCTGACGTGGACGCCGCCGTCGGCATCCGCGGGGCTGAACTCCAAATGACGCTTGCGGGTGGCGGCGAACCGGTCCCGGTTGCCGAAGGGATCCCGGCTGCGCGCATTCGCCGCACGGACCTCGCGGCGCAACCACTGGGCGAAGTCCTTCAGATTTCGCTTCTTCGCCTCGTCGATGGCCTTGTTGCGCAGCTCGTTCGGGCCCGGGGTGGCGTGCGCGTTCAGGTGCTTGAGCTCGCGGTCGATGATGGACAGGTAGCGCCCGCGAAGAGCTTCCTTCTCCCGCAGCTTGCGCTGCGCCTCGGCGCGGGCCTTTTCCTCGCGTTCCCGGCGAATACGAGCCTCTTCTTCGGCCTTCCTGCGGCGCTCCTCGGCCTGCTTCCGGCGCTCTTCTTCTGCCTGTGCGGCGGCCGCAGCGTCCCCATCAGCAGCAGAACCGTCAGCCGAACCATCAGCGGCGCCATTGCCGGCGCCCGCTTCAGCATCCTCCGGCGGGTCCTGCAGGGGCGGCGGATCCGACAGGGGAGCGGTCCCGAAGATGGTCTGCCCGTTGCGGAGCCGGTCCTTCGCCTCACCGTAGGACAGCCCCAGCCGGTTCATCAGGTAGTCCATCGCCCGCGTGGAGTTGACGTGGCGCCCGGCGTCGTCGCGTTCGGCGATGAACGCGAAGGCGGCATCGATAGTAGTGATGGTGCCCGAGAGGGCAGCGAGCTTCTCGAAATAAGGGTAGATCTCACCAAAGTACACCGAGTCCACCTCCGTGACGGCGGCGTGCAGGCGGGAGTATGCCTGTTCGATTTCGGCTACACATTCGGCAATGGATTGCGTCGCTTTGGTCATGATCTTCACCCCCTTGAGGTGCTCGAACCTTTGTTCCTTACGACATCAATCCTATTCACGCAACCACCCCACGCAACCCCTAAAGCAAAACTTTGTTCTAGATGGTCACATTGTTAGTAAAACGGGGGTAACCTCTGGCAGAAATAGGCATTAACGGCGCCGAATGGGCCGCCAAATGCCCTCAAGTATCCTAATTCTTATGTTCAAAAACGACGGCGGAGAAGCCTCCCGGCGACCATCACTTGACCCGACGGCCCCCATCGTCGTCCTCGGCTCCCGCACCACCGCCGGCCGCCCCGAACCGCTGCTCCGCGCCCGCCTCGCCACCGCCGCCCGCCTCGCCGAGGCATACCCCCAAGCCCCCATCGTGGTCAGCGGGCACGGGGAAGCGCTCCCGATGCACAACTACCTCACCGCCCAAGGCATCGACCCGGAGCGCATCATCCTGGAGCCCCTGGCCACCAGTACGAACGAAAACCTCGAAAATTCCGCGCGCCTGGTACCCCGCGGCTCGACGATGACCGTCGTCACCAGCAACTTCCACATCTTGCGCACCCGTCTCTGGGCCTGGCACCTCAAGATTCCTATTCACACGGTCGCCGCGCCGACCCCGAAGGGCCACAAACTACAAAACTATGCCCGTGAGCTCGCCGCGACGCCGCATTCTGCGCTGCGCATCGCTTGGCGACGCCTCCGGCACCGCCTCGAAGGCCGCCCCGACTAGCCTCAAACTAGCCTCAAACAGGCCCCAAAGCAGGCCCCAAACAGGCCCCAAAACTGCCCCAGAACCAGCCCCCGAAAACCTAGGCCCCAGACCCCGCGCCCGGACTTCCGCGTCGGCGCCCACCGCGACGACGTCCCCCGCGGCGCCCGCCCCGTCGCCGCTTATTCCGCGCGCCGGAGCCAGACCCAGCACCAGCCCGAGACCCAGCACCAGCCCCAGACCCAGCACCAGCACCAGCACCAGACCCAGTCCCAGAACCGGACCGAGAACCAGCCTCAGACTCTCGCGTCACCGACTCGGGCAGGCGCGACGCAGCTCGCTTGTGGGCGTCCTTTGCGGCTTCCTGCAGGGCCTTATCGATGCCCTCTGCCAGGGTGTCGCGAACCTCCTTCTGCCGGTAGGCGATGGCGCGCAGCCCCATGATGGCGATCTTGTCGGCGGCGCGGTTGAGCGGGTCGCCGGAGTGTCCCATGACGCGGCGGAAGGTGATGCTGCGCTGCCCCTGGTTGTCCTTCCAGGCCTGCTGGAAGCGGGAGAGCGCGCCCGGGTGGATGCCGCGCCAGCGCTTGCCGAGCTTGCCCTGGCCGGTGATGTAATCGACGGCGCGTAGGGCGGCCTGGCTGTCGCTCTCGATGAGGACGTCGGTGGCATCGGTGTGCACGAGGTACTTCAAGGCCAGGGTGAGGGCCTCGAGCTCGAGCTCGTCCGTGGAGGCCTTCGTGCGGCGGGTAAGTAGCTGGTAGTCGCCGTTGCTGGCGACGAAACACGACGCGCCCTTGATGTTGGTGTCGGAGGAGGCATCGGTGGCGATGCGGGTGGGGGTGGCATCGTTAGCGTTAGAAAAGTCGGAGAACTGCGGCCACCAGTGAGCCTCCGTGGCGGGCGGGGGAGTGGGCTTGCGCTTGGGGGACTGCCCGTTGCGCTTGCCCTGGCGCTTGGCCTTGGTCTCCTCGACGGTGCGCAGCTTGCTGGCCCGCGGGCAGGCGCGGTTGTACTCGGAGAAACTGCCCGTGACCAGGTAGCCCTGCTTCTCCAGCTCCAGGCGCAGCGCCCCGCGGCGGCGGCCGACGTTGCACCATACCTTCTTCTTGGCGCCGTTGAAGCTGCGGATGCCGCTGATGGCGTCGTTGAGGTCGCGCATCACGGGCCCCACGGTGTCTTCCTCCGTGGTGCGCCCGGTGCGGACGAAGCGCGGGCCGGGCTTGGCATCCACGGCGATGACCCACCCGTTGAGCTTGCCCTCGGCGGCGGACTTCCAGGGGATGTCCCACATGGCGATGGCCACGTGCACCGGCGCGTTGTGCATTTGCGGGGTGACCTTTCGCGATCGGTAAGTACGCGATTCTGTACCTACCAGCGCGGCGAGATCGACGGGTTCCATGCCTACTAGTAAACCGTACGGGCATCCGGGCCCGTTCCCCGGGGTAGGCACTAACCTGCCAGCGCTCACCAACCGCCAACCAACCGCCCACCAACCACCAGCCAACTGCCTCCCCCGGGGTACCCACGATGCCCACGGGGTTAGGCGGGTGGGGTTCGCCTTTACATATTGTTCAACAACCCCCTAAGATGATGCGCATCACAAACCTGTGTGACCTATATCGCGGAGGGAAAACAATGAGTGCACAGACACCCGAATCCACTTCTCACACCGGCTCGACCCCAGGCCGGGACTCCAACCAGGGCCCCGCCCACAGCAACCAGAGCGACAACCAGGGCCCCGCCCAGGGTTCCGCCCAGGCCGCAGGCACCACCCAACCGGCTGCCGATGCCGCCGCCTCCCCCGCGGGCGCCAAGAAGAAGTCCCCGGCCTCGAAGGGGATTGGCGCCATGGCGGGTGCCATGTTCCTCATGGCGACCTCCGCCATCGGCCCGGGCTTTTTGACCCAGACCTCTGTCTTTACCGTCCAGATAGGCGCTGCCTTCGCGTTCGCTATCGCGGTGTCGATCATCGTTGACATCGCCATCCAGCTCAACGTCTGGCGCGTGCTGTGTGTGTCCGGCATGCGCGCCAACACCCTGGCCAACACGGTCCTGCCGGGGCTCGGCTGGGTGCTGGCCGCCTTCGTCTTCTTTGGCGGCCTGGTCTTTAACATCGGCAACATCGCCGGCGCCGGCCTGGGCATGAACGCCATGCTGGGCCTCGACGCCCGCTGGGGCGGCCTGATCGCCTCCGCCATTGCCATCTTCATCTTCCTGTCCAAGCGCGCCGGCATGGCCTTGGACCGGCTGGTGGCCGCACTCGGCGCCATCATGATCCTGCTCATGCTCTACGTGGCGATCGTCTCCCAGCCCCCGCTGGGCGAGGCCCTCAAAAACACCGTGGCCCCGGAGACCATCGACCCGTTTGTCATCACCACCATCATCGGCGGCACCGTGGGCGGCTACATCACCTTCGCCGGCGCGCACCGCCTGATCGACACCGGCTACTCCGGCGTCGAGAACGTCAAGAGCATCACCTACACCTCGGTCTCCGGCATCATCATCACCGGCATCATGCGCGTGCTGCTCTTCCTGGCCGTCCTGGGCGTGGTCGCCACCGGCGTCACCCTGTCTGAAGACAACACTGCTGCCGATGCCTTCCAGCACGCCGCCGGCGAATTCGGCCTCCGCGCCTTCGGCGTGGTCCTGTTCGCAGCCGGCCTGTCCTCGGTCATCGGCGCGGCGTACACCTCCGTGTCCTTCGTGACCTCCCAGAACTCCAGCGACAAGGTCCGCAACTTCGCCACCGTCGCCTTCATCGCCGTGTGTGCGGTGGCCTTCGTGGTGCTGAACTCCGCCCCGCAGACCCTGCTGATTTTCGCCGGAGCCATCAACGGCCTCATCCTGCCCATCGGCTTCGCCATCGTGATGTGGGTGGCCTGGCGCCGCCGCGACCTGCTGCAGGGCTACAAGTACCCGACCTGGCTGCTGGTCCTGGGCGTCCTCGCCTGGTTCCTGACCATCTTCATCGGCGTGATGGCCTTCAGCGGCATCGCCGCCCTCTGGTCCTAGGCGGCAGCACCCTAGTCCCAGCGCCCTAGGCCCAGCACCCTAATCCCAGCACCCCAGCGAAATAACAAGAAGGAAGGCTACCCCATGGCACCGGAAGGCACCCAGCAACTCAACCCGAATTCGACCCCGGCGGAGGTGCGCGCCTTCGCCCGCCACCACCCGCTGCCGACGACCTCGGGGCTGGCCCGCGGCTATATGCAGGCCAACCTGCTGGCCGTACCCCAGGAATACGCCTTCGACTTCCTGCTGTTCGCCCAGCGCAACCCCAAGCCGTGCCCCATCGTGGGCGTGCTGGAGGCCGGCCAGCACACCTCGGACCTGCTGGCCGGCGGGGACATCCGCACCGACATCCCGGGCTACCGCGTCTTCGAAAACGGCGAGCTAACGCAGGAAACTGCCGATGCCACCTCCTTCTACACCCCGGACATGGTCAGCTTCCTCATCGGCTGTTCCTTCACCTTCGAGACCGCCCTGCTGGACAACGGCGTGGAGATCCCCCACATCGCCCAGGACAAGAACGTGGCCATGTACCGCACGAATATTGCCACCAACCCGGCCGGGGTCTTTAGCGGGCCGATGGTGGTCTCCATGCGGCCTATTAAGGCCTCCCAGGTAGCCGATGCCGTGCGGATTACCTCCCGCTACCCCGGCGTCCACGGGGCGCCGGTGCACGTGGGGGATCCGGCGGCGATTGGTATCGATAGCCTGGACGCGCCCGACTTCGGCGAGGCCATCGACGTGCCTGCCGGCTATATCCCGGTCTTCTGGGCCTGCGGGGTGACCCCGCAGGCGGTGGTGATGAACTCGGCGCCGCGCCTGGCGATTACCCACGCGCCGGGGCAGATGCTGGTCACCGACGCCCGCGACCTGGGCTACCAGGTGCCCTAGGCCGCCGGCCTAAAACACGGCCTTAAACCACAGCCAGAATCTTCTCGCAGGTCGCGCGCAGCGTCGCGTGCGAGAGATCGGCGGCCGCGCGGCGCTCGCCGCGGGCGATAAGGCCGGCCAGCTGCACGTTGCCGTCGATGTGATCGGCGTGCAGCAGCGGGTAGCGGGGGATGACCAGCAGGAAGGTCAGGCGCATGCGCGCGAGCAGGTTGCCCATCTGCTCGTCCAGCGTGGGCGAGCCGAGCGCGGCCACCAGCGCCCGGTGGAAGCGCTGGTTGATGTTGGAGACCTCCTGGTGCTCGCCGCGGGCGGCGAAAGCGCGGGCGGACTCGGTCAGCGCGACCAGCGCGTCGGCGTCTGCGAACTCGCCCCACAGCACCCCGGAGGGCTCGATGGCGGCGCGGGCGCGGAAGAGATCCTGGATATAGGCGCGGTCCGGGGTGGCGATGAAAACCCCGCGGTTGGGGATGCGCTCCACCAGCCGCTCGGCGGTCAGCCGGGCGAAGGCCTCGCGCAGGGTGTTGCGGGAGCACTCGAAGCGCGCGGCCACCTTGACCTCGCTGAGCTGCTCGCCCGGCTGGTACTCGCCCCGGGAGATGGCGTCCCTAAGGTCCGCCGCGACGGTCTGAGAAAGCATGCGTAACAGTCTAATGCCGCACCCCCGGCTAGCAGGGCACTTTGGCCCTTCTGCTTGGCGGCACCGCCCCGCGAAAAGGGGGCCGCACTGCCGCCCGGGGGACGCGGCGGGGTAGGGGGTTAGTTGATGGTGGCGATGACGTCGTCGGGGGTGACGCGCTCGCCGGCGTCGATCTTGATGGAAATCGTGCCGGCGTTGGGCGCCTTGACCGCGGATTCCATCTTCATGGCCTCGATGGTGGCGATGGCATCGCCCTTGGCGACCTCGGCGCCGTCTTCGACCTTCCACTCGACCAGGTTGGCCTCGAATGGGGCGGTCACGGCCCCGGCGGATCCGGCCTTGGCCTCGCCGCCGGCCGGCGCGGCGGAGCTAGTGGCCCCGGCGGGCGCCTGGAAGAACTCGACGGGCAGGCCGATGTTCATAAGCTTGCCGTCGACCTCGATGGCAACGGTGCGGCGCTGCGTGTAGATGGCCTCCACCTGCTCGGTCTGGTGTCCGGCAGACGGGCGGTAGTTGTGGTCCACCCAGTCGGTGTAGAGCTCCAGCTCGTCGCCGGTCAGCGCCGGGTTGTTGACCATGTCGCGGTGGAAGGGCAGCACGGTGCGCACGCCGGAGACGGTGAACTCCTGCAGCGCCTGCTGGGCGCGGCGCAGGGCTACCTGACGGGTCGGTCCCCAGACCACCAGCTTGGCAATCAGGGAGTCGTAGTACGGCGGCACGATGGACCCGGTCCGCACGGCGGCATCGACGCGGATGCCGGGGCCCGTCGGCGGCTCGAAGGACACGATGGTGCCCGGGCAGGGGGCGAAGCCGTTGAGGATGTCCTCGGCGTTGATGCGGAACTCGAAGGCGTGGCCGTGAGATTCCGGATCCTCCGCGAGGGAGATCTCCTCGCCGGCGGCGATCCGGAACTGCTCGGCGATGATGTCCACGCCGGTCACGGCCTCGGTGACGGGGTGCTCGACCTGGACACGGGTGTTGACCTCCAGGAAGGAGATGGTGCCGTCCTCGGAGACGATGAACTCCACGGTGCCGGCGCCGGTGTAGCCGACCTTCTGGCAGATGGCGCGGGAGCCCTCGATGATGCCCTGGTACTGCTTCTCGGTCAGGTTCGGGGCCGGGGCCTCCTCGATGAGTTTCTGGAAGCGGCGCTGCGTAGAGCAGTCGCGGGTGCCCAGCACGCGCACGTTGCCGTGGGTATCCGCCAGGACTTGGGCCTCCACGTGGCGCGGGTGGACTAGGAACTTCTCCACGAAGCACTCGGCGCGGCCGAAGGCCTCCATGGCCTCGCGGCCGGCGGAGTTGAACGCGCCCTCGATCTCTTCCATGGTGTCCACGACCTTCAGGCCGCGCCCGCCGCCACCGTAGGCGGCCTTGATGGCGATCGGCAGGCCGTGCTCCTCGGCGAAGGCGCGGGCCTCCTGCCAGTCGCCGATGGGATCGGAGGTGCCCGGGGCCAGCGGGGCGCCGACCTCCTCGGCCACGCGGCGGGCGGCGATCTTGTCGCCCAGCAGGTCGATGGCGTCCGGGCCCGGGCCGATCCAGGTCAGGCCGGCGGCGCTGACGGTGCGGGCGAACTCGGAGTTTTCCGACAGGAAGCCGTAGCCCGGGTGGATGGCGTCCGCACCGGCGCGCACGGCGATGTCCAGCAGCGCCGGGATGTTCATGTAGGTTTCACCGGCGGAGTTGCCCGGCAGGGCGTAGGCCTCGTCGGCCACCACGGTGTGCAGGGCGCCGGCGTCGGCCTCGGAGTAGACGGCGATGGAGCGGATGCCCAGGTCGCGGGCGACGCGGGCGATGCGCACGGCGATCTCGCCGCGGTTAGCAATCAGTACAGCAGAAATGGCCATGGTTAGTTGACTCCTGAGACTAGTTCGAAGCGGACCCGGGCCCCGGGCGGGAGCTGGGCGGCAATATCAATATCTTCTTCCAAGACGGTGGCGACGACGGGGTAGCCGCCGGTCACGGCGTGGTCCCGCAGGAAGACCACGGGCTTGCCGTTCGGCGGGATCTGGACGCTGCCGGCCACCATGCCCTCCGAGGGCAGCTCGCCGTCGACGACGCGCTCGATGGTGGCATCCCCGGCCAGGCGCAGGCCGACGCGGTTCGAGTCCGAGGTGACGGTCCACTCGGTGTCCAGGAACTGCTGGACGTTCTCGCCGAACCAGTCGTCGCGCGGGCCCAGCGCGCAGCGCAGCACGCCGGTGGTGGTGCCGTTGTCGTCGCGCACGCGCAGCGGGTTGGACAGCTGGGCGTCGGTCATGGCGTTCGAGCGCGGCAGCACGCCGATGACCTCGCCGGCGCGGACCGGGTCCGGCCCCAGCCCGGAGAGCACGTCCGTGGCGGAAGAGCCCAGCTCCGTGTCGGCGATGATGCCGCCGCGGATGGCGATGTACGAGCGCATGCCGGTAATGGCCGGGCTGACGGTCAGGGTGGTGCCGGCGGTGACCAGGATGGGCCGGGCCAGCTGCAGCGGGTATTCGCCCACGCGCACCACGGCGGTCGCGCCGGTGACGCAGATGACCGTGTCGGTCAGCGCCTTGAGCTGGATGCCGCCGATGTTTTCCAGCACCGTCGCATTGCGCGGGTTGCCCACCGCGATATTGGCGGTGGCGGCCGCCGCGCGGTCCGCCGCACCGGAGGGGGTAACCCCCAGGTCGCCGCGGCCCGGCCGGCCGAGGTCCTGGTACAGGGTCAGCAGGCCGGCGTCCTCGACCTCCATGCGGGGCAGGCGCGCCGGGGACTTCTTGGCCCCGTCGTGGTCGCGGGTCAGCTCGGGCAGCTCGCGGACGGCGTTGTAGCGCACCCGGTCGCCGGGCTGGACCAGCGCCGGCGGCTCCGCGTGGGACTCCCACATCGGGGTGTTCGTGGTGCCGATGAGCTGCCAGCCGCCGGGGGACACACGCGGGTAGACCGCGGAGAAATCGCCCGCGATGCCCACCGCGCCCGCCGGCACAGCCGTACGCGGGTCGGGGCGGCGCGGCACGGCCTTGGCCTGGCTAGGGTCCTCCGGCGCGCAGTAGGTAAACCCGGGCGCGAAGCCGCCGAAGGCGGCGGTCCAGGTGGTGGAGGTGTGCCAGTCGATGAGCGCTTGCTCCGACATGCCGAGTAGCTCCGCGGCGTCCGCCAGGTCCTCGCCGTCGTAGCGCACGTCGATGTCCACGGTGCGCGGCTCGCGCCGGCCCGCCTTCGTGGGCTGGAACTCGGCCAGCTGCTCGGCGGCGAGCTCGGCCGCGCGCGGGGCGTCGAAGGTGACCAGCAGGGTGGTGGCGGCGGCGATGCAGTCGACCTGGTGCGGCAGCGGGTGCGCGGATAGCTCCGCGTGCCAGCTCATGACCTGGTCGAGCCCGTCCAAGTCGATGAGCATCGCGCGCGTGCCGACCGGGTGGATGGTGGGGTTAGACATCGAGGAAGCTCCGAATCTCCACGCCTTCCTGGCCCAGCAGGTCCACCACGCCGCGCAGCAGCTCGACGGCGCCGGGGGAGTCGCCATGGGTGCACACGGACTGGGCATCGACGGCCAGCTCGGTGCCGTCGTAGGCGGTGATAGAGCCGGTGCGGGCCACCTGCAGGACGCGGTCGGCCACGGCCTGCGGGTCGTGCATGACCGCGTGGGCCTCGCGGCGGGAGACCAGCGTGCCGTCGGCGTTGTAGTTGCGGTCGGCGAAGGCCTCGCGCACCACGGTCAGGCCCTGGTCCTCGGCCATGTCTACGGCCACGCCGCCGGGCAGCAGCATCAGCGGCAGGTCACCGAAGGCGCGCACGCCGTCGATGACCGCCTGGGCCTGGGCCTTATCGTGCACGATGGTGTTGTAGAGCGCCCCGTGCGGCTTGACGTAGCGCACCCGGGTGCCGGCCGCGCGCGCCAGGGCCTCCAGCGCGCCGATCTGGTAAGTAATCTCATCGGCCAGCTCCGCCGGGGCGTAGTCGATGAAGCGGCGGCCGAAACCGGCGGCATCGTTATAGCCCACGTGCGCGCCGATGACCACGTCGGCGCGGGCCGCGGCCTGGACCGTCTGCGCGATTGAGTGCGGGTCCCCGGCGTGGAAGCCGGTGGCCACGTTGGCAGACGAGACCAGCTCCAGCATGGCCGCGTCATCGGCCACGGGGTTGCCGGCGGTCGTCTCACCCAAGTCTGCGTTGAGATCAATAACAAGCGAAGACATCAACACCATCCCTAAAATTGTTGAACAATCTGATGGATCCAGTGTAGCGCGCGTCACGTCGATTTGTGAATAGGGTTACGTTTCACGGATTCCCCGACTACCCCCACAGCCCCGGCGGGCTAAGATCTGAAAGATTTTGTACTTACAGAAAGGACCTGCGCAATGGGTTTCGGGAAAGCGCTTCTGGGTGTGGGCGGGGTGGCCCTCGCCGCGGTCGCCGGGGTGGCCATCCTGGGCGGCGGGGAAGAGGAAACCACCGTCAACCGCGTCATCGACGGCGACACCATCGACGTGCACACCGCCGACGGCGACAAGCGCGTCCGCCTGCTCAACATCGACACCCCGGAGCTCGCCCGCGACGGCCGCCCCGCCGACTGCCTGGCGGAGGAAGCCCGCGATTTCCTGGCCGATCTCCTGCCCGCCGGCACCGCCGTGCGCCTGGAATACGACGTCGAGCACCAGGACAAATACGGCCGTGAGCTGGCCGGCGTCTTCCTGGACGATGAGCTGGTCAACGCGCGCATCGCGGAGGAAGGCCTGGCTGCGGCCATGGTGGTCGGTGAGAAGCGGAAGTTCTACCCGCCCGTCCAGGCGGCCGTCGATGCCGCCCAGCAGGACCGCCGCGGCATCTTCGACGTGGATCCCGAGTGCTTCGCCACCGACGGTGGCGAAGCTGCCACCGCGCTGAGCTCGTCCCCAACCACGACCTATGGTTCCGGCGACGAGGTAGCTGCCATCGACAAGCTGCTGGCCGGCACCGCCGCCCGCCGCGCCGATCTGGACGCCATCGAGGGCGGCGCCCGCAACGCCTTCTACGGCACCTACCTGGTCGATCGCCTCAACACCATCCTGGCCGAACGCCGCGCCGAACTCGACGAGGCCGAGGAACGCCTCCACGATGAGCGCGCCGACGCGGTCGAGAAGGCCGAGCGCGACAAAGAACGCCAGGAAGAAGCCCACCGCCTAACCAACGAGTCCGCCCGCCCCAACACCGCCGATTACCCCGCGCCGGCCAACCCCGCGCCGGCCAACCCCGCGCCGGCCAACGATGCCCCGGCCGCACTAGCTCCCGCCGCACCAGCCCCCGCCGCACCCGCGCCGGATACCTACAACGGCTGCCGCGCCTACGGCGGAAACTACGCGCTGACCTCGGTGGACAACCAGGGCCGTCCGTACGCCAAGATTGATTGCTCGACCAAGGTGCAGATTGGCTAGGGGCCTTTAGCTAAAGAGTCCGGCGACCTGGGTGATGCACAGGTAGACAAAGGCGACGGAGATGACCGCCATGAGGGTGTTGACAATCCAGCCGTTGCGCCAGCGCTTCGGCGTGAGCTTCGTGTTGAGCAGTACCAGGAGGGTCAGCCCCAAGAAAGGCATGAACAGCGCGCCGAGGACCCCGTAGGTGATGATGAGTCCGGTGGGCTTGCCCAGCAGCAGAAGTAGCATCGGCGGGAAGGTCAGCCAGACCAGGTAGGCGCGGTAGTACCTGCCGCCGGTCTTGGTGGATGGGTCGTCCTGCGGCAGCTTCTTGAGGTGGCCGATGTAGTCGGCGAACATCAGGGACACCCCGTTCCACACGCCCAGGCAGGAGGAGAACGCGGCGGCGAAGAAGCCGACGATGAAGCCCTTGGACAGGACGGTCCCGTAGCGGGCCTCCAGGACGTCGGCCATGTCGACCAGGCCCTCGTCGTTGTCGGAGACCGCCACGTTGGCGCTGTAGAGCAGTTCCGCGCCCAGCACCAGCATGGCGAGCACGAAAATGCCGGTGACGAGGTAGGCCACCGAGTTGTCCAGGCGCATGACCTTCATCCACTTCGGGGTGTACCACTTTTTCTCGCGCAGCCAGTAGCCGTAGGCGGCCAGGGTAATAGTGCCGCCCACGCCGCCGGCGATGGAGAGCACGTAGACGAACGATCCATCCGGGACGGTGGGGACCAGTCCGGCGATGATCCCGGGCAGGTTGGGCGCGGTAATCGCGGCGACGCCCACGACGGTGACGAACATGATGCCCACCAGCACCGCGGAGATCCGCTCAAAGAGCTGGTAGCGGCCCAGCCACGTCAGCGCGAAACAGACCAGCCCGGTGCCGATGGCCCACATGTTCAGGCTCGTGCCGGGGAAGAGGGCGGACAGCGCCAGGCCGGTGCCCGACATCGCCGCGGCCCCGTAGACCAGCCCCCAAATCACGATGTACGGCGCGAAGTACCAAGCCGTCCACGGGCCTAGCTCCCGCCAGCCGTGGAAGATGGTATTGCCCGTGGCCAGGCTGTAGCGGCCCACGCCCTCCACGAGCACGATCTTCATGAACGTGCCCAGGATGACCGCCCACAGCAGCGCAAAGCCGTAGCGCTGGCCCGCAATCATCGTGGCCACCATGTCCGCCGCGCCCACGCCGGTGGCCGCCGCCACCAGGCCGGGCCCCACCAGGGTCCAGCGAACCTTCTGTTGGCCCTCATCAGCAGCCGGCGAGCCACCGGACGCACCAACCGGACGGGCAGCAGGGGCAGCTTCCATGACGCACTCCTTCACGGGCGACACTAGGGAACAGTGATGGAAGTCACTGTACTCCGATGTGCCGTGCGTCACGTTAATTTTTGGAAGAAAGTTGTCGCCTTCCTCCGATCCGGGCGTTGCCCGGCTGTTCTAGGCCACGGTGCGGCCTTCGACGAAGAGCTTTTCCGGAATGGGCCGCTCCAGGGCCCACTCGAATTTGATGGGCTTTTCGCCCTGGTGGGAGACGTAATCGACCTTGCCCAGGAAGGTATAGGCCGAGGCCGTTCCCACCTCGTTGCTGCTGAGGTAGCGGGTCGCCATGGCGATGGAACCGCCGAGCTCCTGATGGTGAATATAACGCTGCCCGGTCTTGCTCTTTAGCGTGGTGCTGTTCTGGGATTCCCAGCGCATGAGCTCAGGGGAGACCGGATAGTCATGGTAATCGGTCGAGGCGCTGATATCTTCGCGCTTCTTCAAGGTCACCAGGAACAGATCCGTGTTCAGGTTCGGGAAGTAGCGCACGCCCTCGCGCGGGAGACTGACCATCTTGGGCAGCGGCCGCTCTTCCATGGCGGCGACGAGCTCGGACAGCGAATACTCGGCGTGGCTTTTGAGTAGCGAGATGCCCGTCGGCCGCGGGATGACGCGGGCGGAGCTGATGGCGTATTCCATGATTTGCCCCAGCTCGGTGCGCACGGCGGGGTAGTTGCGCAGCAGGCGGAGCGCTGCAGCGAAGTCCTCGGGCGGCGTGACGGTCGACTGCCCACCCCAGAACGACAAGACCAGCATGCGTGCATACGCGCGGTCGTCGCCTTCCAGGTTCTCCGGGTCGGGGCCGTCCGGATCCAGCAAGCGCAGGTAGGCGTTCGCGCGGTCCTGATCGTTGATATGCAGCATGGTGCGCAGGCGCTTGAGCAAGAAGGTCTCGGTCTCGTCGGCGTCGCCTGGCAGGAGGTTAGCCTCCCGAAGGAACCGGGTCCACGAGTACTGGTTGGGGCGGGTCTTGTAAATATCGCTGATATCGATGCCGGACTCGGCCAAAAACTGCGACAAATCGGTCGTCCGGATCTCCGCGACCAAGGACTTGATCTTCTTCAGCGAGCTGCTGGCAGCCTTCTTGATGCTTCGCAGAATCTGCTCCTGGCTCACCCGGTCCAGGCTGATATTGGAGCCGGCCGGCATGGAATAGAAGCCCTTCTCAACTTCCTTGACCAGGTTCTGCCCGCGCTTCTTAGTCAGCGCCTGGTAGCGCTCCGTGAAGTCGAAGTTTTGGTGCTGCTGCCCGATGAAGTCGAGGATCAGGCAGGAGTCCTTGCCCTCGGACAGGCGCAGGCCGCGTCCCAGCTGCTGGATGAAGACTACTGGGGACTGCGTGGGGCGCAGGAGCAGCAACGTGTTGACCTGGGGGATGTCCACGCCCTCGTTGAAAAGGTCGACGGCGAAAATCACCTTGATGTCCCCGTCCTGGAGCTGGCGGATAATCGCTTCGCGTTGGTTCGTCGGGGTGTTGCCGTCGATGGCCTTGGCCGGGATTCCGAACTCGGTGAACTGCTGGGCCATGAACTGAGCGTGGGTGACGGACACACAAAAGCCCAGTGCCTTGAGCTCGGACATGTCGAGGACGCGCTTTTCGATCTCTTGGATGATAAACCGCGTGCGCTTCTGCCCGGCCTTGACGTAGAGCTCGCTGAGCTCGTTCATGTCGTATCCGTTGGTCCGGCGGTTCCAGGTCACCCCGGTCAGATCCGTGCCGTCGGCGATGCCGTAGTAGTGCATGGGCGTCAACCGTTGCATGCGCAGGGCGTCCCACAGCCGCAGCTCGTAGGCGACGCGGTAATCGAAGAACTTCTGCACGTTCTCGCCATCCGCGCGCTCCGGCGTGGCGGTAAGCCCTAACAGCTCTTGCGGGGCGAAGTGGTCCAAAATGCGGCGGTAGCTCTTCGCCTCGGCGTGGTGGAACTCGTCAATGACCACGACGTCGAAGTGATCGGGGGCCAGTTGATCAAGGATGGCGGGCTTAAGGGACTGCACGCTGGCGAAGACGTAGTCCCACTGGCCGGGCCGCTGGCCATCGACCAAGAGCTCGCCGAAGGTGGCATCGGAGAGCACCTCCCGGTACGTGCGCTGGGCCTGGAGGAGAAGCCTCTTCTGGTGCGCCACGAACAACAGGCGCGGCCGGCGGCCGAATTTTTCGCAGAGGTTGCGGTAGTCCAGGGCCGCCACGACGGTCTTGCCAGTACCCGTTGCCGCCACCAGCAGGTTGCGGTGCCGGTCGTGTTCGGTGCGCTCGGATTCCAAAGCCTCGAGCATCGGCCGCTGAGAGCTCAAGGGCTCGACCCGCAGGCCGGAGATCTCCAGGGACTCGTTCTTGCGCTCGCCGCCGTGGGCCAGGAGTAGGGCCCTATCGAGCTTGTCGAAGTCGCGCTCGGGCTGGAAATCCACAAAGTGGGGGTCGTGCCAGTACGTATCGAAAGTCTTGATGAACTTATCGATGACCTCCGGTGTGGTCTTGCTAGAACCGCGCACGTTCCATTCCCAGCCGTCTACCAACGCGGACCGGGAGAGGTTGGAGCTGCCGATGAAGGCGGTATCGAAGCCCGAATTACGCTTAAACAACCAGGCCTTGGCGTGCAGGCGAGTGCTCTTGTGCTCGTAGCACACGCGCACCTGCGCGCCGTAGCGCTCCACCAGGGTCTTGACCGCCAGGGCGTCGGTCGCGCCACAGTACGTAGAGGTCAACACCCGCAGGGGGATGCCCTTATCGCGGAGGTACTCGAACTGCTCCGTAAGCGCAGAAACGCCAGTGTTCTTCACGAAAGCACACAGGAGGTGCACCTCGTCGGCGGTCTTGATCTCGCGGTCGAGTTCGGTCCAGAGGTTCGATTCCTCGGGCGCGTTGGTAAAAAGGGCGCTCGAATGGAAAGGGATCTCCGGCATCTGGGGCGGGCTGGCGAGCGCGGTGTCGAAGATGGCATACAGCAACTCTTCGCTATCGATGGCCTCCTCGGCGCCCAGAGCCGAGGTCAGCCGGTTGACCAATGCCAGGCGGTCGGCCGGCTTGGTCAGCTCGCGAAGCTTTTGCTCGAGGATGCTGGCGATGCCCTGGGAGACCGCAGCCTGGTAGCGGCGGGAGACCTCCTCGCTCGCGCCGTCGGCAATCTGGAAGCCGGCGGTAGGGTAGGCGGCCTCTTTCCGGCGCAGCTCCTCCCGCACCCGGGCGGAGAGGGGAGTCTCGTAGTAGCCGAAGGGCAGCGTGGAGTCGTCGGGGTGGTGGCTCACAGGGCGTCCACCACCAGCTTGAGCGCCGGGACGTCGGCCGGCGCCCAGGTCAGCTCGGCGGCCTCGGCCGCGGTGACCCAGCGGGCCTCGTCATGATCGCTCAGTTGCGGGGTGTCCGCGGAGATCGTGCACCAGAACGTAGTCAGCTCGATGGTCGCGAAGTCATACTCGTGCGTCGTGGTGGTCACTTGCGACCCCACCTCGGCGGTGACGGACAGCTCCTCGCGGATTTCGCGCGCGAGCGCTTCCTCCGGGGACTCGCCGGCCTCGATCTTGCCGCCCGGGAACTCCCAGTAGCCGGCAAGCGACTTGCCGGGGGCTTTGCGGCACGCCAAGATCTTGTCCTCGGCGCGGAAGACCGCGCCCACAACTCGTATGACAACGCTCATTCTTTCATTATGAACATCTGCCGGGCACTCGGATGGACAAGTGCTAAACCCGCTGGGTAGCTGCGGATCTTCGCTACCCCCGACCGCCCTGTTCTCCGAACGCAGTGACAGAGGCAACGTTAGCAGTAAGATGTGCGCCAAAACTCAATCAAAAAGACCCAAAAACAATCGGGCACCGGGTTAATTTCACGAGAAATACCTGTTCGTAGCTAATGTTGATGCCGTTTTTGCTGGTGCGGAGTAGGCTAATGGATGAGCACATTCAGAAGTTTACGTTGGATTCCAACGTGCTGGACTTAAGGAGAAAACCAATGTCTGCTCAAGCTACGGAACGCGTAGAAAACGGCAAGGTCGCCCTGATGATCGGCGGCGGCCAGGGAATCGGTGAGGCGGCTATCAAGCGCCTGCACCGGGATGGCTTCCGCGTCGCGGTGGGGGACCTGAACCTGGACACCGCGCAGAAGGTCGCTGAGGACCTGGGCGGCGAGGCCGCCGGTGCCATCGCCATCGAGGTCAACGCGGCGGACCGGGACTCGGTCTACGCGGCGGTGGACCAGACCGTGGAGAAGCTCGGCGGCTTCGACGTCATCGTCAACAACGCCGGCATCGCGCCGCAGATCGATATCCTCGACGTGACCGAAAAGGACATCGACACCATCTACGACATCAACGTCAAGGGTGTCATCTGGGGCATCCAGGCCGCGGCGAAGAAGCTGCGCGAGCTGGGCCACGGCGGCAAGATCATCAACGCCGCCTCCCAGGCCGGTGTGAAGGGCAACCCGGGTATCCCGCTGTACACCTCCACCAAGTTCGCCATCCGTGGCCTGACCCAGACCACGGCCCAGGACCTGGCTGACGACGGCATCACCGTCAACGCCTACGCCCCGGGCATCGTCCGCACCCCGCTGATGGAAAAGCTCGCCCAGGACCTGGCGAAGAGCAACAACCAGCCGGAGGAGTGGGGCTGGGAGCAGTTCACCAAGAACATCACGCTCAAGCGCCTGTCCGAGGTTGAGGACGTCGCCAAGGCGATTTCCTTCCTGGCCGGCGAGGACTCGGACTACGTCACCGGCCAGACCCTAGTGGTCGACGGCGGCATGGTCTTCCACTAAAAGGCGACGCCACTGCGGAAAATCGCATTAGCAAACGGGGTAGTCTCCCCGGTGCGCACGATGAACCGGCACTCCGCGAGCCGGTTCTTCAGTGTTTCGTGAGTGGTCTCCCGGACGGGCACGTTCGGGAGTAGCTCGCGGATTTCGCGTGGGGTGCTGTCGGCAATCGCGACGGCCTCCACGACCACCTCGTTGAGGATGGCTCGGGCGACGTCCGCGAAGCTCGGCACGCCGAAGACGAGGCTCAAATCGATGACCTTCACGCCGTCCGGCAGCGGCAGGCCGCAGTCGCCGATGGCGAAGGTATCGGTGTGGCCCAGGCGGCTAATCGCCCAGGTCAGCTCGGGGTTCAAAATTCCTTGTTTACGCATGTTTTATACCTGTGGTAGTTCCGCGTCCAAGCCGGGGTAGGACGGCTGGGCGCCAGCAGAAAGGGCAGCAAAAGCGCCGACGCGGGCGGCGTGCCGGGCGGCATCGTTAAGCGATGCCCCGGCCAGCAGCCGGGCCACCAGCGCGCCCGTGAAGGCGTCGCCGGCGCCGGTGGTATCCACCGCGTGGATGCGCGGGGTGGGGATATCCGTCAGGCCGGAACCATCACCCACCAGGGCGCCCTGGGCGCCGAGGGTGAGCACGACGCTGTTAAAGCCGACCTCCAGCAGCGCCTGGACCAAATCGTGCGGGTCCGCCGAGGCTACCGGCGCGCCCAGCTGGGCCAGGACCAGGTCGGCCTCGTGCTCGTTGACCACCAGCGGGTCCGCGCGCAGCAGGCTGTCCCGGTCGACCTCAATGACCGGCGCCAGGTTGACCACCAGCCGGTGGGCGTGCCGGGCGGCCGCCGCGAAACCTTCCGCGGGGATTTCGCCCTGCAGCAGGACGATGTCGGCTGCCGCCACCGCGGAGGAGTGCGCGTCGACGTAGCCGCCGTCCACGGTGGCGTTCGCGCCGGGGATGACCACGATGGTGTTCTCCCCGTCCGCGCTGACCGTGATGACCGCCAGGCCCGTCGTCGTGGAGGAGCGGGTCGCGACGTGCTCCAGGTTCACTCCGCTGCTGTGCAGGTGGCTCATCGCCGGGGCGGAGTA
This sequence comes from Corynebacterium sp. LK2590, assembly GCF_040946105.1. NCBI lineage: Bacteria > Bacillati > Actinomycetota > Actinomycetes > Mycobacteriales > Corynebacteriaceae > Corynebacterium > Corynebacterium sp. LK2590. The sequence goes on from NZ_JAYWMH010000004.1 coordinate 100,217, forward strand.
GGGGTCGTCGCCGACCGCGCCGACGAAGTCCACGTGCGCGCCCTGCAGCGCGGCGGCCACGGCCTGGTTGGCGCCCTTGCCGCCGGCCAGGATGCCGCCGCCGCTGCCCAGGAGGGTCTCGCCCGGGTGCGGGTGACGGTCCACGCCCACCATGAGGTCGGCGTTGATGGAGCCCACGACGGCCAGACGGCCGGGCTGGGCGGACGCGGTGGACGGGGTGCTGGTCGGTTCAGTCATTATTTGTACTCAGCTACGTTCTGCTCGGTGACGGTGACAACTTCGACCGGGATTTCGGCTTCCGGGTCCTCGCCGTTCAGGATAGCAGCGGCCTGCTCCACGGCCTTGGCGCCGAGCTCGTCCGGCAGCTGCGCGATGGTGCCTGCCAGGGTGCCGTCCTCGATGGCCTTGATGCCGTCCTCGGTGCCGTCGAAGCCGAAGACCTTGACCTCCTTGCCGGCCTTCGCGCCCAGGGCCTCGATGGCGCCGAGGGCCATCTCGTCGTTCTCGGCGAAGACGGCCTTGACATTCGGGTGGGCCTGCAGCAGGTTGGTGGTCACGTTCAGGCCCTCGGTGCGGTCGAAGTTCGCGGTCTGCTTGGCCGCGACCTTGATCTTCGGGTACTTCTTCAGACCCTTTTCGAAGCCCTCGCCGCGGTCGCGGGAGGCCGAGGAGCCGGAGATGCCCTGCAGGACGAGGATCTCGCCCTCCTCGCCGATGGACTTAGCCAGCGCGTCGGCAGCCTGCTCGCCGCCGGCGACGTTATCGGAGGCCACAAAGGAGGCGACCTCACCGGCATTCGAGGAGCGGTCCACCGCCACGACCGGGATGTCCGCGGCGTTGAGCGACTGGACGGCCGAGCCCACGGCGTCGGAGTCGGTCGGGTTGACAATCACCACACCCGCGCCGGAGGTCTCCGCGTTCTTCAGCTGGTTGGTCTGGGTGGACGCGTCGTCGGAGGCGTCCTGGACGTCCAGGTTGATGCCCAGCTCGTCGGCCTTTTCCTGGGCGCCGTCGCGCAGCTCGACGAAGAAGGGGTTGGTCTGGGTCGACAGCGCCAGGGTGACGTTCTCGCTGGCGGCCTCGCCGCGGTTGCAGGCGGCAACGGACAGCGTCAGCGCGGCGACGGAGGCCACGGCCAGGGACTTGCGGATAAGGGTCCGGGATGCAGACATGAGGTTTTCCTTTACTTCTTCTGCGGCGACGGCGGGGTGTATTCCCGCGCGCCGCCGGGGGGAGGGGGAGAGTATTTAGTTAGCGGTCTTGTTACGGATGACGTCGAAGCCCACGGCCAGGGCGATGACCAGGCCGATGACAATCTGCTGCCAGAAGGAGGAGACGTTGAGCAGGTTCAGCCCGTTGCGGATGACGGCCAGCAGCAGCGCGCCGACCAGGGTGCCGGTGGCCTTGCCGGCGCCGCCGGCTAGCGATGCCCCACCGATGACCACCGCCGCAATCGCGTCCAGCTCGTAGCCCACGCCCGCCTGCGGCTGCGCCGAGGTCAGCCGGCCGGCCATGACCAGGCCGGACAGGGCGGCGAAGAGGCCGGACAGGCCGAAGACGGCGACCTGGATCTGGCGGACCGGCAGGCCGGACAGGCGCGCGGCCTCCAGGTTGCCGCCGATGGCGTACATGGAACGCCCTAGCACGGTGCGCTCCAGGATGAACCAGCACACCAGGCCGGCGATGACCATCATGACGATCGGGATGGGAACCCCGGCCACGGTCGAGCCCATCCAGTTGACGGCGTCGGCGGTCGGCATCGGCGAGCCCTGGGAGATGACCAGGGTGGCGCCGCGGGCGATCGACATCATGGCCAGGGTGGCGATGAACGACGGGATCTTGCCCCAGGCCGTCGCCATGCCGCAGATGACGCCGGCCAGCAGGCCGGTGAGCAGGCCGAGAATGAGCGTGACCCAGCCCGGCAGGCCGGTGTTGACGAAGAAGGAGGCCGAGACCATTGCGCCCAGGGCGGCGACGGAGCCCACCGACAGGTCGATGCCGGCGGTGATGATGACAAAGGTCATGCCGAAGGCCAGGATGGCCACGGTGGCGGCCTGGATGCCGATGTTGACAAGGTTGTTGACGGTCAAAAAGTGCGGGGTGGCGATGAACAGCGCCACGCACAGGACGATGAGGCCGACGAGCGCGCCGTTGTTCATCATCCAGTTGGATACCCGGTGCCAGCGGCTCGGGCCCGACGGGGCGCCGGCGGGCGCGCTGGCGGCGGTAGCGGTGGTGGTCATGAGGCGATCTCCTCAAAGTCGTGGGGGTTTTCGGTAATCGTGCTGGTGACGTTGGATACGGCGAGGGTCATGACCTCGTCCTGGGTGGCGGTCGGCGGCAGCTCGCCGGCGATCTTGCCGCCGGAGGCCACCAGCACCCGGTCGGACATGCCCAGCACCTCCGGCAGGTCGGAGGAGGCCATCAGGACGGCCCCGCCGGCGGCGGTGACCTCGTTGATGATGCGGTAGATCTCCACCTTCGCGCCGACGTCGACGCCGCGGGTGGGCTCGTCCAGCAGCAGCACGCGGGAGCCGGCCAGCACCCAGCGGCCGAAGACGGCCTTTTGCTGGTTGCCGCCGGACAGGTCCCGGATGGGCTGGTCGATGTCGGCCATGCGGATGCGCAGCTTCTCGGCCACCTCGCGGGCGCGGGCCTTCTGGCCGCGCCGGTCGGCGAGCCCGGCCTTGCTGGTCTTATTCAGCGTGGCCAGGCCGAGGTTCTCGCCGATGGTGGCGTCCAGGATGAGCGCCTGGGACTTGCGGTCCTCGGGCACGTGCCCGATGCCGGCGCGGATGGCGGCGGCGATATCGCCCAGCTTGAGCTTCTTCCCGGCCACGCGGACCTCGCCGGAATCCACCTTGTCCGCGCCGGCGATGGCCCGGATGATCTCCGTGCGGCCGGCGCCGACCAGCCCGGCCAGGCCGACGACCTCGCCGGCGTGGACGTCGAAGCTAACGTCTGCGAAGCTGCCCTGCGTGCTGAGGTTTCGCACGCTGAGCAGAGCCTCGCCGGCCGCCTCCGCCTCGCGCGGGTACTGGTTGTCGATGTCGCGGCCGACCATCAGGCGGACCAGCTCGGCTTCCGGGGTGTCCGGGCCGACCTCGGCGACGACGTTGCCGTCGCGCAGCACGGAGATGGAATCCGCGATCCGGGCCAGCTCCTCTAAGTGGTGGGAGATAAAGACCATGCCGACGCCCTTGGCGCGCAGGTCCTCGACCACTGCGAAGAGCTGGTCGATTTCCTTGCCGGTCAGCGCGGCGGTGGGCTCGTCCAGGATGAGCAGGCGCGCGTTCATCGACAGCGCCTTGGCGATCTCCACCAGCTGCTGGCGGGCGATGCCCAGCTCGCCGACCGGCGTGTCCAGGTTGACGTCCAGGCCGATAAGCCGCAGGGCGGCGGCCGCCTCGTTGCGCAGGAACTTCTTGTTGACCAGCCCGAAGCGCGAGGGCGTGCGGCCCAGCATGATGTTTTCGGCCACGGACATCGTCGGCACCAGGTTGAGCTCCTGGTGGATGGTGGCAATTCCCAGCGCCTCCGCCGCCTTGGTGTTCGGCAGCTGGACCTCGGCGCCGTCGACGAGGACGCGGCCGGTATCCGGCTGGTAGACGCCCGACATCATCTTGATGAGCGTCGACTTGCCGGCGCCGTTCTCGCCCAGCAGCGCGTGCACCTGGCCCGCGCGCACGTCGAGGCTGACGTCGCGGATGACGTTGACGGGTCCGAAGGATTTGTTGATTCCTTCCAGCCGCATGATGACCGGGTGGTTCATCGCGGCACCTCCTGGAGATAGTGTTCGGTCGATTGACGGGTGATAAGCCGGGTCGGCAGGGTCACGTCCGGCGGGGACATGCCGGACAGGGCGGCGACGAGGGTGTCGGCGGCGCGGTAGCCCAGCTGGGTCACGTCCTGGTCGATGACGGTCAGCGGCGTGGGCTGGACCCGCATATAGTCCAGGTCGTCGAAGCCCACCAGCGCCAGCTGCTTACCGATGCGCACCTTCTGGCGGTGGCAGTACTCCAGCGCGCCGAGGGTCATCATGGAATCGCCCGCGATGACCGCCGTGCACCCGGCCTCCCACAGCTCGTGCGTGCCCGCGATGCCCTGCGAGACCTCGAAGCCGCCCTGGTAGACGTTGTCGCCGCCGATGCCGAGGCGGTCTACCGCCGCACTAAAGGCCGCCCGGCGCTCCGCGCCGGTGGACAGCTCCTCCGGGCCGGCCAGGTAGCCGATGCGCCGGTGCCCGCGCGCGTAGAGCAACTCCACCGCCGCCGAAATCCCGGGCTCCGGGTTGGAGACCACCGTCGGCAGGTCGGATCCGGAAAGCGATCGGTCGATGAGGACCACCGGCGTGCCGGCCGCCTTGACCGCGCCGAGCAGGGAGAGCGCGTCCGCGGTGGGGACGACCAGCATGCCGTCGACGTTCTGCTGCGACAGCGTGGTCACCGCGTTGCGCAGGAGGGTCGAGTCCTCCGAGTAGGAGGTGATGATGGTGGCCAGCCCGTTGGCGGTCGCGCGGGCCTGGACCGCGTCGGCCATGGTGGCGAAATAGGGGTTGAGCAGCGTCGGGATGACCAGGCCCAGCGTGTAGGTGCGCGCGGTGCGCAGCCCACGGGCCTGGATATTCGGGTGGTAGTTCAGCGCCTGGGCCGCCCGCTCCACGCGCTGGCGCGTGGCCGCGGAGATGGAGTCCTTGCCGGCCAGCGCGCGGGAGGCCGTGGACACCGAGACCCCCGCGGCTAAGGCGACGTCTTTCAGGTTGGCGCTGTGGGCAGGCATGGTAGGGGCGGACCTTCTTCCCAGTCGGAGGGGGAGGGGTGCAAACGATTGCTGCAAACGTTTGCATTGTGGTTTGCGGCTTAATTTACGGCCTCACACCGCGCCCCGTCAAGTGCCCCTGCTCACCCTTTGCTGGCCGCGCAGGTAGCGCCACTAAACTCGGGAGAATGACAAAGAGTTCCTACCACGTCGTCATCATGGGTGTTTCCGGCTCCGGCAAGACCACCGTCGGCCACAACGTCGCGGCGCTGACCGGCCACGCCTACCGCGACGGCGACGACATGCATCCGGCCGAAAACATCGCCAAGATGTCCGCGGGCACCCCGCTCAACGATGCCGACCGCTGGCCCTGGCTCACCGCCATCGGCACCTGGCTGGCCGCCCAGCCCGCGGGCACCATGGTCGGCTGCTCCGCGCTCAAGCGCTCCTACCGCGACCTCCTGCGCGAGCACTGCCCCGATGTCATTTTCGTGCACGTGGCCGGGGAATTCGACGTGCTGGCCGAGCGCATGCAGCACCGCGCCGGCCACTTCATGCCGGCCTCGCTGCTGCAGTCCCAGTTCGACACCCTCGAACCGCTAGAGGCCGACGAAGCCGGCGCCGTCTTCGACGTCGACCAGCCGGAAGAGGAAATCGCCCGCCAGGTGGCGGAGTACCTGGCCGCCTAACGCCTGGCTTCTTAACGTTTGGTCGCTCTTAAAGCCGAGCCGCGCCCAAGGCCAAGCCGCACCCGAGCCGCGGCCCCCTCCCGGCCCGCTAGAAGACCGTGAGTTAGAAGGCCGCGGCGACCCCGAAGAGCACCAGCGCGAAGACGAAGCCGATCACGCTGATGAGCATCTGGTTGACGGTCCAGGTGCGCAGCGTGGTGGCCACGTCCATGCCCATCAGGCGGCCGACCAGCCAGAAGCCCGAGTCGTTGACATGGCTGCCGAAGACCGAGCCCGCGGCCGTCGCCAGCACGATGAGCGCGAGCTGGACCTCGTTGAAGCCGCCGGCCTCGACCGCCGGGACCATCAGCGCGGCGGCCGTGGTCAGCGCGACCGTCGCCGAACCCTGCGCCAGGCGCAGCGCCACCGCGATGAGGTAGCAGGCCAAAATCACCGGGATGCCGATGCCCGACAGCGAATCCGCCAGCGCATCCCCGATGCCGGAGGTGCGCAGCACCCCGCCGAACATGCCGCCGGCGCCGGTAATGAGCACCACCGAGCAGATCGGCCCCAGCGAGGACTCCATCGCCTTTTCCATCGCGTTCTTGTCCACCCCGCGGCGCAGGCCCAGGATTGCCATCGCGGCGAAGGTGGTAATCAGCAGCGCGATGGGGGTCTGACCCACCATGATGAGCACCTGCGCCCAGGTGGCCTCGCCGTCGATGGCCCCGGCCGCCGCTAGCGTGTTCAGCCCCGTGTTGCAGAAGATCAACACCAAGGGGATAAGCAGCACGGAAATCACCGCCGCCGGGGAGGCCGGGCGGTGGGGCATCTCCGCTTCCTTCACAGCCGGGCCGGTGAGCATCTCCGTCACGCCGAAGGGGAATTTCTTACCCAGGAACAGCCCCAGGCGGTAGCCGGAGAAGTACCACGTCGGGATGGCGATCAGCAGGCCGAGCGCCAGAATGAGCCCGATGTCCGCGTTGAAGAACTCCGCGGCCGCGACCGGCCCCGGGTGCGGCGGCAGGAAGACGTGGGTGACCGAGAACGCGCCGGCGGCCGGGATGCCGTAGGCCAGCACCGGCCCGTTGAGCCGGCGCGCCACCGCGAAGATGACCGGCAGCATGACCACCAGGCCGGCGTCGAAGAAGATGGGGAAGCCCATAATCAGCGAGGCGATGCCCAGCGCCAGCGGCGCGCGGTCTTCGCCGAAGCGGGCCACGAGGGCATCGGCGAGCGACTTCGCGCCGCCGGAGGCCTCCACCAGCCGCCCGATCATCGCGCCCAGGCCGACCAAAAGCGCCACCGATGCCAGCGTGCTCCCGAAGCCATCCGTCATCGTCTCGACCACCCCGGCGATGGGCAGCCCCGCCGCCAGCGCAGTCAGCGCCGACACCGTTACCAGCGTGACGAAAGCGTGCACGCGGAAATAGATGACCATCACCAAAATCAGGGCGATGGCTGCCACCGCGATGCCCAACAGCGGGCCCGCGCCCAGCGTCGGCTCCCACGTGTCCATAGTCTCCATTGGACAAACCTCTTTTCCTAGGTGGTTTGTGTAGTTAGGGGGAAGGCTCCGGTCGCCGTGGGCGGGCACGGGGCCAATACCTCAAGTTAACACGCGCACCCCCGCATTCAGGGTGTCGGTGAGCTTGGGAAACAACACACCTGCGGGATTTGCTTTTTGGGTCCGCGGCGTGCCGGTTGCTAAATTCAGGTGTAAATACCGCAGGCCGGCGCCCTAGTTGACGCTGACGGATTCGACAACTGCAAGGAGAAACCATGTCCAAACTAGGAGCCCTACTCGCGCCCGGGGGCGTGGAGCTGGACGCGCCTGCCGCGGACTGGCGCGCTGCTATCACCCGCGCCGGCCGCCTGCTGGAGGCCAGCGGTTCCGCCACCGCCGACTACACCCAGGCGATGATCGAGACCGTGGACAACAACGGGCCCTATATCGTCGTCGCCCCCGGCTTCGCCTTCGCCCACGCGCGGCCCTCGGAGGCGGTCCGCCACACCGCCATCAGCTGGGTGCGCCTGGCCGAGCCGGTCCGCTTCGGCCACGGCACCAACGACCCGGTCACCCTGGTCGTAGCCCTGGCTGCCCGCGACGACTTCGCCCACACCCGCGCCATGAAGGAACTGGCCCGCGTGCTCGGCGATGCCGACAAGCGCGAACTCCTCGACGTCGTCACCTCCGAAGGCCAGCTGCGCAACGTCCTGGACGGCTACGTGCCCACCGCCGCCGCCAACGCCATCGCTATGCGCCGCGAGCGCGAGGCCCGCGAGGCCGAAGAGACCGCGGCGGCCGCCGCAACCGGCGCGGCGGTCCCCGCCGCGCGCCCCGACGGCACGGTCGAGAGCAAGGGCAAGATACTTACCGTCTGCGGCAACGGGCTGGGCACCTCGCTGTTTTTGAAGAACACCCTGGACGGCGTGCTTGACGAGTGGGGCTGGTCGCCGTATTTCACCGTCGAGGCCACCGATACCATCTCCGCGAAGGGGCGCGCCAGCGAGGCCGACGTCCTGCTGACCTCCGGCGAGATCGCCGCCGCCCTGGGCGACGTGGGGGTGCCGGTCTACGTCATCGACAACTTCACCTCCGCCGCGGAGCTCGACCGCGCGCTCCGCGAAATCTACGACATCCCCGCCGCACAGGAAGGCCGGTAAAAACATGAACATCCTGGTAGACGCCGCCAATTTCGTGGTCAATGAGATCCTGGCCGTGCCGGCCTTCCTCATCGGCATCATCACCGCCATCGGGCTGGCCGCGCTGGGCCGCGGCATCGGCCAGGTGCTGGGCGGGGCGATCAAGGCCACGCTCGGCTTCCTGCTCATCAACGCCGGCGCCGGGCTGGTCACCGCCTCCCTGGAGCCACTCGGCGTCATGATCACCGGCGCCACCGGCGCGCACGGGGTAGTGCCGACCAACGAGGCCATCGTGGGCATCGCCCAGCAGCAGTTCGGCAGCCAGGTCGCCTGGGTGATGATCCTGGGCTTCGTGGTCTCCCTGCTGCTGGCCCGGTTCACGCCGCTGCGGTACGTCTTCCTGACCGGCCACCACGTGCTGTTCATGGCCACCCTACTCACGATGGTCTTCGCCCCGGCCGGCTATCCCGCCTGGGTGGTCATCGTCTTCGGCGCCGCCCTGTTGGGCATCCTGATGGTCTCCCTGCCGGCCATCGCGCACCCCTGGACCCGGCGCATTACCGGCGACGACTCCGTGGTCATCGGGCACTTCGGCGCCGCCGGCTACGTCGCCGCCGGCGCGGTGGGCAAGCTGGTCGGCGGCAAGCGCAAGCCTTCCGCCTCCACCGAGCAGCTCCACCTGCCGGAGGGCCTGCGCTTCCTGCGCGATTCCATGGTCGCCACGGCGCTGTCGATGGCGCTGATGTACATCGTGCTCGCCCTGCTGTTCCTGGCCCGCGCCGGCGACGAGGCCTTCACCGCCTTCGAGGACGGCGCGACCGGGGTGGGCAACTACCTCATGCAGTCGCTGACCCAGGGCCTGCAGTTCGGCGTGGCCGTCGCCGTCATCCTCTTCGGCGTGCGCACCATCCTGGGCGAGCTCGTGCCCGCCTTCCAGGGGATTGCCGCCAAGGTCGTGCCCGGCGCCATCCCGGCCCTCGATGCCCCCATCGTCTTCCCATACGCCCAAAACGCCGTCCTGGTCGGCTTCCTGACCTCCTTTGCCGGCGGGCTGGTGGGCCTGGCGGTCCTGTCGCTGTGGCTGGGCCCGGCCTTCGGGGTGGCGCTCATCCTCCCCGGGCTGGTCCCGCACTTTTTCACCGGCGGCGCGGCGGGTGTCTACGGCAACGCGACCGGCGGGCGGCGCGGCGCGGCCGCCGGCGGCTTCGTCAACGGCCTGCTGATTACCTTCCTGCCGGCCTTCCTGCTGGGCGTTTTGGGCTCCTTCGGCGCGGCGAACACCACCTTCGGCGACGCCGACTTCGGCTGGTTCGGCATGCTCATCGGCTGGGCCTCGGCGCCCGGCGGGGTAGTGGGCCTCCTCCTGGTCGGCCTCGTCGGCTTGGCCGTGCTGGCGCTCGGCTGGTTCTGCCAGGTCCGGCTCGTCGATGCCCACTGGGATCCCACCCCGCACCGCCCCGCGCCGACCGCGCACGACGACGCCACCGATGCCGGGGCCGCCGCCGGGAATTCCGCCGGGGCCGACGCCCGCCGCGGCACCTGGCGGCACTACCCGCGTATTACCCCGCCGGCGGGAGCGCTGATCCCGCCCGCGCCCCGGAACTAGCCCCGTTCTAACCCCCTCCTTACTTGCGGGGGTGTGCCGGCGGGCGTGTAATTGAGGCATGAGCCTCGACGTCAACACCGCTCTGATCGATCGCGTGGCCGCGGCCAGCGATGCCTCCCACTTCCTTTTCACCCCGCAAGCCGTCATCGAAGCCAAAAACGCCGATGACGTCGCCGCCGCCTTCCGCGCCGGGCGTGCCAACAACATCCCGGTGACCCTGCGCTCCGGCGGCACCTCCCTGGCCGGCCAGTCCGCCGGCGACGGCTACCTGGTGGACGTGCGCAAGCACTTCCGCGGCATCGAGGTGCTGGATGGTGGCGAGCGCGTGCGCGTCCAGCCGGGCGCCACGGTCCGCCAGGTCAACGCCCGCCTGGGGCTGTACGGCCGCAAGCTGGGCCCGGACCCGGCCAGTGAGTCGGCCGCCACGATGGGCGGGGTCATCGCCAACAACTCCTCCGGCATGGCCTGCGGCACGGAGCTGAACACCTACCGCACCCTGGAGTCGATGACCCTGGTCCTGCCGTCCGGCACCGTCTTAGACACCGCCCGCCCGGACGCCGACCAGCAGCTGGCCCAGCAGGAGCCGGAGCTCTTCGAGACCCTGCAGCGCCTGCGCCGCCGCGTGGTGGACAACCCGGCCTCGGTGGAGAAGATCACCAAGCACTTCAGCCTGAAAAACACCATGGGCTACGGCCTGAACTCCTTCCTGGACTTTGAGACCCCGGCGAAGCTCCTGGAGCACCTCATCATCGGTTCGGAGGGCACCCTGGCCTTTATCGCCGAGGCCGTCTTCCGCACCGTGCCGATCGCCCGCCTGACCACCACCTCCGTGGCCGTCTTCCCGGACGTGGACGCCGCCACCCGCAGCCTGCCCGACCTGCTGGAGACCGGCGCGGCCACCCTGGAGCTGATGGACTCGGCCTCCATCCGCGTCGGTCGCACCTTCGACAAGGTCCCGGAGGCCATCACCGGCTTCGACATCGACTCCCAGGCCGCCCTGCTCATCGAGTACCACGCCGACAGCGAGGACGAAATCAACGCCAAGGAGCAGGCCGGCTCGAAGCTGCTGGCCGAGCTCAACCTCCAGTCCCCGGCGCAATTCTCCGCCGACGCCGCCACCCGCACCGCCGCCTGGAACTTCCGCAAGGGCCTCTACGCCCAGGTCGCGGAGGCCCGCCCGTCCGGCACCACCGCGCTGCTGGAGGACATCGTCGTGCCGGTCGCCGACCTCGCGGACGCCTGCGCCGGCCTGCAGGACATCTTCGCCCGCTACTCCTACGACGACGCCGTCATCTTCGGCCACGCCAAGGACGGCAACATCCACTTCCTGCTCACCGACCGCTTCGAGGGCGACGAGGCCATCGGCCGCTTCAACAACTTCAACGAGGACATGGTCTCCCTGGTCCTGGAAGCCGAGGGCAACCTCAAGGCCGAGCACGGCACCGGCCGCGCGATGGCGCCCTACGTGCGCCGCCAGTACGGCGACGAGCTCTATGAGGTCATGCAGGAGCTCAAGCGCGCCTGTGACCCGACGAATACCATGAACCCGGGCGTCATCCTCGACGACGACCCGGACGCCCACGTCAAAAACATCAAGCTCAACCCGACCGTGGAAGAAGAGATCGACCGCTGCGTGGAGTGCGGCTACTGCGAGCCGGTCTGCCCGTCGCGGGATCTCACGCTCACCCCGCGCCAGCGCATCGTCGTCCGCCGCGCCCGCAAGCGCGCCGAGGAGGCCGGGGATACCGCCACCGTCGCCGAGATCGACGAGGCCTACCAGTACGAGGGCATCGAGACCTGCGCCGTCGACTCCATGTGCCGCACCGCCTGCCCGGTGGGCATCGACACCGGCAAGTTCATCAAGCGCCTGCGCCGCGAACAGGCCCAGCCGGTCCTGCAGGCCGGGTGGAAGGCCGCGGCGAAGGGCTGGCCGGTGGTCAGCGAAGGCGCATCGGTAGCGCTGACCGGCGCCCACTTCCTGCCGACCTCCCTGGTCAAGGCCGTCACCGACGTCGGCCGCCGCCTGGTAGGCTCCGACGTCATGCCGCAGTACCAGCCTGAGCTGTCTAAGGGCGGCAAGCCGCGCGCCCGCCTGGGCCGCCGCGTCGGCGATAACCGCGCCGCCGTGACCGGCATCTTCCTGCCGGCCTGCGTGAACACCATGTTCGGCCCGCAGGGCGACGGCCCCGGCGCCACCGATGCCTTCGTCAACCTCCTGGAGCGCGCCGGGCTGGCGCTGGAGGTGCCCGGTGGCATCGACAAGCTCTGCTGCGGCACCCCGTGGTCGTCCAAGGGCCTAAGCGAGGGCCACGACGTGATGGAAAAGCGCGTCGTGGACACCGTCGTGCCGCTGACCGACGGCGGGAAGCTGCCCGTTGTCGTCGACGCCTCCAGCTGTACCGCCGGCTTCCGCGACCTGCTGGAAGCCCACGGCGTCACGGTTATCGATGCCATCGCCTTCACCGCCGAGCACATCCTCCCGGCCCTAGATGTTGCGCACCCGGCCGAGTCCGTCACGCTGCACCCGACCTGCTCCGCCTTCCAGCTAGGAATCATGCCCGACCTGGAAAAGGTCGCCGGGGCCGCCGCGCGCGAGGTCAACGTGCCCACCGCCTGGAACTGCTGTGGGTATGCCGGCGACCGCGGCATGCTCCACCCCGAGCTGACCGCGTCCGCCACCCGCGCCGAGGCCGCCCAGGCCAAGGAATTCGGCGCCCAGTACCACGCGTCCACCAACCGCACCTGCGAGCTGGGGCTAACGCGGGCGACCGGCTCCGACTACCACCACATTCTGGAGCTGCTGGACAAGGCCAGCCGCTAGCGCCCGCTGTTTCGGCGTAGGCTGGCTGCGTACGCTTTAGTGAACCGGAAGGAGCCAGCCCATGGCAGTAGGGGACATCGTTAGCGGCTACGACGGGATTCGCGAGAAGCAGGAGGCGCTGTACGTCGACCTGCACCAGCACCCCGAGCTCAGCATGGAAGAGGAGCGCACCCGCGGGATCATCGCGGACAAGCTGCGCGAATTCGACTACGACGTCGTGGAAGTCGGCGGCGGGGTCGTCGGCGTCCTAGAAAACGGCGACGGGCCCACCGTGATGTTGCGCGCCGATTTCGATGCCCTGCCCATCCAGGAGGACACCGGCCTCGACTACGCCTCCACCGTCGACGGCGTCATGCACGCCTGCGGCCACGACTCCCACGTCGCCGCGCTCATGGGCGTGGCCGCCCTCATGAAGGACGCCACCGATGCCTGGTCCGGCACCCTGGAAGTCCTCTTCCAGCCCGGTGAGGAAACCGCCGAAGGCGCGCAGTCCATGGTGGACGCCGGCGTGGTGGACAAGGTCGCCAAGCCGGACGTCATGCTGGGTCAGCACGTTTTCTGCAGCGTGGTGCCCGCCGGCAGCGTGGCTATCAAGCCGGGCCCGGTGCTCTCGACGGCCACCAGCGTGACCGTCAAGGTCTTCGGCGCCGGCTCCCACGGGTCCATGCCGCACCTGAGCGTCGACTCGGTCGTGCTGGCCAGCTCGATTGTCATGCGCCTGCAGACGATTGTCTCCCGCGAGCTCAACCCGAGCGAGTTCGGCGTGGTCACCGTCGGCTCCGTGCAGGCCGGTTCCAAGGCCAACGTCATCCCGTTTGATGCCACGCTGAAGATCAACATCCGCGCCTACGACGAGGAGGTGCGCGACAAGATCATCGAGGCCATCGAGCGGATCGTGAAGGCCGAGTGCGAGGCCGCGCGCTCGCCGAAGGAACCGGAGTTCAGCTTCTCCGACCAGTACCCGCTGACCGACAACGACGCCGACGTCACCGCTCGCGTGCGCGAGGCCCTCGAGGAGCACCTGGGCAGCGACCGCGTCCAGGACGCCGACCGGTTCACCGCCTCCGAGGACTTCTCCGTGGTCGCCGATGCCTTCGGCACCCCGTACTGCTACTGGATCTTCGGCGGCGGCAAGGAGGGCGAGGAGATGCCGAACCACAGCCCGTTCTTCGCGCCCGTCCAGCAGCCGACCCTGCAGACCGGCACCGAGGCCCTCATCACCGCCGCTTACGCCTGGTTGGGCAAGTAAAATTCTTGCCCCGGTTGCGGGGTGGTGGGCCCTGTTTTAGGGTGTGGGGCATGACATCGGGGGATTGTTTTTCTAGGTTCGTGGCTGCCGTGACCCAGCCCGGAATCGACATCGTGGAGGGTGCTTGGCACGCCGATTGGGATGCCGAGCGCGCGGCCGCCGGCTCCGGCCGCGACGAGCTGGAGCGCCTTTTCGACCTGGCCGGGGTGTTTTTCGGGCCGGTCAGGCACGCTGGCCGCCAGCGCCGGGTGCGCGCGAACGCCGCCCGGCACGGGCACTGCCTGCCCGTGTTGGATGTGCTGCGTGGGGTGCTGCGGCGGGTCAAAAACAAAAACGATGCCTGGCGCATCATGGAAGAACTTTCCGCCCAGCCGGCTGACGCCAAGCAAATGGCCGCCATAGCCCGCCGCAAAATCCAGGAAGCGCGCCCCGCCCCGACGCCGCAGCCAGGGGTGATCTACCGCCGCTCGGCCGAGGGCTTGTGGTCGATGCGGCTTATCGCCGACGCCGGCCTGGTCGCCGATATTAAAGCCCAAGTGCGCACCGTCGAGGATGCTCGCGCGGTCTTCACCGGCGGCACCAGTGATGCTGCCAGTGTCGGCGACGGTGACGGTTCCGGTGCCGGCAGTAGACCTCGCGGCGGCGTGCGCGCGTCGGTAATCACCAACGTGGTCCTCAACATTCAGGACTTCGGCCACCTCGTCGGCGGTCAGGACGCCGCGGATATTACGGTGCAGCTAACCAACGGGGCGGTGATTAGTGGTGCGGAGTTGGTGACCCGGGCGTTTGAGCAGGTCGGCTACGTCGGGGTCTTTGACCCGGTGGCCGGGCCGGTTAATTGTTACCGGGATGAGCGTTTGGCGTCGTGGAAGCAGCGGCGTTTGGCGTTGATGGAGCACCCGGTGTGTGCCTGGCCGGAGTGTTTGGCCGGTGCCGATGAGTGCCAGGTCCATCACCTGCAGTCGTGGGACTCGGGTGGTCCGACGAATGCGGCGAACCTGGCCACGTTGTGTCCGCACCATAATGGTGCCAACGAGGATGGGCCAGGCCCGGCGCAGACTCGGGGCCGGATGGCTAGGGTTGGTGGCCGGGTGGTGTGGATACCGCCCGAACGCGTGCCGGCTTAAATCGCCGGCGTCCCACCCTGCGGCCAAAACTAGCGGCCAGGTCAGCGGCTAACTCGGCAGCAGGCCAGCACCCTGCAGCCAGCCCGGCTGCCAATTTGGCAACGGCAAAATGCGCGCGGTTAGCCCGGCGGGAAACGCGCAGCTAAGCAGCAAGAACACCGCGACAAGAACACGCGAAGAGGCGTCCACGGAACACACCGTGAACGCCCATTCAGCGTGCCTACTCGGCGTACCAAGGTTGTGAGCCTGCGCTGCGCGACTGGGGTGTGCGCCGAGGCGGCGCGCCTAGATTGCGCACCTAGATGGTTCTTACGGAAATCAGTAGGCGGAATCAGTAGTGAGGTTACCCTCGAGTAGTGGACACCCTATTAGTACGGATCTTGTGTCCGTAGGAGAGGATGTTCATTGTGAATTCGTCAAGGAAGAAGTACACCCCGGAGTACCGGCAGGAGGCCGCCAGACTGGTCATCGAGTCTGGGCGCCCAATCGCTCATGTGGCTAAGGAAATTAGCGTATCAGCGACAATTTTAGGCAGGTGGGTCAAACTCGAGCGGGAACGCCAAGGCTCGGTAGACGGCCGCAGTGATGCTGATATACGAGCCGAAAATGCTCGCCTGCGTCGTGAGTTAGCTGAGGCCAAGATGGATAATGAGTTCTTGTCAAAAGCCACCGCCTTCTTCGCTGCGAAGCAACGCGATCGGAAAAATTTGAGCTAATACAGCAGGAGAAGGCGAACTACAGTATAAAAAGAATGAGCAGGTTATTAGAGGTTTCCCGTTCTGGCTACTATAAATGGCAAAAGGCTCAAGCAGTACGGCTTCGTGGTGAAAATCAGCGTCAGAGATTCCTCGACCAGTTAGACAGGCAAATTCATGACATCTGGGAAGATTCTGACGAAGTCTACGGTGCCCCACGGATTACTGCAGAACTCGCCGAGGTTGGGGTCTATGTGAATCGTAAAACCGTGGCCAAACGCATGCGGATGATGGGTATTGAGGGCATCTCACCTAGGGCGTTTGTTCCCGTAACGACGATTCAATCCAAGCGGAAGTCCACGCTTCCAGACCTGGTGAAACGCCTATTTGATCAAGGGCAGCTTAATCGAGTGTGGATGTCAGATATTACCTATCTACGCACGAATGAGGGCTGGCTGTACCTATGCGTTATCCGCGATGGACACTCCCGCCGAGTCCTAGGCTGGTCCATGGATAGTGTGCAGGATTCTTACCTGGTTGAACGTGCACTGCGCATGGCTTACACCCTGCGTGGTGAAATACCCAACGGCGTGGTCTTCCACGCCGATCGTGGTAGCCAGTTCACCAGCGAACAACTGTGGCAGGTCTGTCAAGAACTAGGGATTGCACAATCGGTCGGCCGTACCGGTGTCTGCTTTGACAATGCGATGGCCGAGTCGTTCTGGTCGACATTGAAGACCGAATTTTACGATCGGAAGAAATGGCGAACCCGTGACGACGCCCGGAAAGCGGTGGCTCGCTGGATTGAGATTGTCTACAACCGGCGCCGTCGCCACTCGTCCATCGGGATGGTAAGCCCCGTCGATTTCGAAGCCCAGCTCGCTGATCAAAATGGTAATAAGAAGGCCGCTGCTTAACCCCTAAGCAGCTTAACAACGTGTCCACGATTTGCGGGTAACCCCAGTAGGCGGAATCAGTAGGCGGAATCAGTAGGCGACGGCGTCGGTGGAGTTGGGGTGCTTGGCCAGCGGGGTGACGTGGATCTTCATGTACTTGTACATGGGGAAGCCGGCGAAGATGTCGTGGAGGGCATCGTTGTCGGGGGCGTCGTAGATGGAGTAGTTGGAGTACTCGCCGACTACGCGCCAGATGCCTTTCATTTTCCCGGCGGTCTGGAGCGAGCCGGAGTACTCCTTTTCGCGGGCCTGGAAATCGGCGACCTCTTCGGGGCTTAGGTGATCGGGGAAGGTGACGTCCATTCGGGCAAGAAACAGCACGGTGGAAAATCCTTTCCTTGTAGGTTCCGGGTTCAGTTCAGGGGTAGGTTGCGGATGGTCTATTTAATTGTCGGGGCCCGCGTGCGCGAGGGCACGCGGAAGTTCGTTGCGCGAGCGGATGCCGAGCTTCCGGTAGACCCGCGTCAGGTGGTACTCGACGGTCTTGGTCGATAGGTAGAGTTCCTCGGCGACCTCCCGGTTGCTGGCGCCGTCGGCGACGGCCTTCGCGATCTCCTCCTCCTGCGGCGTCAGTCCGCCGGCGCCGGTGGTGCGCCGTCCGAGCCCGCTGGCGCGGCGCTCCTGGTTGCAGCGCTCGACGAATTCGGGCGCGCCCATCGCGGCGTAGACTTCGCCGGCGCGGCCGAAGATCTCGTCGGCGTGGCGCCGCCGGCCCAGCCGGCGCAGGATGCGCCCGTACTCAAACAGGATGCGCGACTGGTAGAAGGGCAGGGGGCGCGACTCGATCATCTCGACGGCATCGGCGAGCCGCTTCAATCCGGCGGCGGTCTCGCCGCGCTGGATGAGCAGGCCGGCGCGCGGGACGGCGAGCTTCGCGGCAACGGACAGGATGTCGCTGCCGGCGGCGCGTTCCTCGGCGCGGGAGGTGACTTCCTCGGCGAGGTCGGCATCGCCGGCGTGGAGGAGCTGCTGGGCCCAGATGTCCTCCCAGGGCCAGAACCCGGGCTGGCCGATGTCGACCAGCCGGCCCATCTCGTACAGCGAGCGCCCGAAGCGCACCGCGGCGGGGAAGTCCTTGTTCATGGCGGCCGAGTGCATCTGGGTCATCGCAGACGGGATGCGCTGGATCAAAAACGCGTCCTGGCTCAGGGTCAGCCGGTTGGTGTAATCGCGCCCCAGCTCCCGGTCGCCGCGGTAGTGCGCGACGATGGACCCAGTCCACAGCAGCACCGGCTCCAGCACCCGGATGCCGAACTGCTCGGCCCGAGACAGGCCCCGCTCGACGATGCCCAGCGCCCCGTCCAAGTCCCCCATCAGCAGCAGGGCGCGGGCGTGCCAGGCGTCCATCCACAGCGCGATGCGCTCGGAGCCCTCCACGTGGTAGGTCGTGCGCAGCAGCTGGCTGGCGGTGACGGGGTCGTCGTGGACGACGGACAGCCAGCCCTGCGTCATCGCGCGCCGGTGTGCCAGGGCCGGGGTTTCGTGCGGGAGGGCGGGCCCGGCGTGGTCGGCGCCGGTCAAGATGGCGTGGGCGAAGGAGGACAGGTAGCGGGCTTCGGCGCTGGGGGCATCGTTGGCCGGGGACCACTGGGCGGTGGTCTGGGCCCAGTCGAGGACCCGCTCGGGGCGCCATTCGTGAAGGTAGTACAAGGTGTGGCGGGCGGCGACGGTGGCGCGCAGGGAGCGGTCCGGGGTGTCGTCGCGCTCGAGCTTGTCCCACGCGCGGTCAAGGACGCCGCGGGCCTCGGTCCGCCGGCCCTCGTGCAGGGCGAGGTAGCCGCGCACGGAGTCCACCCTGGGGTCCGCGCCCGCGGAGTTGAGCAGCGACGTGTACAGCTTGGCCTGCCGGATGTCGGAGCCGGCAATCAGCGCCTCGATGGCCGACAGGGTATTGCTTGTCGATGCCTCCTCGCCGTCCGCCAGGTGCGCCGCCAGCCGGTAGGAGTCGGCGGCCGCCCGCCAGCGGCCCGCGTGTCCCAGGGCGGCGCCGCGTTCAGCCAGGTCCTGCGGGGCGGTGGCGCCGGAGTCGGTGGGCTGGCTGAGAGCCCGGTGGAAGGTGGCGGCGTCGATGTCGTCGCGGGCGGCGTAGTAGTCCGCGGCGCGGGCGTGCAGGCGGCGGGCGCGGGCGGGATCCGTGGTGGAGCGGACGACGGCGCGGTCGGTGGGGTGGCGGAAGTAGACGCTGTGCTGGTGGTCGTCGGTGGCCAGCGCGAGGATGCCCGCCTCCAGGGCGGGCTCCAGGTTGGTGGCGGCCTGCGGGGCGAGGTGCTCGATAAGCCCCAGGTCGAGGCTGGAGCGGTGCAGGTGCTCGAGGGCGGCAATGGGCAGCAGGTCGCCCAGGTCACGGCCGTCGATGCGCGCCGCCAGCGCCCCGTGCCACGCCTCCGGCAGGCGGATGAGCGGGTTCGGATCGCGCCAGTGGTCGGGCGCGGCCACGTCGAGGAGCTGGCGCACCAGCGACGGGCGCCCGCCGGAGACGTGCTGGAGGCTCAGCGCCGACAGCGGGGACAGGTGCACGCCCAGGTGGGTCAGCGCCAAAGACTGGATCTCCTCCGCGCCCAGCGGTGGGATGTCGACGACGACGTCGGAGATGGCGCGCAGCCGTGGCATCGGGAGGCGGTTGGTGCCGGAGTGGGTGGCATCGATGGTAAAGACCAGGCACATCGTGCCCACCGTGAGGCGGCGGGCCAGGGTGACCAGCTGCTCGAGGGATTCCGGGTCGGCCCAGTGGGCGTCGTCGACGATGATGAGCGTGGCGGCATCAGGGGTATCCAGCACGCTTTCCAGGCTGGCGTGCGGGTGGCGGGAGCGGGCCAGCAGGCGGGCGCGGATGAGGTCGAGCAGCGGGGTGTCGTCCCAGTCCAGCGCGGCGGCCTGCACCGTGGACCAGCCGGACAGCGACTGGAGGATGCGGCGGGTCAGCTCCGTCTTGCCCGCGCCGGCCGGGCCAGAGATGCTGGCGATGAGGCTTTCGCCCGGGCCCAAGTGGCCCAAGGCTGAAAACAGGTGCCGGCGCGAGTGACGGGAATCACTAGTGGGGTGGGGCATGTGTTCTGAGTCTACCGATTCTGCTCGAGGCCGTGATCTAGGGCTGTCGTGGGTTTGCCTAGCGTTGCCCTAGCTCGGCCCCGGTCTTTCCCGGGCGGGCGCTAGGTTCACCCTGGGCAGGCGCTAGGCCGGCACGGGGCTGTTCTAGCCCTGATCCCCGCCGGCGACCGGGAGGACGGAGCCGTTGATATAGGAGGCCTCCGGCGAGGCGAGGAAGGCGATCGGGGCGGCCTGCTCGTCCAGGGTCCCGTAGCGCTTGGCTAGCGAGGACTCGATGGTCTGGTCGACGATCTCCTGGTACCAAGCCTTCTCCTGCTCCGTGCCGGGTCCCGGCCCGCGCGGGACCTGCCGCTTGGGTGCGAGCGTGCCGCCGGGCGCGGCCGCGACGACCCGCACGTTGTGCCCGGCCGCCTCCTTCGCCAGGGCGGAGGTCAGCGCGTTGACCCCACCCTTGGCGGCGGCATAAGGAACGCGGTTGATCCCGGCGGTGGCCACGGAGGAGACGTTGACGATGGTGCCGCCGCCGGCATCGATAAGCAGGGGCAGCTCCGCGCGCACGGACCACAGGGTGGTAAACAGCGAGCGCTGGATCTCCTGCGTGATCTCCTCTTCGGTGTAGTGCTGGTAGGGCTTGGCCCAGATGGTACCGCCGACGTTGTTGATGGCGGTATCCACCCCGCCGAGCGCCTCCGCGGCCTCCGCCAGCGCCTCCTGGGCCCCGCTGAAGGTCTCCAGGTCGGCGGTGGCGGAGCCGATGGCGCCGAGGGTCAGCTCGCACAGGGACTCGGCGACCTCGTGCACGATCGGGGAGCGGTCCACCAGGAACACGGAGCCGTTCTCGCGCGCGATGCGCCGCGCCACCGCCCGGCCAATCCCCTGCGCCGCCCCAGTGACCACGACCTTGCGGCCGCGGAAGCGGTCAGGGGTATACAGCTGCGAGGTCTCCTCGCCGCCGACGGGGACCTCGCCGGGTTCGGATTGCGTGGAAGACATGGTTTAGGCGGACTCCTTCGCTGGTTCTTTTTCCTTTGCCTTTTCCGCCGTGGTGGACGGGTTGAACTTCTCGAAGTAGAAGTTGCGCGGCGGGGTCTCCTGGCCGTCCAGGTACTTGCGGACGGCCTCGACCATCGGCGGCGGGCCGCACAGGTAGACGTCGGCGTCGCCGTCGTGCAGGTGCTCACTGATGTCCATGTGATCGGTGACGTAGCCGCGGCGCTCGTGGGAGGACTCCGGGTCCGCGACCACGGTGGTGTAGTCGAAGTCCGGCAGCTTGTCGCGGAAGGCATCGAGGCGCTCCAACTCCACCAGGTCGTGGTCGAAGGTGGCGCCGTAGATGAGGCGGACGGGCACGTCCAGCAGCTCGTCGCGGGAGAGCTTTTCCAGGATGGCCATGATGGGCGCCAGCCCCGTACCGCCGGCCAGCAGCAGGATGGGATCCAGGGGCTCGCGGAGGAAGAAGGAACCGACGGGGCCGGCCATCGTCAGCCGGTCGCCGACGGCGGCGCGCTCGTCCAGGTAGGTCGACATCAGCCCGCCCGGGGTGTGCTTGATGAGGAACGTCGCCAGCTCGTCGGAGACGTCGGAGGAGAAGGAATAGGAACGGTGCTCGGAGCTGCCCGGCACGGTGATGTTGATGTACTGGCCGGCCAGAAAGTGCAGGGCGGACGGGTCGTCGAGCTTGACCGAGAGCTTGAAGGTCGAATCCGACAGGCGGTCTAAGGCGGCGACCTCGCCAGCGAACTCGCTGACGCCGGTCTTGGCCATCTCCGAGGTGGAGGCGATTTGCACGACCATGTCGGTCAGCGGCTTGGTCTGGCAGGCCAGGATGTAGCCTTCCGCGGCCTCGTCGGGGGAAAGCGCCTCGTCGACGTAGTCGCCCTCGGTGAAGTCGCCGGCGTCGCAGAAGGACTTGCAGGTTCCGCAGGCGCCGTCGCGGCAGTCGAAGGGGATGTTGATGCGGGCCTGGTAGGCGGCGTCGGCGATGGTTTCGTTCTCCGCGCAGTCGATGAAGCGGGTGACGCCGTCCTCGAAGGCCAGCGCGACCTTATGCGGTGCAGTCATGATTTCTCACCTTTCCTAGTGTCAGCGGTGGTTTAGACCTGGTAGATGTCCACGACGTGGTGGATGTAGTCGTTTTTGAGCACGATCTTCTTCTTGGCGATCTGGAGCTCCTCCTGGGAGGTATCCAGGGTGATGAACGTGGTGCCGAAGTAGTGGTCGGTGGTGTTGTAGCGGAAGTAGTAGGAAATCCAGTTGAAGCGGATGTCGACGGCGTCGTCGCGGCGCTCCAGGATTTCGACGTTGGTGATGTTGTGGTTGTGGCGCGGCTCCGGGATGGAGGTCGCGGACGAGCGCTCGGTGCGGATGCGGAAGACACGGTCCTCGAGGCCGGCGCGGGTCGGGTAGTAGATGAGCGAGATTTCTTGCTGCGGGTCCTGGGTCAGCTCGTCGTCGACGTCCCAGGCCGGCATCCAGTACTCGGCGTCTTCGCGGTAGCAGTTGAGCCAGTTTTCGAAGTCGCGGTCGTCGAGCAGGCGGGCCTCGTAGTAGAGGAAGTCTTCGATTTTCGTGCGCGTGATGTTCTGTGACATGGGTTTTCTCCTTGGGGCTTGGTTAGCGGCGGCGGCGACGGCGGCGGGCGGGGGCGTTCTCGGCGGCTTCGGCCTTGGCGGCGGCCTTCTGCTTGGCGTAGTCGACGGTCGCGGCCTGCGATGCCTCGTTGTCCTCCCGCTGCTTAACCGCGCCGGATTCCTCGTGGTCGAGGGCCTTTTCCATGACCTGCTCCCAGTAGCCGTGCTGGACCGGGTAGAGGCCTTCGTCCTCGGTGCGGGCGCCGGAGGAGAGCACCTCGTTCATGCCCAGCTCCTTGGCCTTGTCATTGGGGCCTGCGGACTGCTGCTGCTGGCCGCGGGTCATGTCGTTCCAGGGGAAGGCGGAGGCCTGGTAGGTCTTCTGGCAGCTGCGGAACTCTTCCAGGTCGTCCGGGGTGGCCATGCCGGTGGCGTTGAAGAAGTCCTCGTACTGGCGGATGCGCGCGGCGCGGGCCTCGGCGGACTCGCCCTTCGGCGCGATGCAGTAGATGGTCACCTCGGTCTTGTCCACGCCCTTCGGCTCCAGGCGGCGGATCTGGGTGGAGAACTGGTCCATGATGTAGACGTTCGGGTACAGGCACAGGTTGCGGGAGGCACCGACCATGAAGTTGGCGCGCTCCTCGCCGTGCAGGTCCTTCAGCGCGTCCAGGCGGTCGTAGAGCGGGCGGTCCTCCGGGTTGGCCCAGGTGGACCAGAGGGCCAGGTGGCCGTTCGGGAAGGAGAAGTAGCCGCCGCCCTGCTCGCCCCACTTGCCGGCGTCCATGGCCTTGGTGTCGTTCTTGGACTCGCCGGAGCCGCGGCGGGAGGTGGTCGCGGCGTAGTTCCAGTGGGTGGAGGAGACGTGGTAGCCGTCGGCGCCGTTTTCGGCCTGCAGCTTCCAGTTGCCGTCGAAGGTGTAGGTGGACGCGCCTTTTAAGACCTCGAGGCCCTCGGGCGACTGGTCGATGAGCATGTCGAGGAAGACGCGGGCATCGCCCAGGTGCTCTTCCAGGTCGACGACGTCCGGGTTCAGGGAGCCGAACAGGAAGCCGCGGTAGGAGGCGAACTTGGGCACGCGGCGCAGGTTGTGGGAGCCGTCGGTGTTGAAGTTGTCCGGGTAGCCGCCGTCCTTTTCGTCCTTGACCTTGATGAGCTGGCCGTCGTTGGAGAAGGTCCAGCCGTGGAAGGGGCAGGTGATGGTGGTGCGGTTGTCCACCTTCTTGCGGCAGAGCATGGCGCCGCGGTGGGAGCAGGCGTTGATGAGGCAGTTGAGCTCGCCGTCTTTGGAGCGGGTAATGACGACGGGCTGGCGGCCGATATTCGTGGTGAAGTAGTCGCCGGGGTTGGGGATCTGCGAATCGTGGGCCAAAAACAGCCAGTTGCCCTCGAAGATGTACTTCATCTCCAGGTCGTAGATCTCCTGGTCGGTGAAGACCTCGCGGTTCACGCGAACGATGCCCTCGTCCGGGCGGTTGTCCAGCGCCCGGGAGAGGAGCTCGCGGGCAGAAGAGGTGGGGGCAGTCATGGGAAAACCTTTCCTCGTTGTGCAGTTAAAGTAACGTCATGTGTTCGCCCTCACGTTTTCGGTGAAGGTGTGACAATGATGGGTCGAACGTGACCCGAGTCGCATTAGGGAAAGTCCTAGGGTGATTTAAGGGGTGTATGTTCACAACATTCCCGGGTGGTTCGCGGGTCGAAAACCTGCAGCTCAACCCCGGTAAGGCAAGCCTTTATTTACTGAGATAAGTATTTTTCGCGCCGCCGGGTGTGTCGTCACCCCCAAGCGCCAGGGTGGGGCCTAGTGGTTGTTAGGGGTGCCGCGTTCGCGTGGCGGCGGAAAGCGGGGAAAGTGCTGTTCGGGTACGCCGGCCGACCAAATTAGGGCAGCGTAACCTAAAGAAAACGCTCCAAAAAGGGGCTTGCGCACCTTGGTGAGTTGCAACACACTGATGGTCATCAAGTCGCCCACATCACGGGACGGGCGCTTGGCACTCCACAAGACCGAATCACCGACAACGAAGGAGCACCCCATGTCTAAGCTGGCAAACGCCCACGACGAGGAACTGTCCGCCAAGGGTTCCGGCAACGCCGCCACTGACGCGTTCAAGAACACCATCGTCAAGGCCGACACCTCGAAGGAACGCGCCGGGGAAATCTACAAGGACCTGCTGGCCGCCATCGCCGAGGTCGCCCACAAGCACCAGGTCACCTACGACGAGTACCGCGTGCTCAAGGACTGGATGATCAAGGTCGGCGAGTACGGCGAGTGGCCGCTGTGGCTGGACGTCTTCGTCGAGCACGAGATCGAGGAAATCAACTACAACCGCAACAACTTCACCGGCACCAAGGGGTCCATCGAGGGCCCGTACTACGTGCCTGACTCCCCGAAGCTGCCGTGGAAGACCGAGATGCCCATGAGCGACAAGGACAAGAACTCCGAGCAGCTCATCTTCAAGGGCCAGGTCACCGACCTGGACGGCAACGGCTTGGGCGGCGCAACCGTCGAGCTGTGGCACGCCGACGAGGACGGCTACTACTCCCAGTACGCCCCGGGCATCCCGGAGTGGAACCTGCGCGGGACCATCGTGACCAACGAGAACGGCGAGTACGAGATCACCACCGTCAAGCCGGCCCCGTACCAGATCCCGACCGACGGCCCGACCGGCTGGTTCGTCGAGTCCTACGGCGGCCACCCGTGGCGCCCGGCGCACCTGCACCTGCGCGTCAAGCACCCCGGCTACCGCGTAATCACCACCCAGCTCTACTTCCAGGGCGGCGATTGGGTCGACAACGACGTCGCCACCGCCGTCAAGCCGGAGCTCATCCTGGACCCGCAGCCGGGTGAGGGCGGCATCGACGTGGTGACCTACCCGTTCGCACTCGACAAGGAAGAAGCCTAAGGGATTAGCACCTTTAAAACACCTGGCCCCAGCCGCACTCGGACGCGGCGGGGCTTTTGGTGCGTTAAAACTAGAAGCGAGGAGCGAGCAATGACTGATTTGATAATTGACAAGGTAGAAACCCGCCTGCTGGACGTGCCGCTGTTTCGCCCGCACGGCTTCGCCACCTACACGGCGACGGCGCAGCCCATCCTGCTGGTGATGGTGCGGCTGAAGGGTGGCATCGTCGGCTACGGCGAGGGCGTGGTGCCCGGCGGGCCCTGGTGGGGCGGCGAGTCGGCGGAGACGATGAAGGTCATCATCGACGGCCACCTGCGCCCGCACATGGAGGGCCGGCCGGTCAACGAGCTGGCGGGCATCGTGGCGGATTTCGAGCGCTCGGTGGCGAATATGCGCTTCGCGAAGGCCGCCTGCGACGTCGCCATGCACGACGCCTGGGCCCGCGCGCTGGGCGTGCCGGTCACGGACCTGCTGGGCGGGCGCGTGCGCGAGGCCATCGACGTGACCTGGGCGCTCGGCGTGCTGCCGCTGGATGAAGCGCTGGAGGAAATCAACGACCGCCGCGAGCGCTTCGGGCACACCTCGTTCAAGCTGAAGATGGGCGCGGGCGATCCGGACCGGGATACCGGGCGCATCGCGGAGCTGGCCGATGCCCTGGGCGGCGAGGTGGGCCTGCGCATCGACGTCAACGCGCGCTGGGACCGGCTCACGGCCCTGCGCTACCTGCCGCGGCTGGCTGAGGCCGGCGTGGAGCTTTTCGAGCAGCCCGCCCCGGCCGACGACCTGGCCACCCTGCGCGAAATCACCACCCGGGTAGGCGTGCCGGTGATGGCGGACGAGTCGGTGTGCTCGCCGGCCGATGCCCTGCGCGTCGTACGCGAGCAGGCCGCCGACGTCGTGGCCATCAAGACGACCAAGCTGGGCGGGCTGCAGGAGTCGAAGAAGACCGTGGCGGTCGCCGCAGCCGCGGGTCTGGCCTGCCACGGCGCGACCAGCCTGGAGGGCCCGTTCGGCACGGCGGCCTCGCTGCACTTTGCGTGCGCTACCCCGGAGATTAACTTCGGCTCCGAGCTTTTCGGGCCGCTGCTGTTGCGCGAGTCCTATACCACCGAGGACCTGGTTTACCGCGACGGCAAGGTCGAGCTGCCCCAGGGCCCGGGCCTGGGCCTCGAGCCGGACTGGGACAAGGTGGATTTCTTCACCCGCGACTAGGCGGGCAGGAAGTCTGCCAGCGCCTTCGTCACGTCCGTGGGGGATTCCAGGGTCGGCACGTGCGCGCCGGGCACGGTCACGGTGGTGGCCGGCCCGGCCACGCGCTCGGCGATGGAGTGGACGGTGGCGGGTGGGGTGGAGGCATCGTCGGCGCCGGCCAGGGTGAGCACGGGGCAGGTGATGTCGGCGAGCTGCTCGGTGAAGTCCCAGTCGGCGAGCGCCTGGGCGCAGCTGGCGTAGCCGGACCCGCGGGTGGCAAGCACCATGTCGAGGCAGGCGGCCGTGGTGGCCGGGTGGGTGCGGCGGAAGTCTTCAGTCAGCCAGAGCTCGACCACGGACTCGGCCATGGGGGCAAGGCCCTCGCGGCTGGTCAGCTCGACCCGCGGCAGCCACTTGTCCGGGCCGCCGAAATAGGAGGCGGTGCACAGGAAGGCGGCGCGCTCCACGCGCTCCGAGGTCGCGGCCAGGTACTGGGCGATCGCCCCGCCCAGGGACAGGCCCACCACGCTAAAGCTATCGATGCCGGCTGCGTCCAGCGTCTCCAGCACGTCGGCGGCCAAGCGCTGCATGCTGGCAGGCTCCGTGATATCCGGCGAGCGCCCGTGGCCGCGGTGGTCGATGGCGACAACGCGGCGGGTCCCGGCGAGCTCGTCTGCGACCGGCGCCCACATCGCGGTGGTGGAGGCGATAGAGCCCAGCAGGAGCACCGGGGCGGAAGCGTCCTGGGTGCCGGGGAAGTCGTGATAGTGCAAGACGGTCATGGATTTTTCCTTTCGGGAGCTAGTCGCGGGTGATAACGGCTGCCAGGCCCTGGCCGCCGCCGATGCACATGGTCACCAGCGCGGTGTGCAGGTCCTCGCGTTCCAGGGTGTGGGCGGCGGTCACCAGCATGCGCGCGCCGGTCGCGCCGACGGGGTGGCCGAGCGAGATGCCGGAGCCTAGCGGGTTGAGGCGCTTGTCGTCGGCGGAAATGCCCCATTCGCGAAGGCAGGCCAGGGCCTGGGCGGCGAAGGCCTCGTTGAGCTCGATGAGATCCAGGTCGTCGAGGCTCAAGCCGAGGCGCTCGAGGACGCGGGCGGTGGCGGGCACCGGGCCGATGCCCATGCGCTCCGGTTCGACGCCGGCGACGGCCCAGCCGCGCAGGCAGGCGGCCGGGGTTAGGCCGAGCTCGCGGGCGCGGGCGCGGGTGGTCACGATCATGGCGGCCGCGCCGTCGTTTTGGCCGGAGGCGTTGCCGGCGGTGACGGTGGCCTCCGGGTCTTGGGAACCCATGACCGCGCGCAGGCCGGCGAGCTTGTCCGCGGTGGTGCCCGGGCGCGGGTGCTCGTCGCGCTCGACCACGACGTCCGGGTCCTTGCGGCGCCGGCCCGGTACGGTCACCGGCACGATTTCGGCGTCGAAGAGCCCGCCTTCCTGGGCGGCGACGGCGCGCTGCTGGGAGGCGGCGGCCAGCTCGTCCTGGGCGCTGCGGGTTAGCCCGGCCTCGCGGCGGAGGTTCTCGGCGGTCTCGATCATGCCGCCGGGGATGGGGTGGTGCTTGCCGCCGGCGGTCTCGCGGGCCTGCTGGAGGCGGTCGCGCAGGACCATGTTGCCGGCCTTGACCCCGGTGCGGATGGACGGGTCGACAGTGTATTCGGTCTGGGACATGGACTCGGCCCCGCCGGCGATGATGAGGTCGGCCGCCCCCGTGGCCACGTGCGCGGCGGCGGTGGTCACCGCCTGCAGGCCCGAGCCGCAGCGGCGGTCCAGCTGCATGCCGGGCACGCTTTCGCCCAGGCCGGAGTCCAGCGCCACCACGCGGCCCAGCGCGGGGGCGGCGCCGTTCGGGGCGGCCTGGCCCAGGATGAGGTCGTCGACGTCGGCGGTCCGCAGCCCGGTGCGCTCGACCAGGGCGCGCACGACGGTGGAGGCGAGATCCTGGACCGGCACGGCGGCCAGGGCGCCGCCGAAGCGGCCGACCGGGGTGCGCAGGGGCGAGCAGATGACGATGTCGGCATCGTTGGCATCGCTCACGTCGTGGGCGGTGGACTTAGGCATGATAAGGCTCCTTCGCGTGGGTGATATCGGCGCTGATGGCCTGCGTGGTGCGCAGCAGCGCGGGGATGAGGGTGGTCTCGATGTGCTCGAGGTCGTAGGAGGCGGTCTGGGTGGAGATGTTGACCGCGGCTACGACCTTGCCTTCCGGATCGGTTACGGGCGCGGCGATGGACCGCAGGCCCAGCTCGAGCTCCTGGTCGACCAGGCTGTAGCCCTGCAGGCGGACCTCGTGCAGGATCTCGCGCAGCTGCGCCGGGGAGGTGACCGTCCGCGGCGTGAGCGGGGCGAGCTGGGTGTGGTCGAGGTGCTGGGCCAGGGAGGCATCGTCAAGCCCGGCCAGCAGGACGCGCCCCATGGAGGTCGCGTGGGCGGGGAAGCGGGTGCCGACGGTGATGTTGACCGTCATGATGCGGCGCACGGGCACGCGGCAGACGTAGACCACGTCCGCGCCGTCGAGAACGGACAGGGAGCTGGACTCGTCGATGGTCTGGGAGAGCGCCTCCAGGTGGGGCTGGGCCAGGGCCGGCAGCTCGAGCCCGGAGACGAAGCTGTAGCCGAGCTCCAAAACCTTCGGCGTTAGCCAGAACTCGGAGCCGTTGGTGGCGGCGTAGCCTTCCCCCACCAGGGTGTGGAGGAAGCGCCGGGCGGTGGCCCGGGCCAGGCCGGTGGCGGTGGCGACCTCGGAGAGGGATTGCCGGGGCGCGCTCGGTCCGAAAGACCGGATGACCTGCAGCCCGCGGACCAGGGACTGGACCGGCTGGGTGGTCGAGGTGGACATGGTGGTTGCTCCTAAGCGTGTGTGCTGGGTGTTCACATGGTGAACCCTTGTGCTCTGTATGAACATCAGTGTACATTGTGGGGCATGTTTGACAAGACATTCCCCGAAATTTCCGCGGCGGTGGCCGATATCCCGGATGGGGCATCGGTGGCCGTCGGCGGGTTTGGCCTGGTAGGCATCCCCGCCCGACTCATTGACGCGCTCCGCGAAAAGGGCGCCAGCGATCTGACGATTATCTCCAACAACTGCGGCACCGACGGCTTCGGCCTGGGCCTCCTGCTGGCCGACGGCCGGATTGCCCGGACCATCGGCTCCTATATCGGCTCCAACAAGGAATACGCCCGGCAGTACCTAGCCGGCGAGCTGACCGTGGAGTTCACCCCGCAGGGCACCCTGGCCGAAAAGATGCGCGCCGGGGGCGCGGGCATCCCCGCCTTCTACACCACCGCGGGCGTGGGCACCCAGGTCGCCGACGGCGGGCTGCCCATGCGCTACAACCCGGACGGGACCGTCGCCGAGGTCTCCGAGCCGAAGGAGACCCGCGTCTTTGGTGGCCGGACCTACGTGCTGGAAGAGGCCATCGTGGCCGACTTCGCCCTGGTCCACGCGCACACCGCCGACCGCTGGGGCAACCTGGTCTTTTCCAAGACCGCCCGCAACTTCAACCCGGATGCCGCGCAGTGCGCGCGGACCACCATCGTGCAGGCCGAGCACGTGGTCGACCAGCTCGACCCGGACGAAGTCCACCTGCCCGGCATCCACGTCGACCGAGTGGTGGAAGTAGGACCGCAGGAAACGGGCATCGAAAACAGGACGGTGAGGTAAATGACCTGGACGAGGGAACAGATGGCCGCGCGCGCGGCACAGGAACTGACCAACGGGCAGTACGTGAACCTGGGCATCGGCATGCCCACTCTGGTGCCGGGCTTTCTGCCGGAGGATTCGGAGGTCATCCTGCACTCGGAGAACGGCGTGCTGGGCGTGGGCCCGTACCCGACCGAGGACGAGGTGGACCCGGAGCTTATCAACGCCGGCAAGGAGACCATCACGGTCAACCCGGGGGCGGCGTTTTTCTCCTCCTCGGATTCCTTCGGCATGATCCGCTCGCGGGCGGTGGACGTGGCCATCCTGGGCGCGATGGAGGTCTCGCGCTACGGCGACCTGGCCAACTGGATGATCCCGGGCAAGACGGTCCGCGGCATGGGTGGGGCGATGGACCTGGTCCACGGCGCCCAGCGGATCGTGGTGATGATGTCGCACACCAACAAGCACGGCGCGTCCAAGGTGCTCAACACCTGCGAGCTGCCGCTAACCGGCGCGCAGTGCGTGGACCTGATCATCACCGACTACGCGGTCTTCCACGTGGACCCGCAGGAGGGGCTCACGCTCATCGAGGTCGCCGAGGGCGAGACCGTGGACTCCGTGCGCGCGGTGACCGACGCGGACTTCGCCGTCAGCGACCGGCTAGCGGGTTAGAAAGCTAGAAAGGCCAGCACCCTAGGCGCCCGGCCCGATATAGCTTTCGGGCGGGGTCAGCCGGGTGATCGCCAGGTTGATGCGGTCCTCGGTGAACTCGCCGAGCGACATGCTGCGGTGGAGCAGCAGGCCCTCGTAGAAGGCGTCGAGCAGGTAGGTGGTGTGGGCGTCGAAGTACTGGCCCATCACGTTGCGGCAGCCCTGCGTCCACTCCAACAGGTTCATGCGGTGCAGGGGGCGCCGCAGGGACAGGGTGTAGAGCTCGGTGCCCAGGATCAGCGTCTTGCGGGAGGCCGCGGACGCGATGAGCATCTGGGACAGGGCGGCGCGGGCATCGGCAAGGCTGTCGATGCCGGTGAAAAAGGAGCCGAAATCCGCCACGGATCGCTCCGCGAAGACGGAAAAGGCCGCCGCCAGCAGGCCGTCCTTGTCGTTGAAATAATAGGAGATGGACCCCAAGGACACGTCCGCCTTGTCGGCGACGACGCGCATGGTGGTGCCGACCACTCCGTTGTGCACGATGGAGTCTAGGGTGGCATCGATAATGCGCAGTCGGGGGCCGTACTGGGGGTTATTCTTGGGCAACCATCGCTCCTCAACGCAGCCGAAACGCGGCCAACAATAAAACAGGCGGCCGCGGCAGTAATCCGTGTGCTAGGGAAAGTATAGTTGCCCACCCCGGACCGGCAAGCAGGGGTCGGGGGTGGTGGCGTTAAATTTAGGCGCTTAGTCTTAGGCCTCGTTGCGGCGGGTATCCGGCACGGCCTCGGCAGCCTTGCGCTTGCTGGAGGAGGTGAAAATCTTCCACAGGCCGAACAGGGCGACAATCGCCCAGACAGCCTCGGTGATGAACAGGCCCGGGTTGAACGGGGACAGGGCGGTGTAGACGAAGCCCATCGCGCCCAAGAAGTTCAGGGTCTGGTAGATGGGGGAGGTAGCGGTCAGGACCTTGAAGTTGAGCAGGCCGAAGGCAACGACGAAGCAGATGCCGGCGATGATGCCAATTTCGTAGGAGAGTGCCATGAGGGTATTCCTTTCGTTCGTTGCGGACTAGGCGGTGGCGGACTGGGACTGGTTGTTCTTGCGGCGGTTCAAGAAGATCTTGATGATGCCGTAGAGGCCCAGCAGGGACCAGATGAGCTCGGTCCAGAACACGCCCGCGTTGAACGGGTTGGCGGCAGAGGCGGTCAGGAAGCCGGCGCCGACGAAGTTCAGGATCTGGTAGGGGTAATCGTCCGGCGTCCACTTGCCCAGGTTGAGCATCGCGAAGGCGAAGAGCAGGGCGACCGAGGCGATCAGCCCGAAGATGACCATTGCTGACATTGTTCGACGGTCCTTTCAGAATGTGTGCGATATGGGAGCGCGACTAGCCGCGCGCAGGAGCGCCCCGCGGGCGCTACATTTATAGACTCTAAGCTGGGTTTTTAATCCATGCGAAGTCGAACGAGCATACGGTTTTGAACGCTTGATCTAAACCGCAGGTAAATGGGATAGCCCCGCCCTTGAACGTACGATCAATTCAGCGCGTTTGCCCAGCTTAAACTACCTTGGGGTTATGGGCACGGAGGCCCAACATAGCCTCCCGCGCGCCCGTGGGGAAGGCCTCAACACCTCCCGCACAATCCGAACGGAACTTTAACCTAACGGACGACGTCACCGGCCGGCGCACACGCGAAGCGCCGCCAGACGAAGTCGATAAAGAACAATCTGAACAGAAAAGGAGCCGAGCCGTGTCACAGCAACCGAACCCGGACACCGAGGACATTAAGCTCCACGTCAAACCCGGAAAGACGCGGGCGCCGTTTTTCCGCTATATCCGCATTAACCTGCCGCGCCTGACCAAGGCCGCCATCCTGGTGATCGTGGCGCTTATCGGCGGCTGCGCCTGGGCCGTGCTGTCCAGCGGCTTCGATATCTTCGCCGGCAGCGACATCGCGCTCGGCCTGGTCATCGCCCTGGCCGCCATCTTCCTGGTGCTGGGCCTGGTGACCAAGTGGCGCATCTGGGGCTTTGGCACCGTGGTGGCCGCCGCCGGCATCCTGGTCTACATCGGCGGCCTGTTCGGGCACGCGCCGTTCGTGGGCAACGGCGCGGGCGTCTACCTCGCGGCCGGCTGGAACACCATGTTCTTCGCCAGCCTGGCCTACTGCGTTATCTACTGGGCGCTGGACTACGGCGTGCTGGTGGCATACCCGGATACCCAAGGATTTGAGGATTAATCATGTTAGAAGAATTTCCGGTCTGGCTCCGCGTCGAGCACTTCGTCAACATCTTGTTCGTGACGCTGTTTATCCGCAGCGGCATCGAAATCCTGGGCACCTTCCCCAAGCTGCACCGCTCCGTGCACACCCCGCTGGGCGGGCAGTGGGCGCAGTTTTCCATTAAGCAAAAGCGCAAGCGCAAGTACTTCCCGGTCTCCGGCGAGTATGACGACTATTCCCCGATCATCTCGCTGCCGGGCTACGGCGCCCTGGGCCAGGGCCGCTACTGGCACTTCATCAGCGTGATGGGCTGGGTGCTGCTGATGGTCATCTACTGGGGCCTGCTACTGGTCACCGGGCAGTGGCGCCGCTACTGGCCGGAGGACTGGGGTGTTTTCGCCCAGGCCTGGGACGATCTCATCCACTACCTGGCCTTCCAGATCCCGCCGGCGATGGACGGCTACCCCTTCAACGCCATCCAGCAGCTGTCCTACGGCTTCGTGGTGCTCATCCTCCCGCTGTGGATGATCATCACCGGCGCCTTCCAGTCGCCGGCCATCAACAACCACTTCCCGCGCATTTCCAAGCTGATGGGCGGCCGCCAGGTCATCCGCACCCTGCACTTCTGGGGCCTTATCGCCTACGTGGTCTTCATCGTCGTCCACGTCGCGATGGTGGTGCTGCACGGCTACGGCCACGAGGTCTCCAAGATGGTCTTCGGCCACGCGGAGAACCCGATCGCCGGCGGCGTGATCTTCACCCTGGGCCTGGTCGGCATCGTCGCCTTCCACGTCTGGGCCACGAAGACCTCGCTGGAGCGCCCGAAGGTCATCGAGCGCCTGCACAACGTGGTGGTCCGCCCGCTCACGCGCGCGCTGCGCAAGCTGCCCTCGCGCCAGAACGCCTACAGCGATGCCGAGATCACCAAGGCGCCGCACCACCGCGCCTCGGGCATGCCGCCGTCAACGGAGGCCTATATGTCCCTGGTCTGCAACGACTACGAGGATGACTACGTGCTGGAAATCGGCGGATTCGTCGAAAAGCCCATGCGTCTGACCATGGCGGATATCCGCAAGATCGCCGACGGGCACTCGCAGAACACCGTCCACCACTGCGTGCAGGGCTTTTCCTCGGTGGGCAAGTGGGACGGCGTGCCGCTGTACAAGCTGCTCGACCTGGCCGGCCCGCTGGACGGGGCCAGCGACGTGGTGGTCCACAGCTTCCAGAACATGACCCGCGACGACGATAACTACAACGGTTCCTACTACTACGAGTCCATGCCCATGGAGGAGGCCCGCCAGCCGCAGTCGCTGATCGCCATTGGCTACGACGGCGACGAGATCCCCATCAAGAACGGCGCGCCCATGCGCCTGCGCCTGGAGACCTCCACCGGTTTCCGCTCGGCGAAGTGGCTGGACCGGATCGAGGTGGTCAACCGCTTCGACATCATCGGCAACGGGATGGGCGGCTTCTTCGAGGACACCGATTCCTACGACCGCCTGCAGATGCTCTAAGGAGGACACACCATGTCACGAGCGTTATACCAAGACATTTTCCTAAGCCCCGAGCAGCAGCAGCGCGTGCGCGACTACCTCCACGAGGTCGACTTCCGCCTGCCGGGCGCCACCCCGGACGACTTCGAGATCAACCCGCGCGCCCGCTACCTGGGCTACATGTTCCAGGCCGAGGACCTGGAGTCCTTCGGCGTGGGCCTGCAGTGCACCCGCCCGGGCATGGAGGACCAGCGCACCTTCATCCGGATAAGCCGCGGGCAGCTGCTGGGCGAGGACGATGCCCCGCGCCTGCCTGTCAACGACCCGGTCCTGGCCCGCGAGGCCATGACCCTGGACCGTTTCTACCGCGCCGAGGACCCGCCGCGGCCCACCGGGGTTAACGCCTATGCTCACGATGCCGGCCTGCCCGGCGCCGACATGGACCTGTCCATGTTGGAGGAGCAGCTGCGCGATATCGTCGCCTTCCACAACGGCGAACCGGTGCCGGGTAACCAGGAGATCCTGGACCTGCGCATCTACTGGGGCACCCTGCTGGCCGGCCGCTACCCGCGGCTGAAGGCCCTGTGCGGCAAGCTCAGCGAGAACCAGGCCGCGCGCTTGGACCAGCTGGAGGCCGATATTACGGCCCTGGCCGGCATCCTCGAGGCGCTGGGCCTGCCCACGCTGGAGGATCTGACGAAGCCGAAGCGCGAGGACGGCTAGCCCGCCCGGTGGTCGAAAACCAGGGAGGTGTTGGTGGAGGCCACCTCGGGGCGTGCGCTGACCACGTCCGAGATGAAATCGCGCAGGCCGGCCGCGCTGGCCAGCTGCACGTGCGCCACAAAGTCCTGGTTGCCGGCCACGAAGAAGACGTGGCGCACCGGCTCTAGCTCCAGCAGGTAGTGGTAGAAGTCTCGCAGGGCGCCGCGGGCTCCGGGGTGGAGGCGGATGTGGATGAGCGCCTCCGTGCCCAGTCCCAGGGCCGCCGGGTCCACGTGTGCGGAAAAGCCGG
Source organism: Corynebacterium sp. LK2590 (assembly GCF_040946105.1). NCBI lineage: Bacteria > Bacillati > Actinomycetota > Actinomycetes > Mycobacteriales > Corynebacteriaceae > Corynebacterium > Corynebacterium sp. LK2590. The sequence goes on from NZ_JAYWMH010000004.1 coordinate 135,470, forward strand.
TGATGACCCCGCGGGCGATGAGCGAGTTCAGCCGGCGGTGGGCGGTGGACTCGCTGACGTTGATGCGGTGGGCGAGTTCGGAGATGGGTAGGCGGGCATCGGAAGCCAATTCGCGGCAGATGGCCGCCTCAATCTGATCCAGCTGCATGGGGTTTTGTTCTCCGCGGTGGGGGATGCTTGCAAAATCGGGCGGATTCTGGGGGATCCCGCCAATGTATACCCGCCCACTCTATCCTCCGTGGATGATATAGGTATTCAAATCATCTGTGAGGAGGAGCACATGACTAAGGCTATTGTGGTAGGCGCCGGCATGACCGGCCTGTCGACGGCGTGGTACCTGCAGGAACACGGCTACGACGTGGAAATCGTGGACAAGATCGGCGTCGCCGCCGGCGCGTCCTGGGGCAACGCCGGCTGGCTGGCGCCGGGCAAGACCATCCCGCTGTCCAATTCTAGCCTGTGGGGCTACGGCCCCACCGCGCTGTTCGACAAAGATGCGGCGCTGAGTGTGCCCACCCGCATCGACCCGAAGCTGTGGGCCTTCGTCGCCCAGTTCATGGCCCGGGCCAACCAGCGCTCCTGGGACAAAACCATGGCGGCCCTGACGCCCATCGACAAGGCCGCCCTGGGCGCCTACGACGAGCTCATCGACGGCGGCGTCGACGCCGTGACCCACGAGGGCCCGTTCATCGTCGGCTTCGAAAACGATAACCAGGCCAAGGGCTTCTTGGACGAGGTCGAGGGCGCCATCCGCCACGGCCAGGAGATCCCCTTCGACAAGCTCAACCACACCCAGGCCCTGGAATACGCCCCGATGCTCTCGGAGCGCGTCCAGACCGTCTACAAGCTGGGCGGCCAGCGCTACATCGAGCCGCAGTACTTCTGCGAGGCCATCGCCGAGTCCTTCGTCGCCCGCGGCGGCACGATTACCACCGGCGCGGAGGTCACCGACGTCCAGTCCACCCGCAAGCCGGCCATCCAGCTGGCCACCGGCGAGTGGAAGCCCGCCGACGTGGTGGTCATCGCCACCGGCGCCTGGCTGCCGAAGCTGGCCAAGTCCCTGGGCGTGCGCACCATGGTCCAGGCCGGCCGCGGCTATTCCTTCACCGTCAAGCCGGAGCAGGAGGCCAAGCACTCGGTTTACCTCCCGGAGACCCGCGTGGCCTGCACCCCGGCCCCGACCCGCGGCCGCTTCCAGATCGCCGGCACCATGGAGTTCCGTGGCCCCGACGAGGCCTTTCAGCCCGGCCGCATCGAGTCCATGATCAAGGTCACCGCCCCGATGTTCAAGGGCATCGACTGGGACGACATCCAGGACGAGTGGGTCGGCTCCCGGCCCGTCACCCCGGACGGCCTGCCGCTTATCGGCCAGACCCAGGTGCCCAACGTCTACACCTGCGGCGGCCACGGTATGTGGGGCGTCGTGCTCGGCCCGATTTCCGGCAAGCTGCTGGCCAAGCAGATCGCCACCGGCGTTATCGATCCCATCCTGGACCCGTTCGACCCGCTGCGCTAAGCGGCGCCCGCAGCGCGCGCACGAGCAAGAGCGCATAAAAAATTCCCATCACCTCCAGCGAGGCGATGGGAATTTTTTTAAAGCTTAAGCCAGGCCGATCTGGCGCAGCAGCTTCTGGATGGGGGAGAAGTCAATCTTCAGGATGCCGGCTGCCTGCGCGGCGGCGAAGATGGCGCCGAAGATAGCGGCCACGATGCCCGCGCCCGCCAGGCCGGAGGCGGCGTTGGAGCTGCCCTGGGAGGCACCAGCGTTGTCGTCCTGGTTGCCATCACCCGGCTGCCCGGAACCATCCGACCACCAGTTCTTCATGGCCAGCTGGGCGACGTCGGTGTTGTCGATGTAGTCGCCGCGGACCGGGTCGGTGCCCTTGACGCGGGAGATGATGTCCTCGGAGCCGGCGCCCTTGAAGAAGAACGGAACCAGCTGGTTGGTGTGCTCGTCGGAGTACCACTGGTGGCTCGGCAGGGACTCGGCGTCGCCGGCCATCTGGTTGAAGCGGCCCTCGTCCGGCTCGTTCTCACCGGACAGGTAGCCGGTCTCGTGGTCAGCGGTGACGATGAGCAGGGTCTCGTCCCAGTTGGAGTTCTCCTCGACCCACTGGATGGCGGCGTCGACGGAGGCGTTGAAGTCCTGCATCTCCTCGATCTCGCGGGCGGACTGGTTGGCGTGGCCGGTCCAGTCGATGGCGCCGCCCTCAATCATCACGGAGAAGCCGTCCTCGTCCTGGCCCAGGGCGTTCAGGGCGCCGGTGGTCATGGTCGGCAGGTCAACGACGTCGTTCTGCGGATCGGAGTACGGGGTGGTGCCCTCGCCGGAGCGCTCCTGCTGCAGGGTGGAGTGGACCGGAGCCAGGCTCCAGTACTTCTTGCCCTCTTCCACGTTGCCCTCGGCCAGGCTGGCGAAGCCGTCGTTGGAGTCGAAGTACTCCCAGTCGGTCTCGCCCTCGGCCAGGCGGTTGTAGTCGGCTTCGTTGATGTAGCCGAAGGAACCGGTCTCCGTCGGCTGGGCGTCCTTGTCGAAGAACGGGTGGCCCGCGCCCATGACGACGGAGAGATCCGAGTCGATCATTTCCTTGGCGATCTCGCCGTAGGCGTTGCGGTCCTGGTTGTGGGCGGCGAAGGCGGCCGGGGTGGCGTGGGAGAACGGTACGGAGGAAACCACGCCGGCGGACTTGCCCTGCTCCATGGCGGTCTCCTGGAAGTTCTTCTGGGCCATGCCGTAGTTGGACATACCCAGGACGCCGTTTTCGACCTTCACGCCGGTGGCCATGGCGGTACCTGCCGCAGCCGAGTCGGTGATGATGCCCTTCTGCACGTAATCGTGGGTGGCCCAGGCCTTAGACGGGTCGTAGGAACCGCCCTGGGAGTAGGTGGACATGGACAGGCGGTTGAAGTCCTCGTAGGCCTGGACGGACTCGCCGTCCAGCTCCTGCGGGCCGGCTTCGCTGAATTCGCCGTCGACCAGGTACTTGGACTGGCCGGTTTCATACAGGTTGTTGTAGGCGACGTGGCCGTAGCCCATGCCGTCACCGATCATGTAGATGATGTTCTTCGGGCCGTTGGATTCCTGGGCGGTGGCCGGGGCAACGCCCGCGGCAATCAGGGAAGCAGCAACGGCCACGGAGCCGGCGCGCAGAGAAAAACGCATAAGAAGAGTCCTTCACAAAGACGGAATAGAGACAAAAGAGACAGTGCGCGGGCGGTGGCTCGCCCGCGTCCCCACGCCGCGCAAAGGACGACGTTATGGTTCTGACAGGGCAATCACAGCCGCACGTGAAGAAACACTAATTTCCGAACATCTCGGGACGATGACAGAAAAGAAAACTTCGCGTTAACTCTCCCGGGAACACGCCCCGGGCACTAGCCGGCCGGCACCTGCTCGACGAGCGCTGCGGCGCGGGCGACCTCGGCGCGCTGGTGATCGTAGAGATCGTCCACGCCCTTGGTGTCCAGGTTCGCCGCGTGCGGGTCCCCGAAGCCGGACTCGCGGCCGGTCAGCTCCTCGATGACCCCCAGCCCGCAGACGGGCAGGTAGTACGGGCTGTAGCCGCCCTCCTGGAGGAAGGCGATCCGGCCGCCGCAGAGGGCATCGGCAGCCGCTAAAAGCCGGCGGGTAAGCGCCTTGAAGCCGCGCTGGGTGACCATCATCTGCGCCAACGGATCCATGACGGCGGCGTCGAAGCCGCTGGCCACCACGATGAGCTCGGGGTTAAAGCGCTCGAGCGCAGGCACCACGACGTCCGCAAAAGCCAGGTCGTAGACCGCGTTGCCGCTGCCCGGCGGCAAGGGAATATTCAGCGCCGCGCCCTTACCTGCGCCGGTGCCGTTGTGCTCCCGGTGCCCGGAGCGCGGCGGGAAGCTGTTGTGCTGGTGGATGGAGATGGTCAGCACCTCCGGGTTGTCCCACCAGATATCCTGGGTGCCGTTGCCGTGGTGGACGTCCCAGTCCACCACCGCCACGCGCTGAACCCCGTGCACTTCACGCGCGTGCGCAATCGCCACGGAGGCGTTGCCGAACAGGCAAAAGCCCATGCCGCGGGCGCGCTCGGCGTGATGGCCCGGCGGGTTGACCAGCCCGTAGGCCGTATCCACCTCGCCGGTGACCACGGCCTCCACCGTGCGGATCGCCCCGCCGGCGGCCAGGCGCGCGATGTCGAACCCGCCCCGGCCGAACGGGCTGGCGTCGTCGCCGGCATCGCCCCCGCGCAGCAGCTGCGACTGCCGCTTCATCTCCGCGATGTGCTCGCGGGTGTGTACCCGCGCAAGCTCGTCCTCGCTCGCGTACCGCGCCTGCAGCGGCGTCAAGTGCTCGCGCAAGGCGCTGACCTGCACCAGCTCGTGGAAGCGGCGCTTAGTATCCGCGTGCGCGACGTGGTGGGAAATAGGCTGCAGGCCCCGCGCCGGGTCCGCGGCCTCCATCCCGCCGGTGCCGGTATCCACCCAGCCATAAAGCGTGTCCCACACGTACCCAACCCGGCGCTTTGCCGCCTCCACCATCACAGCGTCCTTTCCTCGCGTCCACGAAACCACAATGTGATGTGGAGCCTACCGAAGGGAGACTGTGGTGTAAACGATAATGTGCGCGGCGGGGTTAACCGGCTAGGCCTCAGTTACACCCGCAACTTCTTACCGCGGTGTACGCGGTGTGCCAGAACCACACCCGTAAGTCCCCAGTCAGTCACGACCACTGAGGAGTGCTCTTTAGGGAGCGTGCCTGCGCTGCGTTGTTTTACGGCTGAGGCAGATTGTCGACAATACGGTTCGTCTCCATAGCGACACGAGTGACCTTGGCAACCAGATCCACGATGTAGCGCGGGTTCCCGGCTTCAGCAGCGAGGTCGTTCGGGTCATTGACGATGCCGGAGGCCTTGTCCTTCTTAATCTGGTAGCGGTCGATGATCCACGCTAGCGCCGAGCGGGAGCCGAGCTGGTAGCGCTCGGCCTCGGCGGGGATATCGGCGATGGTGATCTTGGGGTTGTAGATCATCCGGGTGGTGTCGTTGACCTTCTTGCCGGTCTCCGGGTCGGTGGTCTTAGCCCACTTCGGCTTGGTGACCTTCCAGGTATCTGGGTCGTCGGGGTCGGCGTTCTTCTTGAGTTGCACGTCGACGGGCCAGGGCTCGACGTCCTCGTAGTTGACGTGGAGGTCGAGAAGTTCCTTGCCGGCGGAGACGTAGGCGTCGAAGAAGTCCCGGTCGGCGGGGGTCTCGATGTGAGGCAGCATCTTCTTCAGGTCTGTCTTGTACGTCTCCCGGTAGTCGGGGGAGTGCAGCACGGCGTAGACAAAGTGGAAGATGTCGTCGCCGGTGACGTCAGATCCGAGACTGTCCCGGTAGATCGTCTTGATCTCGTCGGTGATGTTGTCAACGCGTCGGTAGCCGTCGACGACCTCGCCGATCTGTCCGTAGACGCTCGCCTCGGCTTCGGTGGTGGTATTCATGTCGAGGTTGAGTTCGCCTTCGGGCGCGTCGACGGGTTGCCAGGTGAAGCGCGAGAAGAACTGGCCAGCATTCGACCCCCACATCGCGAGATCCGGAAGGAGATTGGTGGCGATGGTGCTGAACGGCTTGGCCGAACCAGGGTTGACTACGTAGTAGCCGATGTTCTTGTGGTACGGGGTGGGGAACAACCGTGGGAGTTGGTAAATGCGTTGGTTCAGATGGGTGTCGTAGTAGACGTTCTGCTTAGTGAACGGGCGGTACAAACTCTTTTGGATGGATGGAGCAGATACTGAAATGCTCTTGTTACGCGCGCAGTTAGACTTCAGGTTGCTGTCCCAGGAGATCTTCGATCGATCTGTGTACTGAGGATTTTCATTGAGGAACTCGTCAACGACTCGCTCCGTAAGCTTCTGAAGCCCCGCAGGCGCCGCCCAGTCGTGGAAGTCATTTCGGGCTTGGTTGTAAGCGGTAGCTAAAAGATCGATATTGTTTAACAATTTCGATCTATTAGGCCCGTAGCACCACGCGTCTCGTGCAGTCGCAAGGCCTAGGGAGTGTCTACCGAAAATCGGCGTGCCTTCCGCGGGCTTCTTGGATCCGAGGACTGGCCACGTCTCGAACTCTTCGTGGCGCTGAGACACCCAGTCTCCGTATTTGTTCGGGGTGATGGCCCACCATCCGTGGGATTCGGCATCGTCGGCCAGTGCGGTGGCGGCATGGTCGACGATGTCGAGCTTCTCCTCGGTGCTCAGGTAGTCACCGATGTCCCGGTAGAAGATCCTGCAGCCGGTCGCCTGCGGGTCCTTGACCCCGATGGTGATCGCGACCGTGGTCTGGGAGCCGCCTTTGAAGATTTGGCCGCCTTCCTCGCGCCAGTTCGCATTCCTCATGTTTCCGCGCAGGTTGAATACGTGGACCTCGTTGAAGTCCTCAGTGAAGGACAGCCGTACCCCGTCTGCGGTGTTGCCGTCGATCCATCCGCCGTTGGACACGAAGGCGACCACACCCTTGTCCCCGATACGGTCGGTCGCCCACCGGAATGCTCGCATATAGGAGTCGTAGAGCTGCGCTTTGCGGCCTCCGGTGGAAAGCTTGGCATAGGTTTCGCGGATTCGACTGTCGAGTGTCGGGTACTTCAGATTCGCGTTGAGGTCGTTCGCGTTACTCTGCCCGACCGAGTACGGCGGGTTACCGACCACCACGTGGATCGGGGCGTCCTGCTGACGTTGGATACGCTCGTTGTTGTCCTTGAAGACCTCAAGATCCAGCGTGTCATCCTCCTCGCTGATCTGGAACGTGTCCGCCAGAGCGATCCCCGCGAACGGCACATAGGCGGGAGCCTCACGATTCTCGCGTTGTGCGGCTTCGGTCGCTAGGGCGTTGTAGGTTGTCTCGATGTTGACCGCAGCGACGTAGTAGGCCAGCAGCATGATTTCCGTGGCGTGCAACTCGGTCGCGTACTTGCGCGCGAGATCCTCCGGTTTGATTAACCCGGACTGGATTAGCCGCACGATGAACGTGCCGGTACCGGTAAACGGGTCGAGGATGTGCACGCCTTTGTCGGTCAGGCCCTTGCCGAAGTGGGCTTTGAGGATCTCGTCGGCGGCACGAAGTATGTAGTCGACGATTTCGACCGGGGTGTAGACGATGCCGAGTGATTCGGACTGCTTCTTGAACGCCTTCTGGAAGAAGCGCTGGTAGAGGTCCTTGACGACCTGCTGCTTGCCGGAGGCCGAAGTCACCTCGCCGGCGCGTTTGCGCACCGACTCGTAGAAACCTTCGAGTTTCTCGGTCTCGCTGTCCAGCTGCTTGTCGTTAAGCGCGTCGACCATAGTCTGCATGACCTTGGAAACCGGGTTCTGATCGGCGAACTCGACCTCGGTGAACAGCGCGTTGAACACTGGGGCGGTGATCAGGTGCTGAGAGAGCATGTTGACCGCTTCTTCCGCGGTGATCGACTCGTTGAGGTTGCCGCGCAGCCCCTCGACGAAGCGATCGAATTCCTTTTTCAGCTTCGGGTTGGCGTCGGCGAGAAGCGCGTTGATGCGTGCGGTTTGAGCGTGGGCGATGTCGGCGACGTCGTCGGCCCAGTCCGCCCAGTAGGTGCGGTCGCCGACCTTGTCGACGAGCTTGGTGTACATCGCCTCCTGCCACTCCTCCAAGGAGAACAGCACCTGCTGAGCCAGGTCCGACTCGTCCGCGGGCGACTTGTCGTCGGTGTGGTCGCCTTCCGCGGCAAGCCGGGCTTTCTCCTCGGCCTTACGCTTTTTCTCCTCGAGGGCCTTGTCAGGGTCGACGACTGGATCGACAACGATGGGAAGCTCCGGGTCGCCCTCGTTGAGTTTGATGGAATTGACCTTTGCATTGAAGCGGTCGTCGTGGGCGCGAAGGGCGTTGAGGATCTGCCAGACAACTTTGAAGCGCTGGTTGTCGTCGAGTACCTGCGACGGGGAAGCGCCCGCCGGCACGGCGACAGGCAGGATGATGTAGCCGTAGTCCTTGCCCTCGGACTTACGCATGACACGGCCGACGGACTGAACGACATCGACCATGGAGTTGCGCGGGTTGAAGAATACGATCGCATCCAGCGCCGGCACGTCGACGCCTTCGGCCAAGCAGCGTGCATTGGACAGAAGCTTCGATTCTTCTTCGCCGGTGGGCGCTTTCAGCCAGGTCAGTAGGTTGTTACGCTTCAGCGCGTTCATCGATCCGTCGACATGGCGCGACGAGACAGTCAGGTCAATGTTGTGCAGGCTGACATGCGGATTGGCTACTGCCTTCGAGCGCATCGTCTCGGTGTAGGCACCAACAATCCGGGGAAAGATTTCGGCGATGCGAGTGGAGGTCTTGATGTCCTTGGCGAAGGCGACCGTGCGCCGCATAGGGGTCTCGTTCGAGGAGAATCCGGAGCGGGTGTCCTGCTCGTCACCGGAGCGCTTGGCCAGCGCGTTCCACGTGCCGATCATGGCGCTTGCCAGGTTGAGAGTGATCTCGGATCCCTCAGCCATGGTTACCTTGGCCATCGCGTCGGCGGCAAGCTTCTCGTCGACGGTCATGACCACGACCTTGTAGTCGGTTAGAAGCCCGCGCTCGACTGCTTCGCCGAAGCCGAGGCGATGGAATTCGGGGCCAAAGACGGCCTCGTCGTCCATCGAAGCGATTTCAGCGGAGAATTCCTCGGCCTTGCCCTTGACCGTATCGTCGAAGAGTTTCGGGGTGGCGGTCATGTACAGCCGCTTCTCGGCTTTGATGTAATCGGCGTCGTGGATGCGAACGAAGTTTGACGCGTCCACACCGTCCAAGGTCACCCCGGTAGTGCGGTGGGCCTCATCGCAGATGACCAGGTCGAAGTCATCGGCACCGGCGGCTTGAGCGTCGTGGACGGAGAGAAGGGACTGGTAGGTGGAGAAAACTACCGTCAGACCTGCCGCGCGTTTTCGGTGAGAGAGTTCCTCGGCGAGTACTTTGCCGTCGGTGGTCACGGGGACTTCGAGGTCATAGGTGGCGATGTCTTCGGCGTCGCGGGAGACCTTCTTATCGGAACAGACCGCGAAGGTGCGAAGGTCTAACTCTGCCTGAGAGTGCCAGCCGCGCAGGGACTGGGACAAAAGACTGATCGAGGGGACTAGGAAGAGCACGCGTGCGCGTCCGCCGTTTTCACGAGCGAATTTCTCGGCTAGGCGAAGGGAGGTGAACGTCTTTCCGGTGCCGCAGGCCATGATCAGCTGGCCGCGGTCGCGGGTGGAAAAGCCAGCCATGCATTTATCGATGGCTTCGATCTGGTGAGGTCGAGGTTCAAAGGTCTGCCGGCGGGTGAGGTTGATGGTGACCTCGGAGCCGGGGAAAGCGATGTCCCAGTTGATCTCGGATTCGGCGATGTCTGACAAACCGATACGCGAGACAGGAATGGCCTGGTCGTTGAGCATCTCCTCGGCGTTCTTGCTCCACTTGTCGGTGGTAGCGATGATGATGCGCTGCTTGAACTCGACCGTCTCCCCGTCGATGTCGAAGGTATGCCCCGAGGCCTCGAAGAACGAGTCGAGGTTGCCTTTGGCCAGGGTGGTGGTTGGTCTGTAGAACTTGCACTGGATCGCGGCCCAGGAGTCGTCATCGACGCGTTGGGCTACCAGGTCGATGCCTGTTTCGGGTTTGCCGTTAAAGAAGGGGGGAGTCGTTGAAGCGGGCGACGTTTTTGTAGGTCTTCGATAGAACGGGGTCGACGGTGAAGTAGTTGACCATGAGCTTTTCGAAGGCGAGGCCCGCTTTGGCGTCCGAGGGGAGATCACGCAGGGCTTTGACGGAATCAGCAAACGACGACATATCTAACAGTATGCCGAAGTATGCCGACCATGTCGGGCAAACACTCGAGACTCGGCTCGATAGGGAATGGAGTCCTCTAAACCGGAGTACTCTTTCTCCCATGAGTCTGAATAACAAAGAACGCCAGGCCGCTGCGGCGGAGATTGCGGAGAACCTGCGGCGGGCGGGCATCGATGAGCCGGCGCTGCAGGCCCTGACCGGTTTGCCGGATGGGCGCTTTGCGGCGGCGTTGAACGTGACTGCGGCCTGCGACCCGGCGGATGTCTGGCTGGTGCGCGACGCGGTGGTCAAGGCCGTCGTGGACGCGGGCGCGGAGCCCTATCCGTTCTCGAAGATGGCGGATTCCATGCGGGACGCCGCCGGCAAGTGGTTCGGCTACCAGCGCCCGGAGCACCTGCGCTACTAGGCGGGCGCGCGCTGGTGGTAGCGCAGGAATGACAAAAGCGGCCGAGGGTCGGATTCTGGATCCGGTCCTCGGCCGCTGTTTTCTGTACCCGGCAGGGTAGTGCGGGTTTTAGGCCACGGCCTCTTCGACGAGGGCGACGACGGCGCGGCGGTCGGCGGCGGCGTAGAGCTTGTCGCGGAAGTCCTGCTTCATCAGGCTGCGGGCCAGCTTGGAGAGCAGCTTGAGGTGCTGCTTGCCGGCATCGTCGGGCACGGCGATGAGGAAGACCAGGCGGGAGGGGCCCTCGTCCGCGGCCCAGGGGATGCCGGGCTCGTTCAGGCGGGCAAAGGCCAGCGTCGGGGCGGCCACGCCGGCCACGCGGGCGTGCGGGATGGCCACGGCGTTGCCCACGGAGGTCGAGTGCTTGGCCTCCCGGGCGAGGGCAGCGTCGACGACGGCCTCGGCGTCGGTGATGCGCCCGCTTGCGGCCGCGGCGGCGACGAGCTCACGGATGACGTCGTCGCGGCTGGAGACGGCCTCCGGTTCCAGCAGCACGACCGAGGGGTCGATGAGCGTGCTGGGGGTGGTGGCAGTCGCCGTAGCGCTCGTGGCGGCCGTGGTGGCACCCGCGGCGCCGGCCGGGACCGCGGCACCGGTGGTGTCGGTCCCGGTGGTCTCGGTGCCGGTGGTCTCAGTGCCGGGCTGGGCGCTGGTGGCGTCGGTGGCGGCGTCGGCGTCGGTGTTCTGTTCTTCAGTGGTGGCGGGGTTCTTCTTCTGCGTCAGCCCCACCAGGACCAGGATGAGGATGGTCGTGGCGGCCACGCCGGCAGCCATGGCGATGAAGAAGCCGACGACGTTGTCCACGGCGCCCAGCAGGGCGACGATGGGGCCGCCGTGCATGACGTGGTCGGCCGCGCCGAAGGCACCGGCCAGGGCGCCGGCGATGGCGCCGCCGACGACGTTGGCCGGGATGACCTGCAGCGGGCGGGCCGCGGCCAGCGGGATGGCGCCCTCAGTGATGCCGAAGAAGCCCATAAAGAGGGCGGCGATGCCGGAGTCGCGCTCGGCCTTGGTGAACCAGGCGCGGCGGATGAGCGTGGACAGGCCCACGGCCAGCGGAGGGACGGCGATGGCGGCCGCGGCCATGCCCATGGGCAGCGCGTTGCCGGAGGCAATCATGCCGCCGCCGAAGAGGAAGGCGGTCTTGTTGAAGGGCCCGCCCATATCGAAGGCCATCATGGCGCCGATGATGGCGCCCAGCACCAGCACCGAGGCGCCCTGCATGCCGGCGAGGTATTCGGTCAGCGCGGCGAAGACGCTGGCAATCGGGGCGCCGATGAGCCAGATGAAGGCCAGGCCCACGATGAGGGTGGTCAGGATCGGGATGACGATGATGGGCCAGATGGGCGCGATGAACTTGTGGACCGGGATCTTCCTAATCCCCAGGGCCACGTAGCCGGACAAGATACCGGTGACAATGCCGCCCAGGAAGCCGGCGCCGGCCTCCGAGCCGTAGAGGGAGCCGGTGGTGGCGATAAAGCCCGTAATCAGGCCGGGCGCCAGCCCGGGCCGGTCCGCGATGCCGACGGCGATATAGCCGGACAGCACCGGCACCATCAGCGAAAACGCCAGGGTGCCCAGCTCAGAAATGGTGAACCAGAAGGAGTCCTCCGGGATGGCCAGGCCCTCCGGGGTGGGTGTGCCGCCGATGGACAGGGCCACGGCCAGCAGCAGACCGCCCGTGACCACGAACGGGATCATGTGGCTGACACCGTTCATCAGGGCCTTGTACATCGTCTGGCCCATGCCCGCGATGCCGGAGGACTCCGACTCGGCGCCTGCGTCTTGGTCGGCCTGCTGCTTCTGCAGCTGGCGGTCGGTGAAGGTGTTGGCCTCCAGGGACTGGCGCAGCAGCTCCTTCGGGCGCTTGATCGCGTCGTCGACGCCGGTGGCCAGTAGGCGCTTGCCCACGAAGCGCTCCTTGTTGATGACGGTATCGGCGCCGATGAGGATGGCATCGGCAGCCTCAATATCAGCGGGGGTGAACGTACCCTCGACGCCGATGGAACCGTGCGTTTCGACCTGAAGATCGAAACCCAATTCTTGCGCGGCCGCGGTGAGGTTTTCGGCCGCCATATACGTGTGCGCAATGCCCGTGGGGCAGGCGGTGATCGCCAGGATGCGCGGCGGGTTCTTAGTGTTATCGGACATGGAACCAATTTTATGGCCCCAGCCGGGCCGGGCCAAGACAATTGGGAAGAAAAACAAAAAGAAAACTCCCTTGGTTGCGCGAGAAGGAATCACTTTCTCAGTGCGCAACCAAGGGAGTTTAGTGCATCATCGCCGCGGGCGATGAGCAGTTAGTCCCATGTAGTTCCTCTGTCCCTAAGGAACTTAGTGGTCTTTAGTACAGACCGCTGTGCTTCTTGCCGAAGTCGTTGGTGCCAACCTTGCGGGAGTCAACGTTCTGGTCGTTGCCCTTGGAGTTGTCACCGTCCAGGCGGGAGGTCTGGGTAACGGTGATGTAGTTCTTCAGGCGGCCTTCCTTGGTGTTGCCGTCGCCGAAGTCCAGGAACGCCAGCTCCTGCTTGTCACCCTTGTTGATCGGGTTGGACAGGTTGACCTCGAAGGAGCGGGTGGAGGTCTTCTCGTTGAATCCCAGGTCGCGGATGTGAGCACCGTTGGTGGAGCGCGGGGTGATCAGGCGGTCAACGCCCTCCGGGCCCTTGTCGGTCTTGACATCGACGCGGAACTGAACGGCCGGGAACTCGCCGTAGTAGCGCTTGGAACCAACGTTCTCAGCGCCGATGGCGACGGTGCCGGCGAAGCCAGCGTGCTTAGCGCCGGAGGTCTTGATGAACGGCTTCAGGTCCAGCTCGGAGTCTTCCTCGGTGGCCTCGCCCTTGTCGACCTCTTCCTGCTTCTTCTTGTCAGCAGCCTCTTCCTTCTCGCCCTCAGCCTCGGAAGCAACCTCTTCCTTAACCGGCTTCTCGTTCTCGGCGATGACCTCGGCGTCAGCCTTCGGGTCCTTGTCTTCCTCGACAACCTTCGGGTCGTTGACGTCGGTGGTGTTCTGAGCGTCCTTGTTCGGAGCGAAGGAGTCAGCCAGGTCGTCGTACAGCTTGACGCGGACCTCGTTCTTAACCGGCTGCAGAGCGGACCAGAAGGTCGGGGTGGACCAGGTGCCGTTCGGCTTGCAGTACTGCTGGGTGCCGGTCATGTTCAGGACGCGGAAGCCGTAGGTGGCCTCACCGGTGTGGTTCGGCGGAACGTCGTACGGGCCAATGGTCTGGCCAGCGTCCCAGGACAGGGAGTAGGAAGCGGAAGCGCCAATCTTGGTGGCGATGGAGTGGGAGATGCCGACGGAGGACTCGCCGCCGTCCTTGGAGTAGCCGCCACCCAGGTTCATGGAGGTGGTGGAGGTGCGGTCACCGTTGATCTCCACGTTGATGGACTGGGACTTGGACAGGTCCTGGCTGAGCGGGATGTCCTTCTTGGTCTGGTTGGTGGTGGAGATGGTGCCGGCCGGCATGAAGGTGTCGGTGGCCTTGTAGACCACGGTGCGGTGGTCTTCCCACGGGTTGCAGACCGGACGCGGGTTCAGCACGTTGGCCTTCATGTGGTCGGAGCCGTGGGTGGTGTGGATGATCGGCAGCTTCGGGTTCAGCGCCGGGGTCTCCGGGTAGGACTCGGTCTGGGTCGCGGCACCGGCGACCGGGGCGGTCAGGGCGGTACCCGCAACGATGATGCCAGCGGTCAGGCCGGCAAAACGACGACGGATATTCATAAAGAAAGTCTCCTGAAGTAGGGGATGGTTTTTGACAGTACGACACGCATTCCTCAAGGCGTGATGGAATCCAACGTAAAGGCCGCTGGAAAGAACCGCAATAGCCAAGATGTCTAGACAAATGATCGTTTTTCAGGGTCGGACATCTGGTTCACCCTTTATTGAGCTTTTTCTGGACTTTCGCTGGCTACGGCGGGATAAATCATTATCTACTGGACCTTTAAAGGTATATACAATTGGAATTTCCAGAAATAGTCGGCACACCGATATGGGGGTGAAATTAAGCTTGCTGATCAGGAAACTCTCAGACGTTACTAACGGGTAAACAGTGATAAAAAGCGTTATTGAGCTGGAGCTTGCGAGATCGTCGAGGGTTGTGGATCATTTTGGTTAATGCGTCAAGTTAACGGAAGGTTAACTATGCCACGCTGGTTAGGCTGACCTCTGTAGATGGGTGGCGAGTGATGAAAGTTTTGCAATCTTGGGTCTAGCTGGGCACTGGGACAGCTGTTTCGGGGTGTTTCGCCCGTCGCAGGTGGCAGGCTGCCGCGAGTTTTGGGGCTTTGCTGCGGCTTTGCTGCCCTGTGCGGCTCGGTGCAGGTGGGCGCGGCGGGGCGGGGGAGTTTGACGCAGCCTGTGTGGCGCCTGCTTAAGCCACGTGCACGCTGGGGCTGGGCTGGCCGGTGTCCAGACTTGTCCGACGCAGGATCTCCCGGGTGACGGTGGCGACCTGGCCGCGGCCCAGGAAGACGGTGCGCAGGGCGGCCTTGAGCGGGCCGTCGTCGGCCCACTCGAAGTAGACCTCCACCGGCTTGCCGGTGAGGCGTTGGATGTCCAGGGCGATAACGGCCACCGCGTTGGAGACCGAGGCTGCCTCGACCACCAGGGCGCCGTCCACGCCGCGCACGGTGTAGGGTTCGGTGAAGGCGCTGGGATCGCGAACGGAAATCTCCAGCGCCACCAGCTCCGCAGTGCCGGCCAGGTGGTGGGCGCGGCAGACGCGCCGCTTCTTAGTGCTCAGGTCGGGGCAGGGGGCCGCCGGCATCAGCTGGACGCTAGGTCCGGGGACCTCGAGCAACGCCCGGGCGGCTGCGTCCCAACAGATGCCGTTGTCGCGCAGCTCGTAGGAGCGCGCGGCGCGGGAGGCCAGCGAGCTCAAGACAATGGCCACGATGAAAAAGCCGGCCACGCGCAGGCCGTCGGGGCGCTCCACGAGGTTGGCGGCAAGGGTCAGCCCCAGAACCACCGCGATGGCGGCGAACCAGGCCTTGGCGCGCGCAGTGCAGGTAACCGCCACGGCCCCGGAGAAAATCACCACCAGCACGCCGGTGGCATAGGTCCCGGACTGCTTGTCCACGTCCGCGTCGAAGAGGCAGGTAATGCCGACGGCGATAACGCTGAGCAGCAGCACCATCGGCCGAGAGCGCTTGGCCCACTCCGGGGCCATGCCGAACCGCGGCAGGTACTTCGGGATCAAAGCGAGCATGCCCGACATCGCCGACGCACCGGCGAACCACAGAATGGCCGTGGTGACGTAGCCATAGAACTGCCCGAAGGAAGCCCCGAGGTAGTGCTCGGCCAGCCAGGCCAGCGCCCGCCCGTCGGCGCTGCCGCCCGCGCCGAACTGGTCGGTGGGGATAAGCGTGGTCACCAGCAGGGAGGTCGCCAGCAGGTACAGGCTCATAATCACCGCGCTGGTGGTCACTAGCCGGCGGGCGCGCTTGATGCGCTGCGGCAGGGACTGCGAGCGGATAAGTGGCATGACGGACACGCCGGTCTCAAAGCCGGACAGTCCCAAGGCGAGCTTCGGGAAGACAATCAGGCTAAGCACGGCCATGCCCACCGGGTGCGGGTGCTGGGCGTTAAGGGTAGTGGCCCATTCGCCCAGGAGGACCGGGTGGGTGGCTAGCTGCCAGAAGCCGGCGCCAATGACCACCAGGGTCAGCGCGAGGTAGGTGACGACCAGGGCCACGGCCACGCCGACGGCCTCGCGGAAGCCGACCAGGAAGACCACGGCCAGGGCGCACACCAGGGCGATGGTCACGGCCAGCTGGTGCGGGCCGTCGGTGGCGCCGAGGAGGTGCGCGGAGGCATCGGAGGCCGACAGCGTGATGGTGACCATGAAATCCGTGGCGGCAAAGCCCAGCAGCACCAGCAACTTGCCCCACCAGCCGTGGGTGAGGGCCTCCATCATCGCGATGGAGCCCAGGCCGTGCGGCGAGCGCGCCGCCACGCGCCGGTAGACCGGCACTGCCCCGGCCAGGGTGACGGCAACGAGGATGAGGGTCGTGGCCGGGGCCAGTGCGCCGGCGGCCAGCACCGCGATGCCGGGCTGGTATCCCAGTGTGGAGAAATAGTCCACCCCGGACAGGCACATCACCTGCCACCACGGGTAGGTGCGTTCAAGAATGGGGTCCGAGGAAAAATTGTCCCTCCGCACTGGCTTGTGCGGGCGGGGAAGATGCATTGCCACGACAAAGGAATATACGCCGCGCGCCGGAGAATAAAAGTCCCGCGACGGTGACATATATCATTGGCTCGACAGCGCGTGCCCGCCGCGAAGGGGCTAAAGACATGAAGTTGCCCCTCCGCTTGCTCGGGGGGTGATAGGCAGAGGGGCAACGGGTGCGAGGTGGGGCGGCCGGAACGCTCGGGGGGTGATGTTCCGGCGCCACGCTGCCTCGCAATTACGATACTAACGTAGGTCGGCAAAAAATGCACGCCCAAAGCACAAACTTTTTGTTAGTGCAGCTCAGTGGCCTTTTCGTTGGCCCGGATTTCCTCTAAACGGGCGGCATCTGCTAGGCCCGAGACCACTACCGCGGACCCACCCAACGCCAGCGGTTCCAAGACATTCGCGCGGAAGCTGTCCCAATCGTGCCATCCGGTGCTCAGCACGCGGGGTCCGCCGTGGCCGCCGTGGCTGTCAGGGTTGTTCGCGGCCGCGTTCGTGGGCACGAGCTCGGGCAGGGGAGTGGTCGGCTCGAAGTACTGATCGCCGTAGAAGCGCACGGTGGGGCCGAAGTCGATGGCGCCCAGCGGCAGCGCGCCGCCGGACTCGACCACGCCGCGGCCGAAGGGGTCCTCGGTGACTAGGACGACGTCGCGGCCCGGGAAGTCCTCGAAGCGCTCCGGGCTGGTGAAGACCACCTGCGGGGTGCTGGGGCCGGTTGTGTCGGCGCCGGCGCTGGCGTCGGTGGTGCCGGTGCTGGCGTGGGTGGATAGCTGCACGCGGACGTCGCGGGCCAGGGCGCCGAGGCAGATGACGGCGGCCTGCCAGCTGACCGGCAGGTTCACGGCGATGGTGTCGCCGGGCTCCAGGTCGAGCTCCTCGGCGAGCATGTTGGCGATCTTCGCCACCCAGTTCTGCAGGGTCTGGGCGGAAAAGTCGAGGCGGGCGCCGGTGGCCTCCGTGTAGACGGTAATGCGCGGGGCGGCCGGATCCTGGTCCAGCAAAGCTTTGACGAAATCCATGGCACCCCATGGTAGGCAAAAGCCGCCTGCCACGGCGCTGGGGGCGGTGGCAGACGGCGGTGTGGCTGTGCGGCTGGGTGGCTAGTTCACGCAGCGCGGGCCGTGGCCGCCGGCGTCGATCTCCGGGGAGACCTCGGCGGTGCCGAAGTCGCCGCCCGGGGTGCCGACGGGGGCATCGGCGTCCGCGTCGGCCTCGCCGGCCGGGCCCTGGGCCTCCTCGTCGGAGGGGCCGGAGTACTCGTCGGCGGTGACCACGATGAGGGTGGAATCATCCAGGCCCTCGTTGACCGTGACCGGCAGGCCGCCGAGCTTCTCCGCCAGGGCCTTGGCCTTCTCGTCGTTGGCGTCGGCGGCGACGACCTGGGACTCGGCGTAGACCCCCGGCTGCGCGTTCGAGGTGCGCGCCACGGTGTAGCCCTCGCCCTCCAGGAAGGAGCCCACGCCGCCGGCCAGGCCGGAGACCGAGCCGGCGTTGAGGACGTGGACCTCGACGCCGTCGACGTGGGCCGGGGCATCGCCCGCGCCCGCGCCGTCGCCGGAGTCCTCGGCCGGGGCCTCCTCCTGGTCCTTTTCCTCCTGGCTGCGGGCCAGGTCGTCCATGAACTTGTGGACCTCGGCGACGTCGATGGTGATAATCGACTCGCCGTAGTCGCCCGTGCCGTCCACGGAGGTCACCGGGATGGTGTTGAAGGTGACGTTGCCGCCGGCCAGATCGGCCAGCTGCGTGGCGAAGCTCATCACGTCCCAGTTTTCATCGATGACGACGGAGCGCTCCACCGCCTCGGAGATCTTGCCCAGCTTGGACGGGTTGGTCAGGGTGCCCGCATCCAGCATCTTGTTGACCAGGGAGGCCGTGAAGGCCTGCTGGCGGGTGATGCGGTCCAGGTCGCCGCGGGGCAGGCCGTAGCGCTGGCGGACAAAGGCCAGGGCGTCGGCGCCGTGCAGGGTCTGCTCGCCGGCGGGGAACTTGGCGCCGGACATGTCGTCGTCGACCGGTTCGTTCAGGCAGACGTCCACGCCGCCGACGGCCTCGGTCAGCAGGACGAAGCCCAGCAGGCCGATCTCCGCGTAGTGATCGATCTCGATGCCGGTTAGATCCCGGACCTCCTCCAGCAGGGCGGCGCGGCCGGCCTCGACGCCCTTTTGCTCGATCTCCTTGGCGTCGTGCGGGGCGGACTTGCCGGCGGCCTCGGCCTCGTCGTTTTCGGCCTGCAGCTGGTCCGTCATCGCGCCCTTGTGCGCGGCGTAGACGCCGTTGATCTTCATGTTGCCGTGCTCGTCGTCGGAGATATACGTATCGCGCGGGATGGACACGGCGGAGGCCCGCGAGCCGTCGTTGGGAACGCGGATGACCATGATGGTGTCGGTGTTTTCCTCGCCCTCGTCGACGCCGGCGTGGAGCTTTTCCAGCTCCTCGTCGCTCAGGCGGTTGCCGTGGGCGTCCGAGCGGGAGTCGGAGCCGACCAGCAGGATATCGACGGCGCCGTCCGCGGCGTCCTTATCCTTAAAGCCGCCCCCGCCGCCGAGCTGCAGGTTGGACACCGAAGACAGGTCCCCGCCCAGGCGGCCGATGGTGGCGTACCCGATGCCGCTGATAACCAGCACGATCACCGACAGGATGGTCAGCACGGTCTTCAGCGCCGTGGACCCGGACTGGGCGGTCTGCGGACCGCGCGTGGGGGCGGCCTGAATATCGCGCACGGGGCGGGCGAGTTCTTTGTTCACGAGTTCGACTTCCGTTGGACTGCTGGTAGCGAGGGGTACTGGAACTGGGAAATAATAGCACTCAGTTTAGGCGAAACCGGGTAGATCCCCGAAGCCGGGCCGGCCGGGTCGTGTCGTGGGCGAGCGCGACAGGCGGGGTGGGTAGTGTGGAAACCATTGTGACTACTCAGAACCAAACCCCGCTGGCCGTGGTGACCGTGACGTACTCGCCCGGCGCTTACCTGGCGGACTTCCTGGATTCGCTGGCCGGCGCCTGCAGCCAGCCGACCCACGTCGTGCTGGCCGACAACGGCTCCACCGACGGCGTGCCGGAGGCGGCCGCGCGCGAGCGCGACGGCGTCGACTTCGTGCCGACCGGCGGCAACCTGGGCTACGGCGGCGGCATGAACTCCGGCGTCAAGGCGCTAGAGAAGCTGCGCGCGGCCGGGGAGATCGACCCGGACTGGGTGCTGCTGTCCAACCCGGACGTGGCGTTTTCGCCCGGCTCCATCGATGCCCTCCTAGCGTGCGCCCGGGCCTGGGACCGGGTGGGGTCAGTGGGACCGCGCATCGTTGAGCCGGACGGCAGCAACTATCCCTCGGCGCGCGCGGTGCCGGGTTTGTTTACCGGGGTCGGCCACGCAGTCTTTTCCGATATCTGGCCGTCCAACCCGTGGTCGGCGCGCTACCGCGCGGGCGAGGACATGGCCCGCCAGCGCGAGGCCGGCTGGCTGTCCGGTTCCTGCCTCCTGGTCAGCTGGGAGGCCTTCCGGGCCGTCGGCGGCTTCGACGAGCGCTACTTCATGTACCTGGAGGACGTGGACCTGGGCGACCGCCTGGCTCGGGCCGGCTACCGCAACGTCTTCTGCCCGGAGGCGGTCATCAAGCACGCCCAGGGGCATTCCACCAAGGCACACTCGGCGGCCATGCTGCGCGCCCACCACGACTCGGCCTACCGCTTCCAGGCGGACAGGCACCCCGCGGTGTGGCAAGCGCCCCTGCGCTGGCTGCTGCGGGCGGGGCTGCGCCTGCGCGCCGGGCTGGCTGTGGCCAAAGGTACAGACAAAGTCTAGTCACGCCACGGCCCCTCTTTGGCGGCGTTTGACCAGCGTGCGTGCGGTGTTCCCGCGCGAGTGCGCGGGAGAGTGACGTAAAAAGCCGGCGGCACGCGCGTGGCAAGGCGCGGCGGCTGGGGCCGGGGGCTCTACAATCGGGCGAGAATATTTCTACCTAAACCAAAGAAAGATGGATTCTATGGCCGAGCACGAGACCGCCGCAGAGAACCTGGGCGCGGTTACCGATGCCGTGATCCTCGTCGGTGGACGCGGCACCCGCCTGCGCCCCTTGACCATCGGCACGCCCAAGCCCATGCTGCCGACGGCCAACTATCCCTTCCTGCAGCACCTGCTGGCGCGCATCCAGGCCGCCGGCATCACCCACGTCATCATGTCGACCTCCTACAAGGCCGAGGTCTTCGAGGAATACTTCGGCGACGGCTCCGAGCTGGGCCTGGAGATCGAGTACGTCGTCGAGGAGCAGGCCCTGGGCACCGGCGGCGGCATCCGCAACGTCTACGACCACCTGCGGCATGACACCGCCATGGTCTTCAACGGCGACGTGCTCTCCGGCATGGATCTCAACTCCATCCTGGAAACCCACCACTCCAAGGGCGCGGATCTGACCATGCACCTGCTCAAGGTCGCCGATCCGCGCGCCTTCGGCTGCGTGCCCACCGACGCCGACGGCCAGGTTACCGCCTTCCTGGAAAAGACCGAGGATCCGCCGACCAACCAGATCAATGCCGGCTGCTACGTGTTCGACAAGGAGCTTATCGCCACCATCCCGGCCGGGCGCGTGGTCTCCGTCGAGCGCGAGACCTTCCCGCAGGTCCTCGAGGCCGGCCGCAAGGTCATCGGGCACGTGGACAATTCCTACTGGCGCGACATGGGTCGCCCCGAGGACTTCGTGCGCGGTTCCTCCGACCTGGTCCGCGGGATCGCCCCCTCGCCGCTGCTGGAGGGCCGCACCGGCGAGGCCATCGTGGATGATTCCGCCGGCGTGGCTGGGGGAGCGCTCCTGCTGTCAGGTACCTCCGTGGGCCGCGGCTCCGAGGTCGGCGCCGGCTCCCGCCTGGACGGCACCGTGGTCTTCGACGGCGTGACCATCGAGCCGGGCGCAGTCATCACGAACTCGATTATCGCCTCCGGCGCGCACATCGGCGCCAACACGCACATCGACGGCTGCGTCATCGGCGAGGGCGCCCAGATCGGCGCCCGCTGCGAGCTCGAGGGCGGCATGCGCATCTTCCCGGGCGTGGTCATCCCGGACCGCGGCGTCCGTTTCTCCTCCGACGCCTAAAACCTCCCCGTGGGGCGGGCCACCGGCTGGTGGCCCGCTTTTTTGCTGCCGATGCCACCTGGCGCCCCGCAGCCAGAAGTAAAAACCTGGCAAAAGGGTAGCGACACGCCGGGGATTCCTGTGAATTGTGAACAGGGATCGGGGTGGCCCCTATATGTAGTACCCCCGCCATCTCCCCCGGGGAAGCCGCGTCTGTGGTCAGTGTGAAAAATGTGAATAGTGACGTGGGGTTTCGGGATCTTTTCGGTTATTTAGCTCCCGACAGGTTGACGATATTTAGTGATACAGTGTGAAATAACAACAGTGTAAGTAACCACTTGGCGCGGTCCCGTGAGTACCGCGGCGGATGGTGTGGGTCGGCCCCTAGCGGGGTCGGCGAAGATTGTTCGAATTTTAAACTACTGCAAACTACGGAGGAAGGACGAGGCGTGAAAGACATGGCTAACGGCGCCATTCCCCGTGGCGGTGCTGCTGCAGAGATGTCCATCGACGAGCTTTTCGGGGCGGTCGAGCAAGAATGGCAAGACCAGGCGCTGTGCGCGCAAACCGATCCGGAGGCATTCTTCCCGGAAAAGGGCGGCTCCACCCGGGAGGCGAAGCGAATCTGCCAGGCCTGCGCCGTACGGGACGAATGCCTGGAATACGCGCTCGAGCACGATGAGCGCTTTGGCATCTGGGGTGGCCTCTCCGATCGTGAACGCCGCCGCCTGAAGCGCGAAATCAGCTAAACCGCACGTCAACTAACCGGTCAGAGCCCTTGTCCGTCGCGGGGTGCACCCGCTCCCAGCCTTCTCCGGCTGGGTTTTTGAGATCTTTGGGGCGGGCGGCCCGGCCGGGCGCTGGGTGCCGGTTGTCGGGTGTCGGCTACCGGCTACCAGCTAAACCGCGGGTCGATGTCCTGCGGGCTGAGGTTCAAGTAATTGGCCACCAGGGAGGTCAGGACGGTCGACAGGAGCTCGCTGCGCTCCTCGCGGGTGGTGCAGCGGGCTTCGATGGGCATGCGGAAAATTACCAGCCGCGAGCGCGTCGGCCGGCCCTTGGCATCCACGCCTGCCGGCACGATGCGCCCCAGCGGCACCGGCCCGTCCGCGATGATCTCGTCGGGCAGCACCGTCATGTCGGCGCGCAGACGCATCCGCGGCACGGTATCGACGGCCAGGTCCAGGGTGGTCAGCTGGTCGGCGAAGGCGTTCTGGATGGGCGCGTAGGCCTCCAGCACGGCCATGTCGAAGCTCTGGGCGCGCGTGCGGAAACGCGGCGTCTGCTGCGGCAGCAGGGGGCCGCGCTGGCCGCGGCCGTGGCGGTCGCGGCGGACGGAAAGCGGCGGGGTAGCGGGCATGAGGCTTACTCTAGGGCCCCGCGCGGCGGATTTTTCCGGGGCGCGCCGGTGGGAGTCTGTCTAAATGACTACTTGAGGTCTAGACTGTGTGGCTGTGACTGAATTTCGACGTTGTTCCCGCCCCGGCTGCGGCCGTGAAGCCGTGGCTACGTTGACTTACGCCTACGCCGAGCAGACCGCCGTCGTCGGCCCGCTCGTGGAAGAAGAAGACCCGCACTCCTGGGACCTGTGCGCCGAGCACGCCGAGCGCATTACCGCCCCACAAGGCTGGGAGATGCTGCGCGTCGACCAGGTCGACATCGAAGACGACGATGATCTCCTGGCCCTCGCCGAGGCCGTCCGCGAGGGCGGGCGCGTGACCACCGGGCTGGTCGAAGGCGGCGAGCCCGGTTCCGGCGCGGACCCCATCGACTACGCGCCCACCTTCGACGGCGCCGATCCGGCCCGCTCCAACCACCCCGTCTTCCGCACCCGCCGCGTGGCCACCGCCAAGCAGCAGCGCCGCGCCCACCTGTCCGTGGTCCCGGATCCGGGCAGCAACAGCTAGCCTCCGGTTGCCTGTGAGTTAGCTAGCAGTAACCCATGGGGAGCCCGGCCCGTGGCTCGGTCGCCGCGGCGGCGGACTAGACTGGGCGTTTATGCGAGACCGTGAAAAGCTGGACCAAGTAATCAAGGCCTATGACGTGCGCGGCGTGGTGGGCGAGGACATCGACGTCGACTTCGTGCGCGAGGTCGGTGCGGCGTTTGCGGCACTGATGCGCGCCGAGGGCGAGCACGTCGTCGCCATTGGCCACGACATGCGCCCGTCGTCGCCGGAGCTGGCCGCCGCCTTCGGTGAGGGGGTCAACTCCCAGGGCCTCAACGTGGTCATGCTGGGGCTGACCTCCACCGACGAGCTCTACTTCGCCTCCGGCGACCTGGACTGCGCCGGCGCGATGTTTACCGCCTCCCACAACCCGGCCAAGTACAACGGCATCAAGCTCTGCCGCGCCGGCGCGAAGCCGGTGGGCGAGGCCACCGGCCTGGCCGACATCAAGGACGCGCTGGTCAACGGCGTGCCGGACTTCGACGGCGAGCCGGGCGCCTCCACGCCCCGCGAGGTCCTAGAGGACTACGCCGCCTACCTCAACAAGCTCGTCGACCTGTCCGACACCCGTCCCCTCGTCGTCGCCGTCGATGCCGCCAACGGCATGGGCGGCCACACCGTCCCCGCCGTCCTGGAGGGGCTGAACCTGGACATCCGCCCGCTCTACTTCGAGCTGGATGGCACCTTCCCCAACCACGAGGCCAACCCGCTGGACCCGAAGAACCTGGTCGACCTGCAGGCCTTCGTCAAGGAGCAGGGCGCGGACATCGGCCTGGCCTTCGACGGCGACGCCGACCGCTGCTTCGTCGTGGACGAGCTGGGCCAGCCGGTCTCCCCGTCGGCCATCTGCGCGCTGGTCGCCGAGCGCTACCTGGACAAGTTCCCGGGCGCGACCATCATCCACAACCTGATCACCTCCCGCGCCGTGCCGGAGCTGGTCGAGGCCAAGGGCGGCAAGCCGGTGCGCACGCGGGTGGGCCACTCCTTCATCAAGGCCCAGATGGCCGAGCACGACGCCGTCTTCGGCGGCGAGCACTCCGCCCACTACTACTTCCAGGAGTTCTGGAACGCCGACTCCGGCATGCTGGCCGCCATGCACGTGCTGGCCGCCCTGGGTGCCAGCGATAAGCCGCTCAGCGAGCTCATGGCCGACTACCTCAAGTACGAGGCCTCCGGCGAAATCAACTCCACCGTCGACGACCAGGACGCGGCCACCCAGGCCGTGCTGGACGGCATGGCCGACAAGATCGCCGGCGTCGATCGCCTCGACGGCGTGACCGTGGATCTCAAGGACACCCCGGCCTGGTTCAACGTGCGCGCCTCCAACACGGAGCCGCTGCTGCGCCTGAACGTGGAGGCGCCCACCAAGGACGAGGTGGACGGCATCGTCCAGGAAGTCCTAAGCTTCATCCGCGCATAAGCTCCTGTTCACGCTGGCGTCCCCAGCCGTTTACTAGCCGGTTTTAATATTCATTGCGTATTGAACCGTTCTAGTAAAAGGAAAGGCCGTCATGCCGAACCGTCGTTTCACCGCCACCGTGGTTTCCACCGCGGTGGCATCTTCTTTGGTCGTCATCGCCCCCGCTACCGCCGCCGAGGACACCGGCTCCCGGTTTACCTTAGGCGTCATCCCAGACACCCAGTTCTACTCGCGCTATTCCACCCCGGAGACCGGCAACCTGGCCAGCGAGCGCTACGGCAGCGAGCCCTACCAGACCCAGATGGAGTGGCTGGCCGACAACCAGGACGCCCTCAACATGGAATTCGCCACCCACCTGGGCGACGTGGTCGACCAGGCCGACGTCGCCGGCGAGTGGGACGTCGCCGACAAGGCCATGCAGGTCCTCGACGACTCCGACCTGAACTACTCCATCCTGCCCGGCAACCACGACATGGCCGAAGGCGCGCCCTTTAGCACCCACTTCCCGGCCTCCCGCGCGGCCGGCAACGACACCTTCGGCGAGCGCCACGAGGTGCCCAACCAGGAGTCTGAGTATCACATCTTCGAGGCCGAGGGCCAGCAGTACCTAGTCCTGGCGCTGGCCTGGCGCGCTAACGATGCCACCCTGGACTGGGCCCAAGGCGTCCTCGACGCCCACCCCGATCTGCCGGTCATCCTGACCACCCACGAGGTGCTCAACATCGACGGCCAGGGCCAGGTCTACTTCTCCGACGACTACGGCCGCGGCCTGTGGAACAAGTTCATCCGCAAAAACGACCAGATCTTTTTGACCATGGGCGGCCACCACCACGGCGCCGGCTACCGCGTGGACACCAACGACGCCGGCAACGAGGTCGTCTCCATCCTGCAGGACTACCAGATGGCCTACCAGGGCGGCAACGGCCTGCTGGGCGTGCTGGAATTCGACCTGGCCGGCAACGAGCTGGAGATGGCCGCGCTGTCGCCGTGGGTGGCCAAGAAGCCGCACAAGGAGCTGACCCAGTTCGACAAGCTCATCCTGGACGGCGAGGGCGACAGCTACCACATCCCGCTGAACTTCAAGGAGCGCTTCGCCGGCTTCGCCCCCGAGTGGGAGGCCGGCGACGGCCAGGAAGGCGACCTGGCCGGCAAGGCCAAGGAGGTAGTCGCGGAGGGTTACAAGCCCTACGAAATCACCGACGACGAGCTGCCGCAGGACGATGCCGACTACATCCAGGCCGAGGACACCGTCTTCCACTGGCGCCCGGGCCAGACCACCCTCGACGGCAAGCAGCTGGCCGAGGGCGAGGCCGCCGGCCGCGGCGCTATCATCCCGGACATCCACGGCGACGGCGATCTCACCCGCGAGTCCGGCCTGCCTAACCGCGTGACCTACAGCACCGGGCACCACCCGCTGTCCGCCGATGCCGGCTCCCTCTACTGGTCCGACCCGGCCGGCAAGCCCGCCGTGGCCTGGTTCAAGTCCGCCCCCGATGCCGCCATCAACAACGTCGACACCTCCCGCGGCTACACCTTCGAGTCCTTCGTGAAGCTGCCGGCCGACTTCGACGGCGAGAAGCACGGCTGGGGCAACGCCATCGCGCGCGATTCCTCCATCGCCGACCTGGTCGAGGGCTCCACCGACACCGACCCGACCGTGATGATGGGCGTGTCCAACCTGCGCGAGCTGCGCTGGTGGGCCGAGCCGGAGGAGGGCAGTGGCAGCACCGTCTGGTCCCACGAGGTGCCCACCGACGAGTGGATGCACGTTGCCGTAGTCAACGACCCGGAGCGCGACACTGTCGAGATGTTCATCAACGGCGCTCCCATCCTGCGCAACGCCGCCGGCGCGCAGGGCCTGCTGCCGCGCGAGCTGCGCTGGGTCATGGGCGCGGGCATGGACAACAAGCGCCCGCAGGACCCGTGGTACGGCTGGATCGGCGAGACCCGCCTGGTCAACAGCGTCATCGGCGAGGACGAGTGGCTGACCGCCCGCGCCCACAACGCCGGCGATGCCGACGGCTCCAGCTCCGATTCCAGCTCCGACGGTTCCAGCTACGGCTCCAGCTCCAGCTCCGACCTGAGCTCCAACGGTTCCAGCTCTGACTCCAGCTCCAGCAAGGCCGGCTCCATCGTCGCGATTATCGCGGCTCTGGCGGCGGGCATCGGCCTGGCGTTCAACTGGCGGACGATTGCCGCCCAGCTGGACAAGTTCGGCATCCACCTGCCGCGCTAGTCATCCCCCGCGGCATACCAAGCCGTCTAGAACAACCCGCCCCGGCGCTGATTAACCCAGCGCAGGGCGGGTTTTTCGCGATTGTGGCCCGCGTAACTTTTGGCTAACCGAATTCAGGTGGCCCCGCCGAGTTAATTAATTTCTAACCGGGCCGCCGAGCAAACCCCAGTACAGGGCATATTTATCCGCCACGCCCACCCAAGACCGAGCGGTCTAGCTAGACCGTACCTGTTTGTTCGCTAGACTTTGGTCACACAATTTTCCCGCCCCGCGCCACACGGAAAGGCACACGACTATGGCAACCGACGTCAAAGAGCGAAAGCGATCCGCCCGGCCGAAAAAGCCCGAGGGCCAATGGAAAATCGACGGCCACAAGCCCCTCAACAACGACGAGGTCATCAAGCAGGAAGACGGGGGCATGTCGGCGCGCCAGCGCGTCATCGACATCTATTCTAAACAAGGTTTCTCCTCCATCCCGGCCGACGACCTCGCCCCGCGCTTCAAGTGGCTCGGCCTGTATACCCAGCGCAAGCAGAACCTGGGCGGGGAGCTGACCAGCCAGCTCGACAACTCCGAGCTGCAGGATGAATATTTCATGATGCGCATCCGCTTCGACGGCGGCCGCGCGACCCCGCAGCAGCTGCGCGTGGTGGGCGAAATCTCCCGCGACTTCGCCCGCTCCACCGCGGACTTCACCGACCGCCAGAACATCCAGCTGCACTGGATCCGCATCGAGGACGTCCCCGAAATCTGGGACCGCCTCGAGGCCGTCGGCCTGTCCACGCTCATGGGCTGCGGCGACGTCCCCCGCGTCATCCTCGGTTCGCCCGTGGCCGGCGTCGCGGCCGACGAAATCATCGACGCCACCCCCGCCATCGAGGAGATCGTCGACGACTACCTCCTCCGCGAGGAATTCCAGAACCTGCCCCGCAAGTTCAAGACTGCCATCTCCGGAAACGCGCGCCAGGACGTCACCCACGAAATCCAGGACGTCGCCTTCATCGGCACCAACCACCCGGAATACGGCCCGGGCTTCGACTGCTTCGTCGGCGGCGGCCTGTCCACCAACCCGATGCTCTCCCGCTCCCTCGGCGCCTTCGTGCCCCTGGAGCGCGTGCCGGAGGTCTGGGCCGGCGTGGTCGGCATCTTCCGCGACTACGGCTTCCGCCGCCTGCGCAACCGCGCGCGGCTGAAGTTCCTGGTCGCGCAGTGGGGCGTCGAGAAGTTCCGCCAGGTCCTCGAGGACGAGTACCTGGATGCCCCGCTAGCCGACGGCGTGCCCACGCCGATTAACCCGGGCAGCCGCGACCACCTGGGCGTGCACCAGCAAAAGGACGGCAACTACTACGTCGGCGTCAAGCCCACCGTGGGGCATGCGACCGGCGAGCAGCTCATCGCCATCGCCGACGTCGCCGAGCGCTTCGGGCTCACCCGCATCCGCACCACGCCCATGAAGGAGCTGCTCTTCCTCGACGTGCCGGAGGACCAGGTCGCAGAGCTCAGCGATGCCCTCGACGCCACCGGCCTCTATTCGCACCCCTCCGAGTTTCGTCGCGGCGTCATCTCCTGCACCGGCCTGGAGTTCTGCAAGCTCGCCCACGTGACCACGAAAGCGCGCGCCATCCAGCTCGTCGACGAGCTCGAGGACGCCCTCGACGACCTCGACGTGCCGATCTCCATCGCGCTCAACGGCTGCCCGAATTCCTGCGCCCGCACGCAGGTCTCCGACATCGGCTTCAAGGGCCAGACCCTGACCGATCCGGACGGCAACCGCGTGGAGGGCTTCCAGGTCCACCTGGGCGGCGCGCTCGGCCTGGACCCGGACTTCGGGCGCAAGCTGCGCGGCCACAAGGTCCTGGCCGACGACGTCACCGACTACGTCATCCGCGTGGTCACCAAGTTCAAGGAGCAGCGCACCGAGGGCGAACAGTTCCGCCAGTGGGTGCTGCGCGCGGACGACGAGGACCTGCAATGAGATTCCGCCGCCAGCCCAACCCGAACCGCAACCACCCGACGTACTGCCCCTACTGCGCCGGCACGCAGCTCTTCCCGGACACCGAGGACGACTTTGCCTGGAACTGCCAGGACTGCCGCCGGGTGTTCTCGGTGCGCTTCCACGGTCAGGACGACTCGCCGGTCGCCCCGTCGCCGGCTCCGTCGTCCCAGGAGGCGCTGCAGCAGTCGCTGCGCCGGCACGGTCACGCCACGGCCCGGCAGGAGGCCAACGATGCCTAACCGCGCCCTCATCACCCTCGCCCACGGTTCGCGCCGGGCGGGGGCGGCCGCCGGCATCGAGCGGCTCACGGCCGCCGCCGCGCGCCGGGCCGGTGTGCCCTTGGCCGCCGCCGCGCACCTGGAGTTCAACGACCCGGACCTGGCCAGCGCCGCCGCCCGCCTGCGCGATCGCGGGGCCGACGAGGCCGTCGTCGTGTCGCTGTTGTTCACACCCGGCTACCACCAGCGCGTGGACTACCCAGCCGTGCTCGCCGATGCCCAGTCCGCCACCGGCCTGCCCCTCAAGGCAGCCGCCGGCCTGGGCACGGGCGCGGATCTTGCCGACGTGTTGGCCCCGCGCTGCCCGGCAGGTAGCCACGGCGTGCTCTACGCGGTGGGCTCTGCCGACCCGCAGGCCAACGCCGCCGTGGCCGACCTGGCGTCTGAGCTGGGCTGGTCCACGCTCTTTGCAACGAAGGCATCCCCGGACGCCCCGCGGGGTGCGGCCGGTCTGGAGCACCTAGCCCGCCAGCAGGTCCAAAAGCACGCCCATCAGCGCACCCAGCAGAAGGGCCGAAAGCACGCCCAGGAACAGGCGCAGCAGCCCCCGCGCCTGCACGTGGTGCCGATGTTCGTCACCGACGGCCTCCTGCTCGACCGCCTGACCGCAGCCGTGCCAGACATCGAGGCGGCGACGGGCGCGAGCGTGACCTGCCGGCCGCCGCTGGGCGCTGCGCTCGCGGGCATCGTCGCGGCGCGGTACGGTGCCGCATATAAGCACGACAAGCACAGGCAGCACCAGACGCTACCGGCGCGGGAACTGTTGAAGGTAGGTGTCTAGATGACGGCATTGCTCTTGATTGCGGTGGGCGGCGCGGCTGCCCAGCTGGTCGATGGCGGCATCGGCATGGGCTTCGGCGTGACGTCGACGACCATCCTCATCTTCCTGGCCGGCCTCGGGCCGGCGCAGGCTTCTGCCGTCGTGCACACCGCGGAGCTGGGCACCACGCTGGTCTCCGGGATCAGCCACTGGCGCTTCGGCAATATCGACTGGAAGACCGTCGTGCGCCTGGCAGTACCAGGGTCTATCGCGGCGTTTGCCGGCGCGACGGTGCTCTCCAGCCTCTCGCTGGATGCCGCGGCGCCGATCACCTCGACCATTCTCTTCGCCGTCGGCCTGAACCTGGTCTGGCGCTTCTCCCGTGGGCGGGTCACGCGCAAGCTCACCGAGACCCCGCATTCCACCCCGTTCCTGTTGGGCCTGGGCTCGGTCGGCGGCTTCGTCGATGCCACCGGCGGCGGGGGCTGGGGTCCCGTCACGACGTCCACGCTGCTGTCGTTGGGCAAGCAGCAGCCGCGGCGCATCGTGGGCACGGTCAACACCGCGGAGTTTTTGGTCACCCTCGGCGCGACGCTCGGCTTCGTGGTGGGCCTGTGGGACGACCTGGTCTCGAACGCGGCCGCCGTCGTGGCGCTGTTGGTCGGCGGCTGCCTGACCGCCCCGGTCGCGGCGTGGCTGATTAGCCGGCTGAGCCCCATCGTGCTGGGCGGGTTCGTGGGCACCGCGATCGTGCTGCTCAACGTCGGCACCATCGTGGACGGGGCGGAGAACGCCTTTGGCTTCACGATGCCCACCGCCCTCACCATCGCCCTCTACCTCGCGCTGGCCGCCGGGGGAGTGGCCCTGACCCTGCGGGGGCGTAAGCGCGCCCGCACCAACCGGCAGGCCGCCGCCGACCAGGCGCCGGCCGTGGAGACGACCGACCCCGTGCCGGCGCCTTCCAGTCGCTAGGCACGCCGAGTAGGCACGCCGAGTAGGCGCTACGGACGTGGTCCGTGGCGCCTTTCGCGTGTTTTGGCGGGGTTTGTTCCCTTGGGTTTGCGGCTGCCCCCGTCTCAGCCGTCCGCCGTCAGCCGTTAGGTGCCGCCGCCCCAGGGCGGGTCCCATGTCACCTTGCCGTTTCTTCGGTTGACCCTGCCGTGTCTGGGGTAGGTGGGGTCGTCGTCGTTCCAGGAATTATGGAACTCGCACAACAAGGTCAGGTTTTCTTGGTTGGTCTCGCCGCCGTCTACCCAGGGGTGAATGTGGTGGACCTGGCACTCGTCGGCCGGCTTCCGACAGTTCGGCCAGGCACACGTCGTGGTCTCGGCTTTCGCCATATCTTTCTGTTTCGATGAGGCGTGGCGCTGGTAGCGGTATTGATTGACCGGACCCCGCCGCGGGTCCACCAGCGTGCCCAGGCCCGCGTCCCACAGGCATTGGCGGACGTATTCGGCACCCGTCATGGTGGTCCCGTTGGTCAGCTGCAGGGTGATCTCATCCCCGTCACCGGACAGGATACGAACCCAGTCGGGCAGGGAGATGACCACGTGCGTGGCCTTCGGCTGCTTGTTCAAGCCGCCGCTGAAAAGGGCCTCGACGTCGGAGATGGTCTTAATCGAGGCCCAAAGGTTTTCCACCAACTCCGGATCACCGGTAACAGAAAAAGTACTCGGTCCGTCTTTGCGTCGGGTCACGCGCACGCCTTCGGCCGGCGGTGCCGGGCGGTTAAGCTCCAGGACCTTCTTGTTGGCTAGGCGTCGTAGTTGTTTGGTGGAGCCAGGCGTGTTGCACAGTTCGATGAGCATGGCCCAGGCCTCGCCCTGGTTGCGCACCCGGCGGAAGGCGTTGTCTAACACCAGCAGTGTGTCGAGGTGGTGTCCGGATTCTGCGGCACCCCGGCGGGCGGCGGCTTGCTTGCGCGTATACGTCGTGTGCCTGAAGAAAGTCTGGCACGCGCGATGGTGCGCGGCGGCGGCAACGTCGGACATGACAGCCTTCAGGGCAGGCAGGCTCAACTCGCGGCACAGGCCCAAATACTGGATCCCGTCCGCGAAGATGGAGTGCGCTGCTTTCAAAGTGTCCATGGCTGTCGTCGTCATGCCCCACACGCTAGAAGCACACGTCAACCCCTACAAGGCCCGGAAACCCGATCTGTGGATAACTCGGGACAAAGTAGCCATCCTGCACGGACCCCAAAACAGCCGAAAACGCCCGGATTTACGGTTCAACCTGCCTAAAGGCTGAAAAATGGAGCAATGTGCCCAAGTTGGCGCAAAGCTGGTCCCTATACGCGTCGGGACTGTGCAGAACTTATCCCTCCGCGCGCAGGCCCGCGACGTTTCCAATGACGAAGACGGCCGGCGGCTGAATCTTTTCCTCCTCGACCACGGCACCTAAGGCGGACAGCTGGGTGCGCACCACGCGCTGGCCGGACAGGGTGCCCTCCTGGATGGCGGCGACGGGGGTGTCGGCGGGGAGGGAGGCATCGATGAGCGCGGTGGCAATCGCGCCGGCGTTGCGCACGCCCATGATGACCGCCAGGGTGGCCCCGGAGCGGGCGAGCGCCTCCCAGTCGACCAGGGAGCGCTCGTGGCCGGGCGGCAGGTGCCCGGAGACCACCGTCATGGCGTGCACCATCCCGCGCTGGGTCACGGGGATGCCCACGGCCCCCGGCACGGCGACGGCGCTGGTGACCCCGGGGATGACCTCGCAGCTTAAGCCGGCGGCAGCCAGCGCCTGGACCTCCTCGAAACCGCGGCCGAAGACGAAGGGATCCCCGCCCTTGAGGCGGGCGACGCGGCGGCCGGCGCGGGCGTGGGAGATGAGCATCTCGTTGATCTTGTCCTGCGACGTCTGGCGCTTGTACGGCAGCTTGGAGACGTCGATGAGCTCCTTGCTGGCGATATCGCAGAGCTTATCCAGCTGCGCGGTCGGGCCGAGGTGGTCGGCCAGGATGACGTCGGCATCCTGCAGGGCGTGCATGCCGCGCACGGTGATGAGGTCCCAGGCGCCGGGGCCGCCCCCGATGAGCTGGACGGGATGAACAACAGTGTTTCCGGTCATGATGTCGAAATAGTATAACCGGCGCTACTAAGGTGAGAAACCATGGAGAGCACACAGTGGACCCCGGAGCAGGTGCGCTTTTTCGACATTGCGCACGAAGGGGCGCAATTACGCGCGCTCGCCGGCCAGGTGGCGGGCCTGAATGAATATCTGGCCGGCCTGCGCCCGCGCTCGGTCGTGGTGCTGGCCACCGACCAGGTCGCCGCCGCGGCCGCCCGCGCGATCGCCCAGGTCTACCAACCCCAGGCCGCCTGCCCGGTGGTCGTGGCCCGCGCGCTGCCGGCCTACGTCGGCGCCCTGGACATCGTGCTGACGGTGGGGGAGGCCGCGGACTGCGAGTGGGTATCGC
Source organism: Corynebacterium sp. LK2590 (assembly GCF_040946105.1). Lineage (NCBI taxonomy): Bacteria > Bacillati > Actinomycetota > Actinomycetes > Mycobacteriales > Corynebacteriaceae > Corynebacterium > Corynebacterium sp. LK2590. The sequence goes on from NZ_JAYWMH010000004.1 coordinate 168,984, forward strand.
GGGCCCTGCTCACCGCCCAGCAGCGCGGCGCCGCCACGGTCTTTGCCGGCCCGCCCGGGCCCCTGGCCGACGACGTCGCTGACGATGCCTTCTTGTTCACCGCCCTGCCCAACGTCTCCGGCCCCGCTCCGGCCCGCGCCGCGGGCGCAGTCTGGCTGGTCCTGGGCGGCGACCCGCAGGCCCTGGACGAGGCCGCCGCTGCCGTCGATGCCGAACTGGCCGCCTGCGCCCCCGACCGCAGCGCGGATACCAACCCGGCCCGGCAGCTGGGCGCCTTCACCGCGCAGGCAGGTGGCAGCGGGGTGATGCACTCGGCGCCGGCGGGGGACCGGGTGGGTGAGGCGGTGGCATCGGTAGCCGCGGCGGTTTGGGCCACGCGCGGGCGCTCCGGGACCGTCGTGGAGGCCGCCCAGCTGCCGCAGGCCCTGGACGGCGCCGACACACAGGCGGCTGACGATATCTTCTACGATCCTTTTATAGATGGTGCGCTAACCTGGAGGGTGATTTTCTGGGGGCAGGAGGAGGCGAACCTGCCCCATAGCCTGGCTGTCAACGCCGCCGAGGGAAGCGAATTCTCCCGGGCGCTGCAGCTTTTCACGCGCGCCTATGCCGCGACCGCCTTTGATGAATGAGGAAAAGGATCCATAAACCGCATGAAGTTGCTCGATAGTTCGGTGCGTAACTATTCGTGGGGATCCAAGACCATGATCCCGCAGCTCTTAGGCCAGCCGGCGGGGGACAACCCCGTGGCCGAGCTCTGGTTCGGTGCCCACCCGGCCGCCCCGGCGACGCTGGACGGCACGCGCCTCGACGAGGTCATCGCCGGCGACCCGGAGACCCACCTGGGCCACCGCGTGCGCAGCACACACGGCGACCGCCTGCCCTTCCTGCTGAAGCTGCTGGCGGCCGAGGACGTGCTCTCGCTGCAGGCGCACCCGTCCAAGGCCCAGGCCGAGGAGGGCTTCGCCCGGGAAAACGCCCAGGGCGTGGCCCTGGACTCGTCCCAGCGCAACTACAAGGACGACAACCACAAGCCGGAGCTCATCGTCGCCCTGACGGAGTTTTATGCCATGGCGGGCTTTAGGCCGCTGGCGCGCACGCGCGAGCTCTTCGCCGCGCTGGATTGCCCCAGCCTGGAGCGCTACCTGTCCATGCTCGACGACGACCCCGCCGCCGAGGGCGCCAGCCTGCGCGCGCTGTTTACCACCTGGATCACCATCCCGGCGGGCGTGCGCAAGGAGCTCATCGCGGACATCGTGACGGCGGGCGAGCGCCTGGTCGCCGCCCCAGCCCCGGGCACCCCGGAGTGGATCGTGCGCGACGTGCGCACCGTGCTGGGGATTAACGAGCAGTACCCCGGGGACATCGGCGTGCTGGGCGCGCTGCTGCTCAACCACATCGTGCTGCAGCCCGGCGAGGCCGTCTTCCTGGCGGCCGGCCAGCTGCACGCCTACGTCCACGGCCTCGGCGTGGAGCTGATGGCCAACTCGGACAACGTGCTGCGCGGCGGGCTCACGCCGAAGTACGTCGACGTGCCCGAGCTGGTCAAGGTGCTGGATTTCCAGGCCGTCGCCGACCCGCAGGTCCACCCGGGGCACGCGAACCCGGCGGCCGGCTGCGAGGTCTTCGACTACCCGGTGCCCATCGACGAGTTCTCCCTGCGCCGCTACGCCCTCGATGCCGGCGCGCAGGCCACCGTCGAACTCGACGGGCCGGCCATCGTGCTGTGTACCCGCGGCGACGGCGCCACCGCCGGCGGTGTCCGCCTCACCCCGGGCCGCGGCGCCTGGGCCCCGGCCGCCGATGGCCGCGTCAACTTGGCAGCCGGCGATAGCCCGGCGGAATTCTTCGTCGCCAGCGTCTAGGAGCCAAACGCTCTAGCGCCAGGCGCCTAAGCTGCAGGCGGCCCTAGCACCGGGCGCCTTGAGCCCCGGGCGCTTTTAGCGCCGGCGCGCCCAGTGCCGCCGCGCTTAGTTGTTGCCCGGCTCGCCCGCGGTTTCCTCCGTGGGCTCGGGCGCGTCGCGGGTCTCGCCGCGCTCTTCGGCCGGCGGGGCCTGCTGCTGTGCCGGCTCCGGCAGGAGATCGGAGATCTGGATCTCCAGGTGGCCGTTGTTCTCTTCGGCCGGCAGGCCCGGGATGGTCGGGGAGGGCGCGGGCTGGTTCGGGCTGCTGGGCTGCGGCTCGGTGGTCGTCGACGGCTCCTCGCTGGTATCCGGGCGGGTAGTCGGCGCGGGCTGGGTCGGCTGTCCCGGCTGCGTCGGCTGAATCTGCGTGCCCTGCTGGCCCGAATTCTGCGAGCCCTGCTGACCTTGCTGACCCTGCTGGTTCTGCTGGCCCTGGGACGCGGAGAGGTTGTCGGGGCGGTAGTACGTCGTCGGCGCGGCGGGCGCGGTCTGGGCGTCCACCACGGAGTTGGGGGCCAGGAACGGATCGTTGGCCTGCGGGGCCGAGAACTTGGCGTCCTCGCGGGAGCTGTGCTGGTTGCCGTCGTTGTCCTTCGCGTCGTCGCGATCGCGGCGGTCGGAAGGCGCGGTGCTGGACGTGGAGCTCGACGAGGTGGTTGCTTTCTCCTCGGAGCTGGTTAGCTGCTTGTTGGCCACCGGCGTGGCATTATCGTCCATGGAAGAGGATTTGGGCGCACCGAGGTGCCAGACGCTCACCCCGACGCCGGCGGCCACAAGCAGGCCCACGACGACGAAGATGACGACGCGGCGCGTATCAGTATTCACCGTGCGGTCCCCTTCCATGGTAACAAGTCGATAACAACAGTACCATGCACTTTAACGTCTGATACCCGACTTCCGCTAGTGCGGGAGCCAAATTCACCTTGCGAAGGAGATCACAGTGAGCACCTGGGACGAAGAGATTTTCACCCGCGACAGCAACACCGATTTTCTCGATGAGCTGTCTGCCCTCGAAGAAGAGGAGGTCGTAGAAGCCGTGCGGGACGCCGTTGTCCTCGCTGCCGATTCCGCCCAGCCCACCGACGAGGAGCTCGCCAACGGCCTGGCCGCCGCCACCATCGCCGCCATCTGGTCGGGCGCGCCGTTCAGCGCCGGCGACGTCGTGGCGGAGTACCCGTTCATCCGCTCCCTGGCCGGCAGCTCCGACGAGCAGCTCAACGAAAAGGCCGCGGAGCTGCTGGAAACGGCCGAGCCGGGCGAGGCGGACGACGCCGACATCGAGCCCTTCCTCGAGGCCCTGGCTTAAAGGAGAAGGTGACGCACTGCTGTGATTATTGCCATAGAGGGCATCGATGGCGCGGGCAAGAACACGTTGGTGGCCCGCCTGCGCGAGGCCATCAGCCGGGAGATCCACACGCTGGCCTTCCCGCGGTACGCCGACTCCATCCACGCGCAGCTGGCCCAGGACGCGCTGTACGGCCGCATGGGGGATATGACGGACTCGGCCTACGCGATGGCCACGATGTTCGCCCTGGACCGCTGGGGCGCCAAGGAGCAGCTGCTGGCGGCCCACCGCGCGCCGGAGGTGTGGGTGCTGGACCGCTACGTGGCATCGAATGCGGCGTATTCGGCCGCGCGCCTGCAGGATGACGCGGTGACGGACTGGGTCTATAACCTGGAGTTCGAGCGCCTGGGCCTGCCCAAGCCGCACCTGCAGGTCTTCCTGGACACCGACGTCGAGCTGGCCGGGGCCCGCGCCCAGGGCCGCGCGGCTGACGATGCCACCCGGGCCCGCGACGCCTACGAAAAGGACGCTGGCCTCCAGGCCCGCACCGCCGCGGCCTACCGCGCGCTGGCCGACCGCGAGTGGGCGGGGCGTTGGATAGCTACAGCCGATAGCGATATGATTATTCAAGCTGTACGACAACTGGTAGGGGAGAAGTAGTGGCACCGACAATCCTGGTGGTCGATGACGACCCGGCGATCTCGGAGATGTTGACCATCGTCTTGGAGTCTGAGGGCATGGAGCCCATCGCCGTGACCGACGGCAACGACGCGGTGCCCATGTTCCAACGCCACGACCCGGATCTGATCCTGCTGGATCTGATGCTGCCGGGCATGAACGGCGTGGACATCTGCCGCAGCATCCGCCAGGTCTCCTCGGTGCCGATTGTCATGCTGACCGCCAAGACGGACACCGTCGACGTCGTGCTGGGCCTGGAGTCCGGCGCGGACGACTACATCACCAAGCCGTTCAAGCCGAAGGAGCTGGTGGCCCGCATCCGCGCCCGCCTGCGCCGCACGGACACCGCGACCACGGAGATGATCGAGGTCGGCGACCTGGTCATCGACGTGCCCGAGCACACCGTGACCCGCCGCAACGCGGACGGGAGCTCCCGCGAGCTGAACCTGACGCCGCTGGAATTCGACCTGCTGGTGGAGATGGCCCGCCGCCCGGGCCAGGTGCACACCCGCGAGGAGCTGCTGGAGAAGGTCTGGGGCTACCGGCATGCCTCCGATACCCGCCTGGTCAACGTGCACGTCCAGCGCCTGCGCGCCAAGATTGAGCACGACCCGGAGGATCCGCAGATCGTGCTGACCGTGCGCGGCGTGGGCTACAAGGCCGGCAAGCCGGCCGGCGCCGAATAAGCCGGGGGAGTAACTGCCATCCTGGACCGCTTCAGACAATTCCGCGACTCCGCCATCCAGTGGTGGCGCACCTCGCTGCAGGTGCGCGTCATCGGCCTGATCTTTATGGCCGCCACCGTGGTGATGGTCATTTTGACCTACGCGCTGGTCTCCGTGCTGACCTCCCGCCTGGTGGATCAGAAGCAGGACGTCGCCCTGCAGGAGCTAGAGCGCGCCCGGATCGCGGTGGAGCAACAGATCGCGGCCACGGGCACGGCCAACTCGGTGCAGGTGCGCATTAACTCCGCGCGCGCCTCCCTGACGCAGCTGGGCTCCCAGAGCGGCGAGACGCAGGCCTCCTACGAGCCGGTGATCGTGGTCAACGGCTCCGACGGCTCGGTGACCACCTCGCCGGAGGGCTACCGCATCCCGACGGAGCTGCGCAACGGCGTCTCCCACGACCAGGTGATGGTCCAGTACGCGCCCATCGACCACGGGGATGGTACCAAGTACAACGCCATGATCGTCGGCACGCCCACCGAGTCCGACATCCCGGACACCCAGGTCTACCTGGTGATGAGCATGGAGTCGGAGGAATCCACGCTGGCGCTGATGCGCGGCCTGCTCTCGGCGGCCGCGGTGGTGGTCATCGTGCTGCTGGTGGGCATCGCCTGGCTGGCGACCCAGCAGGTGATTACGCCCATCCGCTCGGCCTCGCGGATTGCCCAGCGCCTGGCGGCCGGCCACCTGCGCGAGCGCATGGCCGTCGAGGGCGAGGACGAGATGGGCAGCCTGGCCCAGTCCTTCAACGACATGGCCGACAAGCTGTCCAAGCAGATTACACAGCTGGAGGAATACGGCGACCTGCAGCGGCAGTTCACCTCCGACGTCTCGCACGAGCTGCGCACCCCGCTGACCACGGTGCGCATGGCCGCGGACATGATCGCCGCGAACGCGGACAGCCTGGATATTTCCACCCGCCGCGCCAGCGAGCTGATGAGCCGCGAGCTCGACCGCTTCGAGGAGCTGCTGGCCGACCTGCTGGAGATCTCGCGCCACGACGCCGGCGTGGCCGACCTGTCCACCAACAAGCTGGACCTGCGCAACTGCGTGACCGCCGCCTTCGGGCAGGTCGATCACCTGGCCGACGAGCTGGGCGTGGCGGTCAACCTGCACCTGCCGGACGAGCCCATCAACTTCGAGGGCGACGACCGGCGCGTCCAGCGCATCCTGCGCAACCTTTTGGCCAACGCCATCGACCACTCGGAGGGCAACCCGGTCGACGTGCACCTGGGCGCCAACGACACAGCCGTGGCCGTGACCGTCACCGACCAGGGCGTGGGCCTGAAGGAGGGCCAGGAAGAACTGGTCTTCAACCGCTTCTGGCGCGCGGATTCCTCCCGCAAGCGCCACTCGGGCGGGACCGGCCTGGGCCTGGCCATCGCCCGCGAGGACGCCGTGCTGCACAGCGGTACGCTGGACGCGACGGGCACCTTAGGCCGCGGGTCCTGCTTCCGCCTGATCCTGCCGCGCGTGCCCGGCGAGGCCGTGGAGGAGGCCCCGCTGGACCTCTACGTGCCGGAGCCCACGCCGCTAGCGGACCCGAAGGCCCCGAATGACCCGAAGGGAGGTCAGCCGTGATGCCACAGACCCACCGGCGCTCGGCCAGCACGGCCAGTCCGGCCCGCGCCGTCGTCGCCGTGCTGGCCGCGACCTCGCTGACGCTTTCGGCGTGCTCGACGCTGCCGCAAAACTCCAGCCCCAAAGTGCTGCACTCCTTCGAGCCGGCCGCCACCCCGGAGCCGTCCATGGGCCCGCGCGCCGGCGAGGAACCGGACCTGCTGCTGCGCGACTTCTACGCCGCCTCGGCGCTGCCGGCCGGCGATTATTCCGCCGCGCGCTCCTTTATGACCGAGGAGGCGGCCGGGGACTGGGACCCGGACCAGCAGGTGCTCATCGTGGACTCGCTGGACATCATCACCAACGCCGAGGCGGATTCCACCGAGGGCGGCCGCAGCTTCAACGTGCGCGGATCGGTCATCGGTACGCTCTCGGAGGGCGGGTCCTATACCTCCGAAAACGGCGACTTCGAGGCCCAGATCCATATGACCCAGGTGGACGGCGAGTGGCGGATCTCGGACCTGCCGGAGGTCGTGGTCATCGAGCGCACGGAGCTGCGCAACCGCTACCAGCCGCACTCCCTATTCTTCTACGAGCACACCGGCCAGGCGCTGGAAAGCGACCGCCGCTGGCTGTCCACGGGCCAGGAGTCCCTGGACACCGAGCTCATCACCCTGCTGCTGCAGGGCCCGGCCGAGGAGCTGGCGCCGGCGACGATGTCGGTGGTGCCGCGGGAGGCCAACTTCGGCGGCATCGAGGACGGCGTCTACCACTTCACCGGCATGTCGGATATGAGCCAGGAGGACCGCACCCGGTTCGCCGCCGAGCTGGTCTGGACCCTGTCCACCGCCGGCATCCCGGGGCCCTACCGGGTCGTGGCCGACGATGCCCCCTTGGTCGAAGGCCTCGACGAACTAACCACCGACGACTTCGCGGACTACAACCCGAAGGCGAACACGGACGCGGCCACCTCGCTGTACGCGGTGACCAACGGCAACGTGGTGCGCCTGAGCGGCAACGAGACGCAGCCGCTGAACAACCCGGCGGCGAACGCCGGCAACGTGGAGTCCGCGGAGATCTCGGCGGAGGAGACGTTCGCGGCCGTGCGCAAGAAGGGCGCGGATAAGACCCAGCTGGTGCTGGGGACGCTCAACGGCGACGTGGCCGAGTCCTTAGAGGGCGAGAGCATTACCCGGCCCACCTTCGGCATTACCGGCCGGGGCGCGTGGGTCGCGGTCGACGGCAAGAAGATCTACCGCGTGGTGCGCTCGACCACCGGCGAGGTGAGCGAGCAGCAGATCAACGCGGACGCGCTGGATGGCATCGACGGCGAGATCTCGGTGATGCGGCTGTCGTCGACGGGCGCGCGCGTGGCCTTCATCATCGGCGGCGCGGTCTACTCCGGCGTGGTGGCGCAGGAAACCGACGGCGACTACCGGATCGTCAACGTGCGCGAACTCGCCTCGGAGCTGGGCCGCAACGCGCTGTCGCTGGACTGGCAGCCGGACGGCTCGCTGGTGGTGGGCACCTCGTCCACGGAGACGCCGGTCTGGCGCATCGAGCAGGACGGGTCCTCGCTGACCACGCTGCCCAGCGGCAACATCACCGCCCCGGTGGTCTCCGTCGCGGCCTCGCCGACGACCGTCTATCTGACCGACGCCAACGCCTTGCTGCGGCTGCCGTCCGGCGAGTCCGACTCCGTGTTCTGGCGCGAAGTCCCCGGCCTCCAGGGCGTGCGCGCGGCCCCGATCGTGGGCAACTAGGCGGCGCGCGATGGGGGTCTGGCAGCAGGTCGGGGAGCTGCTAGTCCCGCGCGCCTGCGCCGGGTGTAAGGCCCCGGGCCAGGTGCTGTGCGCGGCCTGCCGGGAGCACCTGCGCACCCCGCCGCACCGCGTTTCCCGCCGCACGCTGCTGGACCCGCCCATCTTTGCGCTGGGCCCGTACTCGGAGATCCGGCGCAACCTCATCATCCAGATGAAGGAGTACCACAACCGGGCGGTGCGCCCGTACGCCGGCGCGGTCATCGCCGCCGGGTTGGAGCAGCTGGTGGCCCAGGGCGTGCTGCCGCCGCGGCTGGTGGTGGTGCCGGCGCCGACGCGGGCATCGTCAGCCAGGGCCCGGGGCGGGGACCCGGTGCTGCACATGTGCCAGCACGCGGCCCGGCTGCTGGGCGACGGCCTGCCGCTGACCGTGGTCAACTGCGCGCGCCTGCGCCGCGGCGTGGCCGACCAGTCGCGGTTGAACGCGGACCTGCGGTGGGCGAATATGCGCGACGCCGTGGCCGTCGATGCCGACCCGCGGCTGGTGGGCCGGGCCACCGTCGTGGTCGACGACGTGGTGACCACCGGCGCCACCCTCATCAACACCGCCGACAAGTTGCGCGCGGCCGGCGCGCTGGTGCGGGCGGGGCTGGTGCTCGCCGACGCCTAGAGGGGGACTGGCGTGGGGGTGAACAGAAATGTAATTCCAACCTTTGGTGGGGAATGGTTATGACCACTGGTATGATGAGGGGTGTCACAGGTTGAGGTTTGAGCCTCCGGATTCACACGGTTTCCGCCGGTGGATGACCGGGGTGGGGATCTCAGCAGGACGAGTCCAATAGTCCCCCGGGGGCGCCGGGATTGCGCGCCCCCAGCCAAATCTAGGGAGGCAAGTCAATGACCGAGCCACAGGCCACCAACGCACAGGTAACCATCACGGGACGCAACGTGGAGGTGCCGGAGCACTTCCAGGAGCGCGTCACCGGCAAGCTGGCCAAGATCGAGCGGCTGGATCCGACGCTGACCTTCTTCCACGTCGAGCTGCAGCACGAGCCGAACCCGCGCCGTGACTCCCAGTCGGACCGTATCCAGATCACCGCCACCGGCAAGGGGCACATCGCCCGTGCGGAGGCCAAGGAGGATTCCTTCTACGCCGCGCTGGAGACCGCCCTGGCCAAGATGGAGCGCTCCCTGCGCAAGGTGAAGGTCCGCCGCGAGAACGTCAAGTCCGGCCACCGCGCCCAGAAGGGCACCGGCGAGATCGCCGCGGAGATGGTCGCCGAGGCCGAGGCCGAGCGCAACGCCGCTCCGGCGAAGGAAGATCGCTACGTCGATCCGTACGCAGACTCCATCGAGGAGCAGCGCCCGGGCCAGATCGTGCGCACCAAGGAGCACCCGGCCAACCCGATGACCGTGGATGATGCTCTGAGCGAGATGGAGCTGGTGGGCCACGATTTCTACCTGTTCATCAACTCCGAGACCCAGCAGCCGGCGGTCGTCTACCGCCGCCACGCCTTCGACTACGGTCTTATCACCCTGACCGAAGACGCCGAGGGTGCGCAGGCTAACAACTAGCTAGCCCATCCTGCGCCCAGCTGCCCGCCCGCCGGGTGCTGGGCGCTTTTTCGTGTCTTTTTGGGCCGGGGCGGAGATAGTGAGACCGCCTCTGGTGGGTACAATGGCACGGAGTTAACTAGTTTACGTGTCGCGACAAAGAAGGAAACTACTACGTGTTAGGACTTTCGAAGCTGCTGCGTGCCGGCGAAGGGCGCACCGTCAAGCGCCTGGAAAAGATGGCCGACCGGGTAATCGCCCTGGAAGATGAGTACGCCGCCCTCAGCGACGACGAGCTCAAGGCCAAGACTGACGAATTCAAGCAGCGCCTCGCCGACGGCGAGGAACTCAACGATATCCTGCTGGAGGCCTTCGCCACCGTCCGCGAGGCGGCCTGGCGCGTGCTGCAGCAGAAGCACTTCCGCGTCCAGCTGATGGGCGGCGCGGCCCTGCACTTCGGCAACGTCGCCGAGATGAAAACCGGTGAGGGCAAGACCCTGACCTCGCTGCTGCCGGCCTACCTCAACGCCCTCGAGGGCAAGGGCGTGCACATCGTCACGGTCAACGACTACCTGGCCAAGCGCGACGCGGAGATGATGGGCCGTGTCCACCGCTGGCTGGGCCTGTCCGTGGGCGTCATTCTCTCCGAGATGCGCCCGCCGGCGCGCAAGGAGGCCTACGCCTGCGACATCACCTACGGAACCAACAACGAGCTGGGCTTCGACTACCTGCGCGACAACATGGTGCGCAGCCTGAACGACATCGTCCAGCGCGGCCACAACTTCTGCATCGTGGACGAGGTGGACTCCATCCTCATCGACGAGGCCCGTACCCCGCTCATCATCTCCGGCCCGGTGGACGGCTCCTCCCAGTTCTACGGGGTCTTCGCGCAGCTGGCCCCGCGCATGCGCGAGGGCATCCACTACGAGGTCGACCACAAAAAGCGCACCGTCGGCGTGCTGGAAGAGGGCGTGGAATACGTCGAGGACCAGCTGGGCATCGATAACCTTTATGCCCCGGAGCACTCGCAGCTGGTGTCCTACCTCAACAACGCGCTGAAGGCCAAGGAACTGTTCACGCGCGACAAGGACTACATCGTGCGCAACGGTGAGGTCATGATCGTCGACTCGTTCACCGGCCGCGTGCTGGCGGGCCGCCGCTACAACGAGGGCATGCACCAGGCCATCGAGGCCAAGGAAAACGTCGAGATCAAGAACGAGAACCAGACGCTGGCCACGGTCACGCTGCAGAACTACTTCCGTCTCTACGACAAGATCTCCGGCATGACCGGTACCGCCGAGACCGAGGCCGCCGAGCTGCACTCCATCTACGGCCTCGACGTGGTGCCTATCCCGACCAACAAGCCGAACCAGCGCCAGGATCACTCCGACCGCATCTACAAGACGCAGGAGGCCAAGTTCGCCGCGGTGGTCGACGACATCGCGGAGCACGTGCAGAACAAGCAGCCGGTGCTGGTGGGCACCACCTCCGTGGAGCGCTCCGAGTACCTGTCGCAGCTGCTGGACAAGCGCGGCATCGACCACACCGTGCTCAACGCCAAGCACCACGAGGAAGAGGGCAACATCATCGCCCGCGCCGGCCGCCCGGGCCAGGTCACCGTCGCCACCAACATGGCCGGCCGCGGTACCGACATCGTGCTGGGCGGTAACCCCGAGGTCATCCTGGACATGAAGCTGCGCGAGCAGGGCCTGGATCCCTTCGAGGACGAGGAGAAGTACCAGGAAGCCTGGGATAACCACATCGAGGAGGAGAAGGAACGCTCCAAGCGCCTGGGCGACGAGGTGCGCGAGGCCGGCGGCCTCTACGTGGTTGGTACCGAGCGCCACGAGTCCCGCCGTATCGATAACCAGCTGCGTGGCCGTACCGGCCGCCAGGGCGATCCGGGCGAGACCCGCTTCTACCTGTCCATGCGCGACGAGCTCATGGTGCGGTTCGTGGGCCAGTCCATGGAGAACATGATGAACCGGCTCAACGTGCCGGACGATGTCCCGATCGAGGCCAAGATGGTCTCCAACTCCATCAAGGGCGCGCAGGCCCAGGTGGAAAACCAGAACTTCGAAATGCGCAAGAACGTCCTGAAGTACGACGAGGTGCTAAACGAGCAGCGCAAGGTCGTCTACGGCGAGCGCTACAAGATCCTGGACGCCGGCGACATCAAGGACAACATCCGCTCCATGATCGACGACACGGTTTCGGACTACGTGGCCGCGGCCACCGCCGCCGGCTACGTCGAGGACTGGGACCTGGACAAGCTCTGGCAGGCCCTGGACTCCCTCTACGGCCCGTCGGTCAGCGCCGAGGAACTGGTGGACGGCTCCGAGTACGGCTCGCCGGGCGAGCTGAGCGCGGAGCAGCTGCGCGACGCCCTGACCGACGACGCCCAGCACCAGTACGACGAGCTGGAGGAGAAGATCTCCGCCATCGGTGGCGAGAAGCAGATGCGCAACACCGAGCGCATGGTCATCCTGCCGATCATCGACCAGAAGTGGCGCGAGCACCTCTACGAGATGGACTACCTGAAGGAAGGCATCGGCCTGCGTGCGATGGCGCAGCGCGACCCGCTGGTCGAGTACCAGAAGGAGGGCGGCGACATGTTCCGCGCCATGAACGAGGGCGTGAAGGAAGAGACCGTCCGCCAGCTCTTCCTGCTGCGCAAGCAGTTCGCGACCGAGGAAGAAAACGCCGAGTCCGGCTCCGCCTCTGAGGCGTAGAGAAGCCTCACCCCGCTAGGAAAGCAGGTTTTCCGTGGTGGCAGTTACCTTGACCTGGGCGCTGTTTAGCGCCTTGCTGGTAGCTGCCGCCATTTTTTCTGTCTGGCGGGCCCGCGCCGGGGAGGCGGTCGCCGCCGGCTTCGTCGGGGGCGTCGGCGCCTGGCTGCTGGGCCTGGGCTGGGGCAACCACGCCCACTACGCCGCGTGGCAAATTGCCGTGGCAGCCATCGCCATGGTGGCGCTGACCGCCGCGGTGGCCTGGCGCGTGCCCCGCACCGGCGCCGGCGCGCTGGGCGCGGTGACGGGTCCGACGCTGGGCTTTGGCTTCGCCTGGTCCGTGCAGGCGGGGCTCAGCGACTCGACCGGCATGTGGCCGGTCGGCCTCATGCTGCTCAACACCGGTCTGGTGGTGGGCTTGGGCGTGGTCGTCGGCCTCGTGTTCTGGGCCGGCCGCCGCGCGGAGCACGGAAATTCTGCGTCGGGAGCCGGCTTGAGGTAGGCTTAAGCCCTTGATAAGTACCTACTAATCGACTGGAGTTTTTATGCGAACGCCGCGCCGCCGAAGCCGTCTGGCTTCCCTGTCGGCTTTGGTGACCGCAGCGTTGCTCGGCGCGCCGACGGGGGCGAGCGCCGCGCCGACGGAAAACTACCGCGCCGATAGCTACGAGTCCCGTACCGCGTTAAGCGGCGGCCAGGAGACAGTAGGCGAGTGGCTCGAGCGGGTCGAGGCCGCTCAGGACCAAGCGGGCCAGGCAGAAGATAGCGCGCTACCCCAGCCGGCCGAGGACGCCGCCGCGCCGGGCGCGGCCGACTTTCAAAACGACAAGGGCGCCGCTAGCGATGCCGACGCCGGGGTGCCCGTGTGGGGCATCGGCGCCGCGCTGGGCGGGATCCTGGCGGCGGTGGGGGCATCGGCGGCCGCGTGGTCGGCCGTCGACTGGACGCAGGTCCTGATGTTTTTGGGCTCGCTCTAGGCTAGAGCAGCCGGAAGGATACGAGCCGGTGCTGCTCGTAGGAACCCGTGAACGCGTGCTGGGTGACGCCGATGGTGGCTGTGCCGTAAAACTCCCCGTTGGCGTGCGCGTGCACGGCGACCAGATTGTGGCGCGCCGGCAGGCTAAACCCGCGAGTGCGCAGCCAGGCGGACAGGTGGTTGGCCAGCCGCGGCGGGAAGCGCTCGGAGCGCACGTGGCTGAGCGGGCGGCGCCCGGCGGCGGTCTCGATGACCTGGCGGATAAGCGTTTGGGCGCGCTCCTTGACCTCCTCGTCCATGGGCGTGGGCTGACGGTCATAGGAGATGGGGTCGGCCGGCACGTATAGCTGCAGGTGGGCGAATCCGGGAATGGGGGCGTACATAGGCCGTATTCTGGCACGCGCCGGGGTGGTGCGCAGGGCGAGGAACCCAAGCTGGGAGTTTGCTGAAAGGGGTGGAGGCGCGTGAAATGCCTCTTCGCTATAATTTGCGGGGTTAGAGGGAAATAGAACCCGAAGCGAAAGAAGAAAGAGAACTCATGCGTGGTTTGATTGTGGACTACGTCGGCGTGCTCGACGGCACCGACGAAGACGTGAAGCGCTGGCGCAACCTCCTGGCCGCAGCCAAGGCCCAGGGCGTGGCGACGGCCATCCTGTCCAACGACCCGGGCGGCCCCGGCGCCGAGGCAATCCGGGAGTGGGAGTACCGCGGCATCGTGGACGCGGTCATGCTCTCCGGCGAGATCGGGGCGGAAAAGCCGGAGCCCGCGGCCTTCCAAGCGGCGGCCGACGCCCTCGACCTGCCCGTCAATGACTGCGTCTTCGTGGACGACAACATCGTCAACGTCAAGGCGTCGGTGGAGTTCGGCCTGCTCGGCATGCTCTATACGGTCTTCGACCGCACCAGCATTGAGATCCAGGCCGTCTTCGACATCGAGGGCGAGTTCTAAGATGGCTGATTGTCGCGTCTACCTGCCGGCCACCTTCGCCATGCTCACGGAGCTGAAGGAGACTGGCCAGCTGCACGCCCGCTCGGGCTGGGGCTTTATGGTCACCGACGCCCTGCGTGAGTTCTACACCGCCGGCGACGAGGAAGAAATCGCCTACTCGGCCTTCCTGGAGGCCTCCATGGCGTCGCTGCGGCTGCTGGCCATCGGCGACGAGGAGCACTTCCCGCACCGGCGCGTGGTCATCTCCGTGGACGTGCCCGCCGAGGCGGTCACCCCGCAGCCGGAGATGGGCGAGCCCGTGGTGAAGCTGGAGCCGGCGCTGATTACCACCGAGCAGCTGGCCGCCATCCACGTCGACATCGCGGAATCGGAGACCGCGACCGCCAAGGCCATCGAGGCCATCGACACCGCGGACCTGGGCGACGAGGACGCCGAGCTGGCCGTGGGCGACGCCCTCGACAACTTCATGGCCTTCTACGACCCGAGCGAGCTGCCCTTCCTGGTGGAGCTGCTCTAGTTTTCCCAGTCGACGTTGGTGCGCAGCGCGGCCAGCAGCTTGCGCACCGCGGCCGCGCGCCGGGCCGAGGCCGAATCCGGGGGGATGAGGGCGGGATCGTCGAGCCCGCACTCGGGATCGGCCGGGGGACCGGCGTGCGTGCACCCGCGCGGGCAGGACTCGGTGGCCTCGGCGAGATCCTCGAAGACGCCTAAGACGGTGTCGGCATCGACGTGTGCCAGCCCGAAGGAGCGGATGCCGGGGGTGTCGATGATCCAGCCGTTATCGTCGGGAAGCGGCAGCGCCACGGACTGGGTGGAGGTGTGCCGGCCCTTGCCCACGGCGGAGACCTCGCCGGTCTCCCGGTCGGCGTCGGGCACTAGCCGGTTGACCAGCGTGGACTTGCCCACCCCGGAATGGCCGATGAGCGCGGTGATGTGCCCGGTGACGGCGTCGCTGACCTGCTCCAGGCCGTCCTCGACGCCGGCGTAGACCACGCTGATGTCCAGGTCGGCGAATTCCGCGGCGAAGGGGGCCGGGTCGGCCAGGTCCGTCTTGGTCAGGCACAGGATGGGGTGAACATTGCCCACGAAGGCGGCCACCAGGGCGCGCTCGACGAAGCCGGAGCGCGGCGGCGGATCGGCTACCGCGGTGACAATCAGCATCTGGTCGGCGTTGGCCACCACGATCCGCTCGTAGGGGTCGGTGTCGTCGGCGGTGCGGCGCAGCACGGAGGTGCGCTCGGCGAGCTTGACGATGCGCGCCAGCGTGTCCTTACGGCCCGAGGTATCGCCCACGACGCCGACGCGGTCGCCGACCTCGATGGCGGTGCGGCCCAGCTCGCGGGCGCGCATGCAGGTGACCACGGGGCCGTCGTCTAAGGCCACGCCCCAGCGGCCACGGTCCTTGGTGATGACCATGCCGAACTTGGCGTCCTTGTGCTTGGGCCGGTCCTTCGTGCGCGGCCGCGAGCCCTTGCCGGGGCGGACGTGGACGTCGGACTCGTCGTAGTGGCGCCTAGGCATGCGCGCTGCCTTCGGAGACCATGGTCTCCCACAGCTCGGCAAATCCCGGGAGGGTCTTCGCGGTGGTGGCGATGTCCTCGACCTCGATGCCCTCAACGGCCAGGCCCAGGATCGCCCCGGCGGTGGCCATGCGGTGGTCGGCGTAGGTGTGCCAGCGGCCCGCGTGCAGGGGCGCCGGGGTGATTTCCAGCCCGTCGGGCAGCTCGCGGACGTTGCCGCCCAGGCCGTTGAGCTCCGTGGCTAGGGCGCTGAGTCGGTCGGTCTCGTGGCCGCGCAGGTGGGCGATGCCGGTCAGCCGGGAGGGGCTATCGGCCAGCGCGCAGAGGGCGGCCACGGTGGGGGTCAGCTCGCCGAGGGCGGACATGTCGTAGTCGATGCCGCGCAGGCGGGCGCCGGGGGAGCCCACGACGGTGACCTGCCCGTGGGCCTGCTCGACGGTCACGGACATGCGGAAGAGCACGTCGCGGATGAGATCCCCGGCCTGGGTGGTCACGGCCGGCCAGTCGCGCACGGTCACGCGCCCGCCGGCCACGGCCGCGGCGGCCAGGAACGGGGTGGCGTTGGACAGATCCGGCTCGATGCTCCACTCGCGGCCGTTGATGGGGCCGGGGTGGACGGTCCAGGTGTCCCCGTCCTCGTCGACGGTCACGCCGGCCTCGCGCAGCATGGCCAGGGTCATCTCGATGTGCGGGCGCGAGGGGATTTCGCCGCCGACGTGGTGGACGGTGATGCCGTTTTCAAAGCGCGGGGCGGCCAGCAGCAGGCCGGAGACGAACTGGGAGGACTGGGAGGCGTCGATGGTGACCTTACCGCCGGCGGGCGTGTGCTCGGCGGAGATGCTAAAGGGCAGGCAGTCGTCGGCGGTCTCGACGGTGACGCCCAGGTCGCGCAGGGCGCCCAGGATGGCGCCCATGGGGCGCACGCGGGCCTGCTCGTCGCCGTCGAAGGCGACCGGCTCGCCGGCCAGGGCCGCCACCGGCGGCAAAAAGCGCATCAGGGTGCCGGCCAGGCCGCAGTCGATGTGCCCGCCGTGCAGCTCGCCCGGGGTCACGTGGAGCTCCGGGCCGGTGGTGGCGTCTTTCACCTCGATCTCGGCGCCGAGCTCGCGCAGGGCGGCAATCATCAGCTCGGTGTCGCGGGCGATGAGTGCTTGGGTGATGACCGAGGGGGCATCGGCAAGCGCGGCCAGGACTAGGGCCCGGTTGGTCATGGACTTAGAGCCGGGCACGCGCTGCTCCCAGCGCAGGGGGCCGGTGGGATGCGGGGCTAACCAAAAATCTGCCATATAGGCCATAATAGAGGTTCATGTGTGGTCGTTTTGTCTTGTTCAGCGAGTCGTTGCTCGATTCCGTCGGTGCGCTGGCCGGAATCGAGGAAGTTTCCGCGCCCGCCGGCCTGCCGGGGCCGCGGTACAACATCGCACCGACCCAGAAGGTGCCCGTGGTGCGCATCCAGGGGGCCTACGCGCAGGTCGATCCCGGGCGCTGGGCCCTGCTGCCGCACTGGAAGAAGGACTTAGACGGCCCGCCGCTGTTTAACGCCCGCGCGGAGACGGTGCAGAAGAAGCCGTCGTTTCGCGACGCCTTCGCCGGCCGGGCCGGCTCCGGGCGCTGCCTCATCCCCATGGACGGCTACTACGAGTGGTACGACGACGGCAACGGCAAGATGCCCTACTACGTGTGGCTGGGCGAAGGGCAGATGATGTGGGCGGCCGGCCTGTGGGCCACGGGTCTGGACCAGCTCTCGGCGACCATCGTGACCACCGCGGCCACCGAGGAGATGGCCTGGCTGCACGACCGCCTGCCGCGCTTTTTGGCGCCGGAGGAAATCCGGCAGTGGGTGGAGGGTAGCCCGGAAGAGGCCGCCGAGCTTTTGCACCCCAGCCCGGTCACCGGCTGGCAGGTGGACCAGGCGGCGAAGGAAGTGGGCAATATCCGCAACGATTACCCGGAACTTCTGCCCCAAGGGGCCGGGGCCTAGGATGGTTATGGCAGAAAGCTCATTTAAAGGAGTACGTTAATGGCGAAAGACCGGGCCGCCTCGTTCGAGGAACAGGCCATGCCGCTTCTGGATCAGCTCTACGGGGGAGCGATGCGCATGACGCGCAACCCGCAGGACGCCGAGGACCTGATCCAGGAGACCTACCTGAAGGCGTATAAGAATTTCGATTCCTTCATGCAGGGCACCAACCTGAAGGCGTGGCTGTACCGGATCATGACCAACACGTACATCAACTCTTATCGCAAGGCGCAGCGCCGCCCCACGCAGTCCTCGGCGGACGAGCTGACCGACTTCCAGCTGTACACGACCTCCGGGCACGACTCGACGGGCCTGGAGTCCGCGGAGGTCGCCGCGCTCAAGGCCATGCCGGATACCACGATTTCGGAGGCGATGAACGACCTGCCGGAGGACTACCGCATGGTGGTCTACTACTCCGACGTGGTGGGGCTGGCCTACAAGGAAGTCGCGGAAGTGATGGATATCCCCTTAGGGACGGTCATGTCGCGGCTGCACCGGGGAAGAAAACTGCTGCGAAAAGCGTTGAAGGATGTAGCACGTGAGCACGGCATCGGGCTAAACCACCCAGATATGGAGGCAGACAAGTGAGCAACTGCAACCACCGCGGGGCTTGTAACTGCTCTTCGCAGGAGATAGAGGCACTGCTGTGCCAGCTGCTGGACGAGTCGCTGAGCCCGCAGCAGCGCGCGGCCGTGCAGGCGCGCATCGCCGAGTGCAACGTGTGCATGGAGCGCCTGGAGACCGAGCAGATCGTGCGCCGGCTGGTGCGCACCTGCGACAAGGCCACCCACGCCCCAGAGACCTTGCGGCAGCGGATCACCGTCCAGATCCGCTCCATCCGCTACCAGTAAATAACAAAGCCTCCCCGCGCCGGCGCTGTCCGCGTCTCGGTGCGCCGGCGGGGGAGGCCAAGAGACAACAAGCCCGCCGCGACGGGGCCTAACGCTTGGAGGCGTTATCCCCGCTGCGGCGGGCTCGGTGTTTTTAGCTGTGATTATGCGTTAGGACGCTTGCCGCGGTTAGCGGACTTCTTCCGGCGATCCTTACGCTTACGGCCACGCTTGCTCATGGTGGTACTCCTTTGCAGAGAGCGGTTAGATGAACTGGTAATAACTGTAGCGGCAGGCAACGCCGGGGGCGAAATTGCCCTACCTTAGGCGGAGACGCGGGCGCGTCCGCGGCCGCGGTTGCGGCGGCGCTTCAGGGCGCGGCGCTCCTCCTCGGACAGGCCGCCCCAGACGCCGGCGTCCTGGCCGGACTCCAGGGCCCACTTCAGGCACTGGGAGGAAACGGGGCAGCGGTTGCAGACCAGCTTGGCCTTGGCGATCTGGGTGAGGGCGGGGCCGGAGTTACCGACCGGGAAGAACAGCTCGGGGTCCTCGTCGCGGCAAATTGCTTCGTGGCGCCAATCCATGATTGATATCTCCTAACAAATTTTCGACAGCGTTTAACACCGGTACTTGGAACCGAATTCGGGAGCAACCAAAAATGGCGCACCGAAAATCAGAGCCAAGCCCTAATGTCATGGGGTTTGCGTGCCAGGACCGGTCTGCAACGCGGGGTGTCTGGTCTCGAGGTCAGTCCTCCGCTTGCCGCCATGGTTTACCTGGCGTTCACTCTGCGTTGGCGCAGAGTTTGGAGCTGGTTAAGCAGCTCGTCTTTTTTGCTACCTGAAGATAATGACACGTTTACAAAGACTTCGCTAGGGTTAAAGGCTAAATTGTGGCCAACATCACCGAATTATATGTCGGTGGCTTGGGGAGCTTCTGCCGAATTTCAGGCAGCTGACAGGTAGTGGTAGCGCGCTGGCCTGCGCGGACAGTTTTTGTCTGCTAAATACCTAAGGTATGCCTAGGTCAAATCCGGATCGGCGGACCACACCCGAGCGCGGTGGACCGGGCGCCCGCTCAGTGCCCTAGACAACGCGGTTAACATTACGGCGGGTAAACGGGCCGTGCGGCGCCCAGCGCGACGGTGAGTGGAGGCGCGCGGGCGGGAAAACGTAGACTAAGCTCCGTGAGCTCTAAGAAATCGACATCCGTTGCTTCTGCCGCCCGCAACTCGGTAGGCCGCGCCGGCGGTCTGGGTGCCCCGGCCACGGTCCGCCTGGGCGCGGGGATCGGCATCGTCCAGTCCATCGCCGTCATCATCTTCGGCATCTTTTTGATCGTGCACGAAGTCACCCACCCGGAAAACCCGTCGCTGGTCTCCGAGACCGCCGCGACCGACTACCTGGGCCTGGGCACCGCGATCTTCATCTTCATCGTCTTCGGCTTCGTTATCGTGGGCGCTATCGCCATGACCCGCGGCCGCCGGTGGGGGCGTGGCGCGGTGCTGCTGGTGCAGTTCATCCTGGCCGCCAGCTCCTTCCAGATGTTTTCCGGCGGGGCCATCGCCCTCGGCATCGCCACGCTGGTCGCCGCCCTGGCGGGCATCTACCTGCTGATGGTCAACCCCATCTCGCAGGAATGGTTCCAGCAGAACTTCTAAGCCGGCGCGGCCTGCAGGGCCACGAGCTGCCCGCCGCGGGCCTCGACCAGGTTGGTGCCGGCGACGGTCAGGTGGACCGGGCCGCGGTAGGAGCCGCGGTCGACCGGCACGGTGCGCTCCGTCTGGCCGGTCTTCCAGTCGTAGACGGCTATGCCGTCTGCGGTGGGCACTAGCAGGCGGTCGCCGATGGCGGCCCCGGTGCCGAGCGCGCCGTCGATGACCCGGGTGACCTTGAGCTCGTTGGGGCTGAAAAGGTACAGGCGGGCGCCGTCGAACCAGGTCATGTGGTGCGGCAGGTCCGCGGTGGCGGGCTGAAACAGCGTGGGGGACTCGCTCACCGCCGGCGAGGAGGGCACTGCCTGCCGGTGCGTGACGGTGCCGTCGTCGCTCAAGGAAATAAGCTCGGGGGTCTCACCTTCCGCGTAGACGGTGGCCGCGGACTGGCCGACGGCGACCAGCCGGGCAGAGGCGGCCTCGACCTCGGCGGTGGCGGAAACGTCCGGCTCGCGGGAATCCTCCGGCTCCGTGGTCTGGAAGCGCAGGAAGTCGCGGTTGGCGGCGTCCGGGCAGGTCTCCGAGACGACGAGTAGCTCGGTGCGGGTCAGCGCCGAGTTGATGGTGCACTCCGGGTGCGGCTGCGTGTTGGCCTCCTGCGGGGCGGGGATCTCGCCGTACTCCACCGTGCGCACCATGTCGGAGCGCCACAGCTCGACGCGGTCGGTGGAGGCGGTGCCCACCCGGTCGTTGGAGGCCACCGGTACGGTCTCCTCCGAGTTCAGCGCGCTGCGGGTGTCCGAGTACTGGCCCGTAGTGGCATCGATAGCCACGGTGTCACCGCAGCCGACCGAGGTGCGGTAGGTGGCCACCACCTTGTCCCAGGCCGTAGCCAGGCTGCACAGCGGGGCATCGGTGCGGGTATAGGACCAGACGTCGTGGCCGTCGGCATCGACGGCGCGGATGGTGGCCCCATCGGCGGCGATGATCAGCCCGTTGGTGGCGATGGGTTGGACCCCGGCCGAGGTCCGCGGGGCAGCGCCGTTGGCCAGCTCGAAGGCTGGGGTTAGCTGCGCGGGGATCTCCGCCAGCGTGGCGGGCAGTTCCGGGACCGCCTCGTCGGCCGGCTGCAGATCCGCGGCCCGCAGGGAGCCGGAAAAATAGGCGCCGACCACGGCGACGACGCAGACCACCGCGATGACCGCGGTAAGCACCCAGTCGCGGCGGGAAGCGCGCAGCACTACCGTGCGGCTCATCGCTTCCGGCCCCGGCCTCGGGCATGAGTCCGCGGGCGGCGCGGGCGTCCGGAGCCGCGCTCACGCCCGGGGCGCTTGCGGTCCCCGCCCACCACGGCGCGGGCCGGGCCGACCGACTCGCCGGCCTCGGCGGGAAAGTCCAGGGCCTCGGCCAGCTCCGGGGAGGTGCTAAACCAGGTGGGCAGGTCGTGCTGGCCGAGATCCAGCTCGGCATCGATAGCCTCCCACTTGGCCTGCTCGTCGTAGCCGACCAGGGTGACGGCGGTGCCGGTGTGGCCGGCGCGCCCGGTGCGGCCGATGCGGTGGACAAACGTCTGCGGATCGTCCGGGACCTGGTAGTTGATGACGTGGGTGACGTCGTCGATGTCGATGCCGCGTGCGGCCACGTCCGTGGCCACCAGCGTCGAGACCGCGCCGGAGCGGAAGGCTTCCAGGGAGCGCTCGCGGGCGGCCTGGCCCATGTCCCCGTGCACGGCGGCCACGGCGAAGCCGCGCTGGGCCAGGTCCTCGGCCACCTGGGCGGCCGAGCGCTTGGTGCGGGTAAAGATGATGGTCCGGCCCCGCCCGCGGGCCTGTAAGGCGCGGGAGAGCACGGCCAGCTTGTCCATGCGGTGGGCCAGGAAGCTGATCTTCTTCGTCGAGGCGTGGGTCTGGTCGGCCTCGCCGGACTCGGCGCGGATGTGCACCGGCTTGTCCATGAAGCCGCGGGCCAGCGACAAGATGGCGCCCGGCATGGTGGCCGAGAACAACATCGTCTGCTGCAGGCTGCCGGCCACCGCGGCGGCGAGCTTTTCGATATCGGGCAAAAACCCCAGGTCCAGCATCTCGTCGGCCTCGTCCAGGACCAGGATGGCCACCGCGTCCAAGCGCAGGTGGTGCTGGGAGTGCAGATCCAGCAGGCGGCCCGGGGTGCCGACCACGACGTCCGCGCCGCGTTCCAGCTCGGCGATCTGCTCGGCATAGGGCCGCCCGCCGAAGACGGTGACTACGCGCACCGGCAGGTTGGCCGCCGCCGCCCGCAGATCCTCGCCGACCTGCTGGGCCAACTCGCGGGTGGGGACTACGACCAGGGCGTGCGGGGTGCCGTCGCACTCCGGCAGGGCCGCGTCGTCGAAGACCCGGTCGAGTAGAGGAACCCCGAAGCCTAAGGTCTTGCCCATCCCGGTGCGCGCCTGGCCGATGATGTCGGCGCCCTTGAGCGCCAGCGGCAGCGCGAGCTCCTGGATGGCGAAGGTGCGGGTAATACCCTGGGCGGCCAGGGCATCGCAGATCTCGGCGGCCACACCTAGGCGAGAAAACGTCGGGGTCGGCGGTACGGTGGAAGGC
The DNA here is from genome assembly GCF_040946105.1 of Corynebacterium sp. LK2590. Taxonomy (NCBI): domain Bacteria; kingdom Bacillati; phylum Actinomycetota; class Actinomycetes; order Mycobacteriales; family Corynebacteriaceae; genus Corynebacterium; species Corynebacterium sp. LK2590. Next base: position 191,710 of record NZ_JAYWMH010000004.1, read on the forward strand.
GTTTGCGAGTCAGACACACCTCGATACTAACCGTCACGGTTATAGTGGGGGCCATTAGATTGTTTGGCTTCGCGCTCAGACAACAGGAATTGGCGCACCGCGGTGCGCCGCAGACGAAGAAGACGCAGAAAGGCGGGTTTTCACCCCATGGATATCAAGTTTGGTTTCGCGGATACGGCCCGGGAACTGGTCATCAACGCCGAAGGCACCCAGGACGAGCTGGCCCAGCGCATCAACGCCGCCCTGGCGGACAACTCCACCTTGGAGCTGGCCGACGAGAAGGGCCGCAAGTACCTGGTGCGCACCGATCGCGTCGTCTACGTCGAGATCGGCGCGGTTAAGCCGCACGCCGTCGGCTTCGCCGGCGCCTAGTTTTCCCACCGCTGCCCGGGGCCTTCGGCCCGGCCGCCCGCTTGCGGCGCGCCGGCGGGCACCGGGTAACCTTAAGGGCCATGGAGAACTCGGAATTTCCACAACCCCGGCACCACCGCCGCGCCGAGCCGCGCGGTGAGAACGACCAGCGCAGCTGGGCCGGGGATTCCAGCCTGTCCGAACCCGCCCGCCACGGCGCCGAGGACAGCAGCCGGGGCGCCGGCGGGGCGGTGCGCCGCTTCGCCGCGGACTACGGCTGGTGGCGCGTGGTGGCCATCCCGGTCCTGGCGATCATCACCGTCTGGGTGCTCATCGACATCTTCACCGGCCCCAGCGAGGAGGCCGGCTCCCCGCGCGCCCAGGAGCAGGACAGCGCCACGGCCGGCCATGACGCCACGGCCGTCGGCCCCGACCCGGCGGATGCCGGCGACGTCCAAGGCGCTATCGACCAGCTGCCGCCGGGCGGCGAATTCACCCGCGCCGGCGACAAGACCTACCGCGAGGTCGGCACGCCAGGCCTCGACGTCGGGGAGGGCGAGGTGCGCACCGTGCGCTACTCGGTGGAGATCGAAAACGGCATTGACACCTCCAGCTACGGCGGCGACGCCGCCTTCGCCAGCATGGTGGACGCCACCCTGTCCGACCCGCGCGGCTGGACCAACGACCCGGCCTTCAAATTCGTCCACGTGGGCGCCGACGAGGACCCGGACACCCGCTTCCAGCTGACCTCCCTGGAGACCACCGCGGAGCTCTGCGGCGCGCAGCTGGGCATGGAGACCTCCTGCCACACCACGATCACCGGGGACTCGACCGTGGTGGTCAACGAGTCGCGCTGGGTACGCGGCTCCCGCGCCTTCGAGGGCGACGTGGGCAACTACCGCCAGTACCTCATCAACCACGAGTTCGGCCACGCCATCGGCTACGCCGAGCACCAGGCCTGCGGCGGCGAGGGCAAGCTGGCGCCGGTGATGATGCAGCAGACCATCTCGCTCAACAACAAGGCCCTGCACGCCGAGGCCCCGGACGAGGTCTACCCGGACGAGGACGTCACCTGCGAGCCCAACCCGTGGCCCTACCCGGTCCCGGGGGTGGAAGACCCCCACGACCCGGGCCACGGCAAGGCCCGTAACGACTAAACACCTCAACTAGAGACGTAACCCCAACCCGAACCGAGTGAAGGAGCCGGACGTGATTTCTAACCCTCCGGAGCATGTCTTAAGCGCATTCCGTAGCAGCGGCCGTCCGGCCGTGGGCCAGCCCGAGCAGCTGGGCTATGCCTGGGACAACGGCCTGCGCGTGGGCGACGTGGTCTACGCGCTCGCCTCTGACACGGCGACCTGGTCGGCCCGGGTGCGCGAGAAGCTCAGCGTGCCGGGGGCGCGGGTGGCCCGCCCCCTGCTGACCACGGACGGGCGCTACACCGTCGCCGGCTGGAAGGCGACCCAGTTCGTGGCCGGGGACCTGGAAAAGCGCGTCGATGAGACGGCGCTGCTGGCCGGGCGCCTGGAGGCCGAGCTGGCGGATTATTCGGCGCCTTTCGCCGGCACCGCGGAAAGCCGCACGGACGTCTTCGCTCAGGCCGAGCGCGCGGCCTGGGAGGAAACCAGCGAGTACTACGCGGACCTTTCCGGCCTGCCGCGGGTGGTCGGGCACGCGGACCTGCTGGCCACCACGCTGTATTCCGGCCACAATCCGCCGGCCCTCGTGGAAGTCGTGCCCACCGCCGCGCCCCGGCCGAAGGGCTACACCACGGCCCTGGTGATTGTCGACGGGCTGATTAACCGCGCCGTGGATGACGCTATCTGCGATCGCTTCGACCACATCGAGGGACTCGACCAGCTGCTGCTGCGCGCGGCGGCCTACCGGCGCCACGTGAACTCCCTGCACGAGGAATCGCGCGTGAACGTACGTTCGGAGATCCAGCGGGTGGAGCAGATGCTCGTGTCCCGCGTGTGTGCCAAACTTTAGGGCATGACCGGACGCTATGACCCCCATGACACCGCCCGCAGCGGCGTAGTCCTCCCGCCCTCGCCCGAGGTGCGCCTCGTGGCCGGTGAGAAGCCCGCCGGCACCCGCGAGTGGCCGCACCCCCTGCCGGAGCGCGGGGTATGGAAGGTGACCGGCCAGGCCGGGGCCGGGGTGAGCAGCTTTCTGGTGGACACCGTCCTGAACGTGCTGCGCTCCGGGGCGGACCCGGCCGGGGTGCTGGTGGTCAGCTTTTCCAAGGAATCCGCGGCGGCGCTGCGGCGCGAAATCTCGGCGCACCTGGGCGACTACGCCTCCTCGGCGGCGCTCGTGCGTTCGGTACACTCGCTGGCTTTCTCGCTCCTGCGCCAGGCCAGCGACGAAGACCTGCGCCTTATCACCGGCGCGGAACAAGACGCTGTCATCCGCGAGCTGCTGGAAGGCCACGCCGCCGGCGGCGTGGCCAGCTGGCCGGAGGAAATCCGCCCGGCGCTGGGCATGGTGGGCTTTGCCCGGCAGCTGCGCGACTTCCTGCTGCGCGCCATCGAGCGCGGCCAGTCGCCGGAATCCCTGCGCGAAAAAGGCCGCGAGCACTCCCGCCCCATGTGGATTGCCGCCGGGGACTTCCTGGAGGAATACGAACAGGTCATGGCACTCAGCGGCGCGCATTCCTACTCGGCCGCGGAGCTGGTCAGCCAGGTGCTCCTGCGCGCCGGGCAGCTGGATTTCGGCCAGTGGCACACCATCGTGGTCGACGACGCGCAGCTCTTGGCGCCGGCCTCCGGCGAGCTGCTTAGCCTCATCATCGCGCAGGCGAAGCTCGCCGTGGTGGGCGGCGACCCGGAGCAGGCGGTCTTCGCCTTCCGCGGCGCCAACACCCGTTTCTTCGACGAGCTGGACGCCGAGCACCACATCGACCTGGGCGCCTCGCAGCGGCGGCCGGAGCCGGCCTGCCTGGACATCGTGTCCACCGCGGCCCAGCTGCAGGCCTCCGTGGCCGACGCCATCCGCCGCCGCCACCTAAGCGATGGGGTGGACTGGCGCGATATCGCCGTCATCGTGCGCTCGGTCGCGGATATCACCCCGCTGCGCCGGGGCCTGCTGGCCGCCGGCGTGCCCGTACACCTCAATCCCACGGACGTGGTGCTGGCCGAGCAGCGCCTCGTGGCGGCCATGGTCCAAGCACTCGAGGCGGTCTACCAGCCCCTGCGCACCGCGCAGCTGGAGGAGCTCATGACCGGGCCCGTCGGCGGCGCGGACCCGGTCACCCTGCGCCGGCTCATCCGCGGCCTGCGGCGCTGGAATCCGGCCCAGCGCGGCCTGGAGACCCTGCGGGAGCTGCTCACCGGCCCGCTGCCGGACTTCGGCGACCTGCTGACCGAGCGGGAAGTCGCCGTGCTCGAGCGCGTCCGCGGCGTGCTGGGCGCGGGCGTGGAGCAGGCCGCAGCCGGCGCCAGCGTGGAGGAGATCCTGTGGGCCATGTGGAACGCCACGGGCCTGGCCGAGCGCCTGCAGGCGGCCGCCCTGCGCGGCGGCGCGACCGGCTCCCAGGCGGACCGGGACCTGGACGCCATGATGGCGCTCTTCGACGCCGCCGGCGACTTCGTGGAGCGCTACCCGGGCGCCGGCCTGGAGACCTTCGTCCGCCACATCACCGAGCAGGAACTGCCCACCGGCGTGCGCGACAGGCGCAACGCCACCCCGCAGGCGGTCAACATCCTGACCGCCCACGGCGCGGTGGGGCGCGAGTTCGACACCGTGGTCGTGGTCGGCGCCCAGGAGACCGAGTGGCCGTCGCTGGGGGAGACCGGCACCATCTTCGACCAGGCGGACCTGGTCGACCTGGTGGACGAGGGCATTGACCCGGACGTACCGGTCAGCCACCTGCGCGAGCGTCTGCACGAGGAGCGCCGCCTCTTCCACGTGGCCACCACCCGGCACACGTCCCGCCTGCTGGTCGTGGCTATCGATGCCCCCGATGCCGAACAGGTCCAGGAACCCTCCCGGTTCATCGCGGATTTCGCGACCCCGGCCATCAACTTCCCGGCCCTGTTCGCCCGCCGCGCGGCCACCCGCCGCCTGCGCGCTAGCGTGTGGCCCAAGGAACTGGGCCTGACCGTCCCCGAACCGGCCGCCGAGCCCCACCCGCAGCCCGTGCCCAGCGCCCTGCCCACCACAGCCCCGGCGCCGAGCGCGCCGGGGCTGCCAGACGGGGCAGAGGTGGATCCGCTGCAGGTCTCGGTGCTGTCCGTGCCGGTCTTCGTGGCGGCGCTGCGCCGGGTGGTCAGCGACGCCGAGCAGACCGAGTCCGCCCGCGAGCAGGCCGCCCGGCAGCTCGCGCGGCTGGCCGCGGCCGGGGTCCCGGGCGCCGAGCCGCAGCAGTGGTGGGCCGCCCGCGAGGTGGCCAGCAGCCCGGAGCTTAACCCGCGGCCGGCGCTGTCGCCGTCCAAGGTGGAAGCGCTCATGCAGTGCCCGCTGCACGCGGTCCTGTCCAGCCTGGAGGAGGAACCAGACAACCAGATGGCCATGCTGCGCGGCAGCCTGGCGCACGCCTTCCTGGAGGCCATCGGCCGGGGGCTGAGCCCCGCCCTGGCCCACGAGCTGTCGCTGGCCGCCTTTAGCAGCATCCAGAACTCGCCGGCCTGGAAGCGCGCCTCGGAGGCGGAGTCCTTCGCGGAACTGCTGCAGCGCACCCAGAGCTGGGTCGCGGAGGCGAACGTGAACTTCACTGCCGTGGGCACCGAGGTGCCCGTCGACGTGCGGCTGGACAACGGCGTGCGCATCTCCGGGCGCATCGACCGCCTGGACAAGTCCGCCGAAGGGTACCGCGTGGTGGATCTCAAGACGGGCAGCTCCGTACCCTCGGTCCAGGCCGCGGAGGACAACCCCCAGCTGGCGACCTACCAGCTGGCCCTGTCCCAGGGCGAGGTGGTCACCGAGGACGCCAGCACCCACAACCCCAGCGGGGTCAAGGTCGCCAGCGGCGACGGCCTGCCGCGCGAGGGCGGGGTGCTGTTCTACCCGGCCTCGTCGAACAAGTCGGTGCCGGGGCGCTACCAGAGCGCCTGGGGCGCTGAGGCCCTAGAGGAATTCGCCGCGCAGCTGCCCGACCTGGTGGCCGAGCAGCGCGGGCCGACCGTGACCGCGCGCATTAGCGATAGTTGTACGTTCTGCCGGATTAAGCCCATCTGCCCGGTGCAGCCGGAGGGAAGGATGACCACCGATGTCGAAGGCTAATTACCCCCACTTGAGCCCGGCCGTGCTGGCCGCGTCGCTGGGCAAGAAATTCCCGCCCAGCGCGGAGCAGGCCCAGGTCATCGACAGCCCGCTGGGGCCGAAGTTGGTGGTAGCCGGCGCCGGCGCCGGCAAGACGGAGACCATGGCCTCCCGGGTGGTCTCCCTGGTGGCCAACGGGGTGGTCCGGCCCGAGGAGATCCTGGGGCTGACGTTTACCAAGAAGGCCGCCCTACAGCTGGAAAACCGCATCCGCCGGGCGCTGGTGCAGCTGCGGGAGACCGGCATGTTCCCGCCGGGCTCGCCGGTGGCCGACGCCCTGGAGACCATCGCGCCGAAGGTGGCCACCTACGACTCCTACGCCGGGGACCTGGTCCGCGAGTACGGGCTCTTGGTGCCGGTGGAGCCGGGCGCGCGGATCATCACCGACGCCGAGCGCTTCGCCCTGGCCCACGAGGTGGTCACCAACTACACCGGGCGCCTGTCCAGCACCAGCCAGGTCGGCACCGTCACGGAGCAGCTGGTGAAATTGGTCTCCGCCATGGACAACGTGCTGGCCGACCCGGACGATATCCGCCAGCACGCCCAGGACTTCCGCGCCGAGGTCGACGACCTGCCCAAGGGCCCGCGCACCAAGGGCGAGTATTCCAAGAAGTTGGAAGGCTACCTGGACACCCAGCAGGTTCGCGTGGACTACCTGGAGCTGGTCGAGGCCCTGCAGCAAGCGCAGCGGGAAAAGGCCGTGGTCACCTTCGGCGAGCAGATGGCCGTGGCCGCGAAGCTGGCCGCCGCGCACCCGGCAGTCGGCGCGGCCCAGCGCTCCCGCTTCCGCGTGGTGCTGCTGGACGAATACCAGGACACCTCCCACTCCCAGCGTGTGCTGCTGCGCGCGCTCTTCGGCGGCGAGCCCCATCCGGGCTTGTCCGTGACGGCGGTGGGCGATCCCATGCAGTCCATCTACGGCTGGCGCGGTGCCACCGCGGAAAACCTCGCCGCCTTCGTCACGGACTTCCCGCAAGAAAACGGCGAGCCCGCGGACAAGGACCAGCTGACGATTTCCTGGCGCAACCCGCGCAAGGTGCTGGAGATGGCCAACGCCGTGGCCGACGGGGTCTTCGCCGGCGGCCCGCGGCCGGTGGACCCGCTGCGCGCGCACGATCACGCCGGCGACGGCGAGGTCTCCCTGGGCTTTTTCGCCAACGAGGACGCTGAGATGGAGTTCGTGGCCGAGCACCTGCGCGAGAAATACGTGGCGGCCCAGGAAGCCGAACGCGACTTCAGCGCCGCGGTGCTGGTGCGCACCAACAAGCAGGCCCAACCCGTGGCCCGAGCTCTGGAAGAAGCCGGGGTGCCCTATGAAATCGCCGGCCTGGGCGGGCTGCTCTACGAGCCGGAAGTCCAGGACCTGGTGGCGCTGGCCACCATGCTCATCCGGCCGCAGAACAACACCGCGGCCCTGCGCGTGCTGGCCGGGCCCGCCTGCGGCATCGGCCTGAAGGACATCCAGTCCCTGGGCAAGCGCGCGGCCAACCTGGCCGGCCGCCTGCGCCACCCCGGCGAGGAGGACCCGGCCCAGACCACCGACCAAAGCGCAGACCAGCCAGCAGGCCAGGCGCCGGAGGAGCCGCTGGACCCTGCCGATCCGGAGGCGGTGCTGCGCGCGGAGCTGGACGACATCACAGCCCAGGCCCCGGAGCAGGTGCTGGGCCTGGCGGACGCGGTCGCGGACCTGGGCGAGCGCGAGCGCTACACGCCGGAGGGGCTCGCACGCATCGAGGAGCTGTCCTCCCGGCTGCGCTACCTGCGCACCTATAGCCTTTCCAAGCCGCTGGGCGATCTCTTCGCCGACATCGAGGCGGTGTTCAACCTGCGCACCGAGGTCCTGGCCCGCGGCACGGCGGGCGGGGCCACGCACCTGGACGCCTTCGCCGGCGTGGTGGAATCCCTGCCGGTCGACGGCCTCGGCGCGCTGCTGGACTACCTGGAGCTGGCTAAGGAGCACGAGAACGCGCTGGAGCCGGGCGAGGTCCCGAAGGTCAACAACCGGGTGCAGATCCTGACCGCGCACAAGGCCAAGGGCCTGGAGTGGGAGCACGTCTGCGTGGTGCGCGCGGACAAGAATTCCTACCAGACCCGCGGCGGGACCTTCCTGTCCCAGGCGGCCATCGTGCCCGGCGACGAGGACTATATCGAGGTCGTCGAGCCGGAGCCGAACGCCAAGGGCGAGGTCAAGGAAGCCACCCGCAGCGACTTCGAGAAGGGCTGCGAGGCCTACAAGCAGGAGAAGAAGGAACACCTGGCCCAGGAGGCAGCGCGCCTTTTCTACGTGGCCATGACGCGCAGCGAATCCACGCTGACCGTTACCGGCAGTTACACCGGCAAGCGCGACGAAGGCGTCTACGAGCAGCTGGAGCTGCTGCGGGATAAGTTCCCGGACGCGGTCGTGCACTGGGACGAGGGCTTCGAGGACACCGACGCCGAGCAGGCCCCGGCCGCCGGCTTCCCGGTCCTGCCGCAGCGCCCGGGCGCCAAAGACGGCGCGCGGCGGGTGGCCGCGGCGATGGACCAGCTGCCGGAGCTAAGCGAGGGCGAGGCCTTCGCCCAGTGGGAGGCGGAAGCCAGCGCGCTCATTGAGGAATACCGCGGCCTGCAAGCACCCGTGGTGGAAGTGGCCCTGCCGGGAGAGCTGACCGCCTCGGATCTGGTGGCCCTGCGCGCGGATCCCGTGCAGTTCGCCCGCCGGCAGCGCCGCCCGGTGCCGTTTAAACCGAATTCTTATGCCAAGCGCGGCACCGCCTTCCACGCCTGGCTGGAGGAGCGCTTCGGCGGCCAGGCGCTGCTGAGCGAGGACGAACTGCCCGGCATCGATGAGCCGGTCCCGGCCGCGGACCTGGTCACGCTGAAGGAGAAATTCCTCGACAGCGACTGGGCCAACCGCACCCCGGAGCACGTCGAGGCCCCGTTCGAGGTCACCATCGGTGGTGCGGTGGTGCGCGGGCGCATCGACGCGGTCTTCCGCGAGCCGGACGGCAGCTGGCTGGTGGTGGACTGGAAGACGGGCCGGCCGCCGCAGGGCGCGGACATGCAGGCCGCCCAGATCCAGCTGGCCGTCTACGCCGAGGCCTGGCGCCGGCTGACCGGGGCACACAGCGTGCGTGCGGCCTTCCACTACGTGGCGGATAACTACACGCTGGAACCGCGCCACCTGCCGGACGGGCCGGCCCTGGTGCGGCTGCTCAGCGGGGCGGTGCACCCCGAGTGAGGGCGGGTGGGCCCCGCGGGAGTTCGGTAATATTGCGGCAATCGCACTAGGGTATTGCATTGCGTGGGCAGGTTCCTGCCCGGCCCGCGCCCCTGGTTTGACACACGAAGGAGGCCGTCGAGCTCATGCCGACTCCCGCGCGCCGCTTCAAGCGGCGTATTACCCAGCGGTTCCACCCCGGACACGAGCTGTCCGCGCTGCCAGCGCACGGCCTCATCGACATCATCCGCGTGCCCCGCAAGGATGAGACCAACCCGTGGAAACAGCTGATGCGGCGTATTGTCCTCGCGCTGGTGATCGTGGTCTTTGTGACCCTGGTGGTCTACTTCGACCGGGACGGTTACAGCGAGGAGAACATGTCGCTTCTGGATGCGGCGTATTATTCGGCCGTGTCGCTAACCACCGTGGGTTACGGCGATATCGTGCCGGTCAGCCCGGAGTCCCGCTTCTTAAACCTCGTTCTTATTACCCCGGCCCGCCTGATCTTCCTGGTCTTGTTGGTCGGCGCGACCTTGTCGGTGCTGACTGAAAAGACTCGAAAGACCTACGAAATCCAGCGTTGGAGGAAAAAGTTGCATAACCACACCGTCGTCATCGGCTATGGCACCAAGGGTGCCGGGGCCGTCGCGGCCCTGCTGGCTGACGATGTCCCGGCCTCCCACATCGTGGTCATCGACACCAACCGCGCGGCACTCTCCCACGCGGAGCACCACGGGCTGGTCACCATCTACGGCAACGGCACCCGCCAGGACGTGCTGAAAATCGCGGGCGTGGAACACGCCAAGTCCGTGGTGGTCACCCCGTCCACGGATGATACCGCCGTGCTGTGCACCCTGTCGGTGCGCGAGCTGTCCCCGCACGCCAAGATCGTGGCCTCGGTGCGCGAGTCCGAAAACCGCCACCTGCTGCGCCAGTCCGGCGCGGATTCCGTGGTCACCTCCGCCGAGACCGCCGGCCGCCTGCTGGGGCTGGCCACCGTCACCCCGACGGTCGTGTCCATGATGGAGGACCTGCTCTCCCCGAACGAGGGCTTTTCCGTGGCCGAGCGCCCCGTGCGCGAATACGAGGTCGGCTCCAACCCGCGCCACATCATGGACATCGTTCTGGCCGTGCTGCGCGACAACGAGATCCACCGCGTAGACACCGCCGACGCGAACGCCCTGCGGCCCGGCGACCGGCTGCTCTACATCAAGCACGACACGGAGGAGCCCGCCGAGGTCACGGAGGACAACGACTAGTGCTTATCTACGTCTCCGCGCGCGGGCAGGTCCCCGCCAGCGGCGACGGGCTGCCGGTGGTCATCGATGCCCCGCCGGCGGCCGCGGAGGTTTACGTCACGGTCTCCTATAGCCCGCTGGTCTACGCGCAGCCCGCGCCGTCGGCCGGGGTGGAGACCATCCCCGGGGCGGCGGGCTGGCTGGGCCCGCGCGAGCTGGCCGCCCTGGCCCGCGACCCCCACACCAGCGCCGAGACCCGCCAACTGGTTGCGTGGTCGCTGCGCGCGATTGGTCTGCTGCGCTACCGCCGCGAGTTCCGCTTCCACCCGCGCAGCGGGCAGGAGCTGGAATTCGGCGCCGGCGGCATCGCCGGGCGCGCGCCGGGTCAGGACACGCAGACGGTCTACCCGCGCCTGGATCCGGCGGTCATCGGGATGGTCCACCACCCAGAGAAGGAGGAAATCCTGGTCGCCCGCAACCGGATGCGGCCGGGGTATTTCTCGCTCATCGCGGGCTACGTCGACGTCGGCGGAGAGCCTAGAACACGCCTTCGAAAGGGAGGTGTGGGAGGAGACCGGCCGTCGGGTGCATAAGATAACCTATTGGGGATCCCAGCCGTGGCCGGCCAGCGGCTCACTGATGGTGGGCTTTAGTGCCACCGCCGCGCACCCGGACCCGGACCCGGCGGCTGCGACCGACGGGGAGCTGGCCGAAATCCGCTGGGTCGGGCGGGACCAGTTGCTGTCGTTGCCGCTGGCCGCGCCAGGTTCTATTGCACACACGATGATGATGGAGTGGTACGCCCGTGGCACCAGACGCTAAGTTCAGTCTCGACCTCAGCCAGCTGGACGAGGACCAGCGGGTCGCGGCCACGGCCCCGCGCGGGCCGGTGTGCATCCTCGCCGGCGCCGGCACCGGCAAGACCCGCACCATCACCTACCGCATCGCGCACCTGGTGGAACAGGGCTTCGTCAGCCCGCAGCGCGTGCTGGCGGTGTCCTTTACCACCAAGGCCGCCGGGGAGATGCGCGACCGGCTTGAGTCCATGGGTATCGGCGGCGTGCAGGCGCGTACTTTCCACTCCGCGGCCCGCCGGCAGCTGAAATACTTCTGGCCGCAGGTGGCCGGGGACCTGCCCTGGGCCATGGTGGACAAGCAGTTCTCCCTGGTTGGCCGCGCCGTCAACCGGGTGGGCGTGGAAAACACCAAGGAGACCGTGGGGGATCTCAAAGAAGAGATCAAGTGGGCCAAGTCCTGCCTTCTCACCCCGGGCACGTACGCCGAACACATCGCCAAGCTGGGCCGCAAGGCCCCGGTGAGCCCGGACAAGGTCGCGGCGGTCTACCAGGCCTACGAGGACTTAAAGACCCGCCCGGACGGCGTCCTGCTGGACTTCGAGGACCTGCTGCTGCACGTGGCCGGGGCGCTGGAAAACGTCCCGGCGGTGGCGGAGGAGTTCCGCTCGCAGTACCGCAGCTTCGTGGTGGACGAGTACCAGGACGTCACCCCGCTGCAGCAGCGCGTGCTGGACGCCTGGCTGGGCGAGCGCGACGATCTCACGGTGGTCGGCGACGCCAACCAGACCATTTACTCCTTTACCGGCGCGAGCCCGGACAACCTGCTGAACTTCTCGCGCAAGTACCCGAACGCTACGGTGGTCAAGCTGCAGCGCGACTACCGCTCGACGCCGCAGGTTACCGACCTGGCCAACCGGGTCATCGGCCAGGCCAGCGGGCGGGCCGCCGGCACCCGCCTGGAGCTACAGGGCATGCGCGAGCCCGGCCCGGAGCCGCAGTTCCAGGACTACGAGTCCGAGGAGACCGAGGCCCAGGAGGTCGCCGGCAAGATCTTGAGCCTGCTCAACGACGGCGTGCCCGCCAAGGAGATCGCGGTGCTCTACCGCATCAACTCCCAGTCGGAGCCCTTCGAGCAGGCGCTGGCGGATGCCGGGGTGGTCTACCAGGTCCGCGGCGGGGAGGGCTTTTTCAACCGCGCTGAGATCCGCGAGGGCGTGCGCGAGCTGGTGCGCGCGACCCGCCGCGACGACCTGCCGGCCGACCCGGTGGCGGTGGCCCGGGCGGCCTTCGCGCCGCTGGGGCTTTCCGAGCGCGAGCCGGATGGCGCCCAGGCTCGCGAGCGCTGGCAGTCCCTAAGCGCCCTGGTGGATCTCATCCGGCAGCTGGTGGACAACCGGCCGGGCATCGACCTGCCCGGGGTGGTCGCCCAGCTGCAGGAGCGCGCCCGCAACAAGCAGAACCCGGTCATGGAGGGCGTTACCCTGGCCACCTTCCACGCCGCCAAGGGCCTGGAGTGGGACGCGGTCTTCCTGGTGGGCTTGAGCGAAAAACTGTTGCCGCTCAACCACGCCATCAAGTCCGGCAATGCCGAGGACATCGAGGAAGAACGCCGCGTGTTCTACGTCGGGATCACCCGCGCCCGCGAGCACCTGCTGTGTTCCTGGGCGCGTGCGAAGACCACCGGCGCTCGCGCCAGCCGGGAGCGCACCCGCTTTTTGGATGGGATCGTCCAGGACCAGGTCGCTGACGCGCCGTCGCGGCGTTCGCGGCGCCGCTCGTCCTGCCGCGTGTGCGGGCGCCCGCTGGCCACCCCGGCGGAGAAGTCGCTGGGCCGCCACGAGTTCTGCGCCTCTGATGTCGACGAGGAGCTCTTTGCCCGCCTGCGGGCCTGGCGCAAGGACGTCGCGGCCGAGGCCCAGGTGCCGGCGTACGTGATTTTCTCCGACGCCACGCTGCTGGCCATCGCGGAGCAACTACCCACCGACGAGGCCGCCCTGCTCAGTGTGTCCGGCGTGGGCCCGAGCAAGATGGAAAAATTCGGCGCGGAAATCTTGAGCCTGGTCTCTAGCCACGTGGCCGGCTAAGCCGCAAGCACGCGAGCTAAGCACCGCAGCCTAGAAGCAGGCGGGGCAGTGCGGGTGCGGCTCGAGTATGCGGTGCGTGGTCTGCCCGTAGACGTCCACGTCGATTAGCGAGCCGGGCACGGCCCGGGCGGCGGGAACCCCCGGCGGGGTAGGGGTGCCGGTGACCGCGCCGACTGCCACCAGCGTGTGGGCGCTAATGGCGTGGTAGACGGCGAAGTCGTGGGCCTTGGTGTGCTGCCCGTACTGGGCGATGACGGTGGGCCAGGACGGGTCCATGTCGCTGCGCACCAGGTCGAAGCACAGCGGGCAGGGGCCTTCGCCGCGGTAGTGCAGCGGCCCGATGATCCCGCGCGAGTCGATGGCGCTGACCGGCAGCCAGGTAAAGGCCTTGGCGCGGTACCGGGCCAGCAGGGGCGCCCAGTAGAGGGCCTCGGCCAGCTCGTCGACGAGCACGATGGGGGTGTGCGGGGCGGTGTGCGCCAGGTAGGAGCTCATCGTCTCCCGGTCGAAGGGGTTGCGCACCCGGCACCCGTGTGCGCGCAGCGTCTCCGTGACCAGCCCCGCCAGCCGTGTGCGGCCGAGCACCACCACCGCTGGGCCGAGCCCCTGGGCGCGCACGATGCCGTATTTGAGCAGGTCGTCCAGCAGGCTGCGGGAGGCACTCGGCGGCAGGCCGGCCAGGTCCTCCCAGTCGGCGCGCGTGAAGGGATCCGGGAGGTTGGCCAGCGCCCGCGCCAGGCGCATGGGCTGGCCGGTGCCAATCAGGCCGGCGCGGGTGGCATCCAGCCCGAACTGCAGCGTGCCCGCATCCCGCGCATAAAACCCCACCCCGGGCGCGAAGCGGAAGCTCTCGCCCGCTCCGGCCGGCAGGTCCGTGCCCTCCGGCTCGGCGAAAAAGGCCGCGCCCTCATCGGGCATGGCGTTAGTCGTGTCTTCGTTATCCACCGGTGGATTGTCCCCCTCGCCGCGACGGCGTCTGTTCACCCCTTTGCGTAGCGCCCGTGGCGGCATGGGCCTTGAGCGCGTGTCCTCATTGGAACACAGCTAGGATGGGCTGTCATGTCGAGACCACAGCAGCCGGGGGAGTCAGTCGCCACCATGCCGGTGCGGGTTATCCGCTCGGCCCGGCGCAAGCGCACCGTCGAGGCCCGCGTGGTGGACGGCGTCCTCCAAGTCCGGATCCCGGCCTGGATGTCGCAGGCCCAGGAGGACAAGGCCGTGGCCGATATGCGCCGGCAGCTGGCCAAGAAGGAAGCCTCCCCGCACGCCAGCGACGAAAAGCTGGCCGAGCGCGCCGAGTACCTCAACCAGACCTACCTGTACGGCCAGGCCCAGGTGGGTTCTATCCGCTGGGTGACCAATCAGAACACCCGCTGGGGCAGCTGCACCCTGACCACGGGCGCCATTCGGATCTCCCACCGGCTGCAGCGGGTGCCCGAATACGTGCTGGACTCGGTCATCATCCACGAGCTGGTGCACACCTTCATCCCCAACCACGGGGAAGCGTTCTGGATGTGGGCCAACAAAGCCCCACACGCCGAGCGCGCGCAAGGCTATTTGGAGGCCTATCAGCGCTTCGGCGGCGGGGCTAGCGAAATAAACGAAAGCTAGGAGCCACCGCGGGGCAGGCCTAGCGGCCTACACCGGCTTAGTTGTCCTTCGGGGAGTCGTCCTCGCCCTTGCTGTCGTCACCATCGTTGCTGGCGTCGTTGCCACCGCCCGTGGTGTCGTCCTCGGCGGAGTCCCCGTCGGCGGATTTGTCGGCGTCGGTCTTGTCGGCGTCGTCTTCGCCCTTGGTGTCCTCGTTGCGCAGCATCTCTTCCAGCTTGGCGAACTCGGCGTCGAAGTCGTCGCTCGGCGCGTCGTCTAGCAGGGCGTCGATGAAGGAGGCCGGGTTGTCCAGCTGCTCGGCGGTGGGCAGCAGGTCGGGGTGCTCCCAAGCGCCGTCGCGCTTGGTCACGCCCACGGCCACGGTGGAGCGGCGCCACAGCTCGGCGGCCTCCCGGACCTTCGGGGCGGCCAGCTCAATGCCGACCACGCGGGAAAACGCCTTCTCGGCGGAGCCGCCGGAGGTGCGCCGGCGGGCCCAGGCCTCGTTCATCGCCGAGGTCGACGGGATGCGGTCCTGCATGGCCTCGGTGACGACGTGCTCGACCCAGCCCTCGACCAGGGCCAGCAGGGTCTCCAGGCGGGAGACGGCCGCGGCGTTGCGCGAGGAAATGCGCGGGGAGAGATCCATGCCCTGCAGCTTGCTCATCGCGTCCTGGATGGCCTGCGGATCGCCGGACTCCAGGTTGAGCTCGCGGGTGGCCTCCTCGATGTGGGAGGTGTCAATGACTAGCCCCAGGGCGTATTCCTCCACGGAGGAGACCAGGCGCTCGACCAGCCACGGCACGTGGGTAAACAGGCGCTGGCGGGCGGCCTCCCGCGCGGCGATGTAGACCATGACCTCCTGGGCCGGGATGTCCAGGTCGCGGGCGATGTGCTGGATGTTGTGCGGCAGCATGGCGGTCACCCCGGACGGGGCGACGGGCAGGCCGAAATCGGAGCCGGTCAGCGCCTGCTGGGCCAGATCGCCCAGCGCGCGGCCGAGCTGCATGCCGAAGTTCATGCCCGACATCTGGTTCATCATCTGCGACAGCGGGCCCATCATCTCCCGGGCCTGCTCCGGCATGGACTCTAATTGCGCCTCGTTCATGTGCTCGGCCACGGGAGTGACCATGCGCTTCCACATCGGCAGGGTGTTTTCTAACCACTCGGTGGAATTCCACGCCGCCACGGTGGAGCTAGCAGTCGGCAGGTCCGTGGAATCATCCAGCCAGAGCTCGGCCAAGCGCAGGGACTGCTCGACGGCCTGGGTGTCCTTGTCACCGACGGGCTTGTCGCTGGAAATCTGCTGGCGGGCGATGCGCTCAGCCATGGCGTAATTAACCGGGCCGGAGTTTTCCGGCGAGTTCATAGACGAGCCCATGCCGGACAGCATCTGCCCGAACTGGTTGAGCATATCGCCTAATCCGCCGCCCCCGGCTCCGCTAAATCCGAAGGCGCCAAACGGGTTCTGGTCGCGGCGATCGTTGTTATCGTCGTCGTCATCATTATTGGGGAAAGAAAAGCCGAATCCGTTAGTCATAGTCCCCAATCTACCGTCCGCGCTAAGGCTGCCACCATGCCAACTTAAACGCTGATAGCGAACACGGTAGGCTGTGTGGCCATGACCTCTTCATCCTCGCGCCGCCGGCGCACGCTCGTGTGGGGCGCAATCCCAGTGGTCCTGCTCGGCGCCGCGGTCAGTGTCACCGAAATCCCCGGAACCGATATCAACCTCGCGGTGCCCTATGCCGCCGAGGGGCCCGGGCCGACCGTGAACACCCTGGACGAGGTCGACGGCAAGCCCGTCGTCGAGGTCGAAGCCCCGAACACCGATGATCCGGCCGGTCACCTGAACATGACCACCGTCTCGGTGCGCACGCAGATGAGCCTGATGCAAATGCTGGGTCGCTGGCTGACCAGCGACGACACCATCGTGCCCATCGAAACGGTCATCCCGAAGAACATGTCGCCGGAGCAGATGGAAGAGGCCAACAAACAGGCGTTTACCGACTCCGAGTCCGCCGCCACCATCGCGGCCATGGACTACCTGGACAAGCCGGTGGAAATCGTCGTCGCCGATCTGACCGAGGACTCTGCGGCCCAGGGCGCCCTGGAGCGCGAGGACGTGATCAAGGCGCTGGACGGGGAAGCGGTCGGCGAGCCGCAGGAGCTGCAAAAGCGCATCCAGTCCCACGCCCCAGGCGACGAGGTCACCCTGACCGTCGAGCGCGACGGCAAGGAACGCGAGGAAAAGGTAACGCTGGCTGCCTCGCCCCACGACGAGGACGTGCCCCTGCTGGGCATCCTGATGACCACCCAGCCAGCCGAGGACATCAAGGTCAACTACAACCTGCAGGACATCGGCGGCCCGTCGGCCGGCATGATGTTCAGCCTCGCCGTCATCGATAAGCTCTCGCCCGGGGATCTGACCGGCGGGCACTTCGTGGCCGGCACGGGCACCATCGGCCCGGACGCGAAGGTCGGGCCCATCGGCGGGATCGTGCACAAGGTGGACGCGGTCGAAGAGGCCGGCGCCGAGCTTTTCCTGGCGCCGTCGGGCAACTGCGCGGAGGCCACCAGCCGCGACCACGGCGACATGGTCATCGCCAGCGTCGACACGCTAGATGATGCCATCGCGGCCATGGACGACTTCGACGCCGGCCGCGACGTAAAAACCTGCCCGGCGCAGTAGCGCCGGGCAGGCAGGGGGAAGGCCGCGGGTTCTGCCGCGGCGGGGGCGGTTTAGAGGACGCCCATCTCCGCGAGGAGCTCCTCGGGCTCTTCCACGTCGGAGGGGGCCAGCTGCTTCATGACCAGGCCCTTGTCGTTGTCCACGACGGACAGGATGGTGTCGGTGCCCAGGGTGGACCAGCCGACCAGGATATCGCCCTCGTCCTTGACCACGTGCCCGTTGCGCAGGCCGGTCAGCACCTGGGTGGCCTGGGCGGCCTGGGAGGAGGACTTGTAGAACTGGATGGAGCCGATCTCGGCGCCGGTGCAGTTGTAGGAGTCGCGCATGCCCACATCGTCGCAGCTGTCGAACTGGGCGAACAGGGAGCGCGGCGCCAGGCTGGAGAAGATTTCGTAGACATGCGCGACGGACTCCTTGAGCTTTTCGTCGCCGGTGGCCTGCGAGGACTTGGCGGCCGAACTATCGGCCGGCTCAGACTCGTCGGCCGCGGACTCCGAGGCGGATTCCGCGGAACTGGTCGCCGGAGCCTGAGACTCGGTGGACTCCTGGGCCTCGGAGGTCTCAGTCTCCGGGGCCTTGTCCGTTTCGCTGGCGGCCGGGGCGGGATCCGGTTGGGGCTCCTCTTCGGATTGGCCACAGGCGGCCAGGCTCAGCGCGCACAGTCCGGTAGCGGCGGCCAGGCTCACCCGGCGGAAACGGTTGGCAAGACGCACGGGATCAATCTCCTCAAAGAACATCGCGATAGGGGACCAAGCGGGGCCGGGTAAAGCACAGCCCCGTTGCTTACAACTTAAACTACCTCATCCGGGTCCTGCTCCAAGCCATAGCGCAGGGCCGCGAGCACCCCCGGCGCCACGTCGGGGCCGCCGCGCAGCTGGATGTCGTCTTGGGCGAAGGGGCCGGCGGCTTCCAGCTCTTCCTCGGTGGGGCGCAGCTGCAGCAGGGTCAGCTCCACGCCCTCCTCGCGCAGTACGCCGGAATACAGCCGCGCCGGGCGGGCCGGGGCGCCTTCCCCCGCGGCGGCGTCGCAGAACTTGATCTCCTGGGCCAGGACCACGCCTGCCACGTCGTGCGGCCACGCCAGCCGGGAGACGTAGTCGGCCAGTTCCTCGGAACCTGGCTCCAAGTTTTCGGGAAGGTTATCTTGCACGATGAGCGTCAGCGGGGCGTCGTCGTGAGCGCCCAAATCGTCGAGCTGCGCGGCCACTAAATCCGTGGGCACGAGGGCAAAAAGGGTAGGGGCGGCGTCCCACCCTTCGGCGTGGACAAACTCGACGGCCTCCCGCATGGCTTTGTTAAGAGCTGGCTGGGAATTGCTGGGGGAACTCATGAATATCCTTATTCGTTGTCACTTTAGTGCTTGCTTAAACTGGAAGCCTATAACTTTCTATATTCGCACGATAATTGATTGGAGCTGGCGTTGGTTTCAAACCTATCCCAACCCGCTGCCCCTATGAAGCGCCCGCCGCGCGTGCTGGGCTGGATCGTGGGCATCATTGCGATCCTGGTCATCGTGGGCCCGATTTTCGTCGGGCTCTACACGGACTGGAAGTGGTTCGGCGCGATTGACTACCGCGGCGTCTTCACCACGGCCGTCGTCGCCCGCGTCGTCCTCTTCCTCGTCGCGGCGATCTTCTCCGGCCTGGTGGTGGCCCTGGCAGCCCACTTCGTCTGGCGGGGCAGGCCCGACAGCCTGGACGCGGACATGGGGGACCTGAATTCCCCGGTCTACCAGTACCGGCAGTCGATCGAAAAGACCATGAACACGGTCCTGAAGTTCCTGCCCATCCTGATCGGTCTGGCCGCGGGCTTTATCCTCCAGGGCTCCTGGCGGATCGTGCTGTTGTTCTTCAACGGCAACGACTTCGGCGTGCAGGATCCCCAGTTCCACCACGACCTGGGCTTCTACGCCTTCACCCTGCCGGTGGTCCGCCTGGTGGTCAGCTCGCTGAGCGTGCTCGCCGTGGTGGCCTTCCTGATCGCCCTCATCGGCCACTACGTGCTGGGCGGCATCCGCTTCGGCAACCAGGCCGCAGGCGTGAAGGGCCAGGTCTCCAAGCCGGCCCGCGTCCAGCTGGCCGTGACTGCCGGCATCTGGATGCTGCTGCAGGTCGCCGGATACTGGCTGGACCGCTACGACCTGCTGACCAATACCAACGAGCTGTTTACCGGTGCCTCCTACACCGATATCAACGCCTACCTGCCGTTGAAGATCATCCTCATGGTCATTGGCGTCTTCGTCGCCATCGCCTTCTTCGCCGCCGTGGTGATCAAGGACCTGCGCATCCCCGGCCTGGCCGTGGTGCTGATGCTGGTGTCCTCCCTGGTCATTGGCAACGGCTGGCCGCTGCTGATGGAGCAGTTCTCCGTCCAGCCGAACCGGCAGATGAAGGAAGCCGAATCAATCGAGCGCAACATCGCGTCCACGCGCTTTGCCTACGGGATTACGGATGATGACGTTGACTACGTCGAAAACTGGGGCGCCGAGGAGGTCCCGGACGCCAAGGTCGCCAAGGACGAGGAGACCATCAACAACCTGCGTCTGCTGGACCCGGACATCCTGAGTGAGACCTTCACCCAGATGCAGCAGCTGAAGAACTTCTACGGCTTCCCGGAGACCCTGGCCATGGACCGCTACGAGGTAGACGGGCAGCTGCGCGACTTCGTGGTCGCCGCCCGTGAGCTGGACCCGAACGCCCTGCAGGAAAACCAGCAGGACTGGCTGAACCGCCACACGGTCTACACCCACGGCAACGGCTTCATCGCGGCCGAGGCCAACAAGGTCGATGAGGTCGCCCGCGACGCCGGCTCCTCCCGCGGTGGTTTCCCGGTCTTCACGGTCTCCGAGCTGGATACCCAGGAGGCTGAGGAGGACCGCGAGGGCGAGGTCCGCGACGCCGAGGAGGAGCTGGGTATTAACGTCCAGCAGCCGCGCGTCTACTACGGCCCGGTCATCGCTTCCGCGGATGACGGTCTGGACTACGCCATCGTCGGCCAGACCGGCGATCGCCCGGTCGAATACGACACGGACTCCAGCACCTTCACCTACGACGGCCAGGGCGGCGTCGATATCGGCAACATCGTCGACCGCACCATCTACGCGGCGAAGTACCGCGAGCTGAACTTCCTGCTGTCCGACCGCGTGGGCTCCGAGTCCAAGATCCTCTACGACCGCGACCCGCGCGAGCGCGTGGAGAAGGTCGCGCCGTGGCTGACCACGGATTCCTCGACCTACCCGGCCGTTATCGACGGCAAGATCAAGTGGATTGTCGACGGCTACACCACGCTGGAGGCCCTGCCGTACTCGCAGCGCACCACCCTGTCGGAGACCACCCAGGACGCGCTGAACCCAGACGGGACCACCCAGCGTCTCATCAACGACCAGGTGGGCTACATCCGTAACTCGGTCAAGGCCGTGGTGGATGCCTACGACGGCACCGTGGACCTCTACGAGTTTGACACCGAGGACCCGGTCCTGAAGGCCTGGGAGGGCGTCTTCCCGGACGTCGTGAAGCCGGAGTCGGAGATCTCCGACGAGCTGCGCGAGCACTTCCGCTACCCGGAGGACATGTTCAAGGTCCAGCGCGACATGCTGGCCCGCTACCACGTCGATGACCCGGGCGTGTTCTTCAACAACGACGCCTTCTGGTCCGTGCCGGAAGACCCGTCCGCGGCCGAGGGTGCCCAGGCCAAGGATCAGCCGCCGTACTACGTGATGGCCCGCGATCCGCAGTCGGAGGAAGCCAGCTTCCAGTTGACCACCACCTACCGTGGTCTGCGCCGCCAGTTCCTCTCGGCGCACATGACGGCAACCTCCGACCCGCAGAACTACGGCAAGATCACCGTGCGCGTGCTGCCGACGGACACGCAGACCCAGGGCCCGAAGCAGGCCCAGGACGCGATGATGTCCTCTGACCAGGTCGCCCGCGACCGCTCCCTGTGGGAGGGCACCAACGAGCTGGAGAACGGCAACCTGCTGGCCCTGCCGGTCGGCGGGGGAGAGATCCTCTACCTGGAGCCGATCTACTCCAAGCGCGCCGACCAGGAATCCGCGTTCCCGAAGCTGCTGCGCGTGCTGATTTCCTACAAGGGCCGCGTGGGCTACGCCCCGACGATTAGTGAGGCCCTGGAACAGGTCGGCATCGACCCAGAGGCCGCCCAGGACATCGAGGAAGTCGACGGCCGCGGCGGCTCGGGCGACAAGCCGGACGCGGATAGCTCCGGCGACGACAAGGGCCAGGAGGCTTCCACCTCCGACCCGGCCAGCGCCCCGGCGGATAGCGCTGCTGGCGATGCCATCTCCGGCATCAACGACGCCCTCAAGGGTATCGAGGACGCCCGCGGCGGCTCCCACGAAGAGTACGGCCGCGCCCTCGACAAGCTGGACGAGGCCGTCAAGCGCTACCAGGACGCCGAGAACCAGTAACGAGGTTCGATGCCACCGCGCCCACCCGGTCCCCGCACCCCGGCCAATATGCCGCGTGCGCTGGGGATTTGGGTGGGCGCATTACTGTCTGTATAGTTACAGGAGTCGCCGGCACAGAAGGGACACAATAAGAACCCGCTGTGGCAGGCGCAGATGTTAGAAGTCATCTCGACGCGGGGTGGAGCAGCTCGGTAGCTCGCTGGGCTCATAACCCAGAGGTCGTCGGTTCGAATCCGGCCCCCGCTACCAACTTCTTAGTCCCTCCAGCTTAGGCTGGGGGGACTTCATTGATCTCGAGGGGCACCGCGGGAAAGCAGATTTGTTCTGTTTAAGACAAAATAATCTGCAGTTGTGTAGAGCCCATTGAGCAACCAAGAAATCTCCCAGGCTTGACGCAACCGAAACACGTGGTATGAATACCTTTTATCCCACTGACGGGCGGATAGAAGCTCCGGATTGGTTAAGGTCATCGATCCCCAATTTCGAAGACATTGCCGGTCGATGAATCCTGGATTTCTGCATCTGTAGAGTAAGGATTGAAAGCTCTATGTGGATACGTATTGAACAGATCGATATTGGACGGTTGGCGGTGAAGCTGACCACCGCGTTGGACAAATGGATTGCTCCCGAAAATAGTTACCAAAATAGGGTTCGGTTAAGCCCCTTGCTAATAATGCAGCATTCCTCTCATTTCGACCTGGTGCTCGGGCTTAATGTTGTTTCACTAAAAAGTACCGCACTTGTAGGGTACGAAGCTGGTTACGAGCGCTATAAATGGTCATCGAGATTTTATGAGGGCATCGCTGAGTCCATTGTTTTTGACACGCTGGCTGGTGACTATCCAATAAAGAAGGCAAACTTTTCCGCGCCGGATAGAATTACCTGGGTAGGAGGGGAGGATGCGGAACGGGGAAAACCTCAATCCATAAGTGGATTTCTTGACTACTACCAAGACCTGAATGCCGAAGCCAAGAAACGGATCTGGATTAACTGGGCTCTCCTATTGGGTAAGACCTGGTAGTGTCAGGGCTGAAGTGGTGGGGTATCCTCTGGCGCTCATCATCAACGACGCCCCCCGACACCAACCTGATCACCCTGGAGAAGATCACCATCACCAACATGGGCACCGGCGAGTTCAGCCGCACCGGCGACATCGTTCAGCTCCGTTTACTCGGCACCAAGCCCGTCCCGAAGGACAGCAAGATCCATGACCAGGCAATCAGAGGTATGGAGTCGAGTCTCTGGGCCTCCGATGAACAGCTAGATCGCGTCCGATATTGGGAGGCTACAGGCCATAATAGGCCGAACCTGCCCATCGTTACCATCGAGGCCGACCCCAACCGTCCGAAGGTCAACTCCGACGGGGAACTGCAGGGATACATGTGGGGTACCATCGACAACAACTCCACCAACTACTTCTACAGCAGTGTGGCGATTGCTGACGGTTACAGCTACTTCTACATGGACCCTGACGAAAAGCCGTTGAAGTACGCGCAGCTGCTCTACAACACAGAAGAGAAGACCGCCAAGGACCACAGTATCATCTTCGCCGCCGACATGCTCCAGTCCCGTGACGGCAAGAGCCGCCACTAGCAATTAGGTGGAAGGAAGCGCCTCGCGCGTCGTCGGGAAGGTTTGGGGCTTCTTATCACGGGTAGGGGCTCGTGCCGGTTTGATTCCTGATCCCGTGACTGCCATGGACGTTCTCCTGCTCGGTTGTACTGCTTTTCTTGGTCGTGAGGTTGCCCGGCATCTTCTTGCCGGCGGTGATGTTGTTACCTGTCTGGCGCGTGGTTCACGACCGGCGCCTACGTGGATGCCGCGCTGGACCTGTTCGTCCACGGCTCGCACGGGCCCTTGATGGTCGCGGTCTAAAGCTTCCCCGAGGCCTTTGCGGACGAGAAGGTTCAGGCCTCCCATGCCGGCTTCAACGACGTCGTGGATCAGCTGTGCCCGGGCGTATCCGAGCTGGAGTTCTCCCTGCTGAACGCGGCTATCCTGCGCGCAGCCGAGCAGGCAGATGACCCCGGCGTCCAGGAGGAGGCGCTAGCCGCCCTGCAAGCGATGGCGACCGCGCTGGTGCGCTAAACCCGGGGCGGGCAGGGTAGTCCGCTGGGGGTAGGGAAACCCCAAATCACATTGCAATCGTTTGCGTGGATATTCCGCCCAGTTATAGCGTAAGTAGGTGGCGCGTATAAAAAATTCGCGCAGCACGTGCACATAGGCGCGTGCTCCCTGAAGGCTAGGCCTTAAAGGCCAAGGTGAGGTACATGTCGGACTCGGCTACTGGCAATCACCCGGTATACGCGCTCGTCGCCGGTGACTACCGCGCGGAGATCGCCGGAGTAGGCGGCGGCATCAAGGCGCTGACCTACTGCGGCCGCGACCTGGTGGAAACCTACCCGGACGGCGCAGACGCGCCCGCCGCGTGCGGGGTGGTGCTAGCACCCTGGCCGAACCGCACCGAAGATGGCCGGTTTGGCTGGGCGGGCCAGCAGTACCAGCTGCCCATTACCGAGCCGGAGCGCAACAACGCCATCCACGGCTTCGTGCACGATCGCCTCTGGGAATGCGAGTCGGTCGCGGACGGGGACTCGGGCGCGGCGTTGCGGCTGCGCACGGACATCGGTCCGCGGCCCGGCTGGCCGTGGCAGATTCGGCTGACCGCGACCTACCGGCTGGGCACGGACGGCCTTGACGCCGAATACCGGGCGGAGACCGACGGTTGCCCCGCGCCCTTCGCCCTGGGGGCGCACACCTACCTTTCGGCCGGCGGTGACGCTATTGATGACTGCCGCCTCCAGCTGGCCGTCGAAGACAACCTCCCGCTGGGTAGCCGCAATTTGCCCTGCGGGCAGTTGCGTCCGGCAGACGAGGTGCTCCCCGGCATCGCTAGCGGCGTGCCGCTGGCCGCCGCGGGCGCGCTAGGGGAGTGCCGGGATGAGTCCGGAAAGGTGTGGCTCGACCACTGCTTCCGCGGCGCGCACCCGGTAGCGCGCCTGACCCGCCCCGACGGCCACGGCGTGCAGTTGGACCCTGGGCCGGGCGATCGCTCCGGCATGCGCTGGGCCCAGGTCTATACGGCGCCGGACTTCCCGGATTACCGATCGGAGGGCGGCCCCAGCGGGCCGCCGCGCCGGGCCCTGGCGGTAGAACCCATGAGCGCGCCGCCGAACGCGCTGGCCAGCGGGTGCGATATCACCACGCTGCGACCGGGTGCCCCGGCGAGCTTCGCCCTGCGTATCAGCGCTTTTTAACAAATAGAAAGGCAACACTATGGATAGTGTGCAGCAAGCACTACGGCTCGACGCCTCGTGGGTCGACTACCTCTTGGTGGCCGTCTACTTCGCGTTCGTGCTGGGCATCGGCTGGGCCGCCAAGGCCCGCGTGTCCTCCTCCATCGACTTCTTCCTCTCCGGGCGCGGCCTGCCCGCGTGGGTGACCGGCCTGGCGTTCGTCTCCGCGAACCTGGGCGCGGTGGAGATCATCGGCATGTCCGCCAACGGTGTGGAATACGGCTTCCAGACCATGCACTACTTCTGGATAGGCGCGGTCCCGGCGATGGTCTTCCTGGGCATCGTCATGATGCCGTTCTACTACGGCTCCAAGGTCCGCTCCGTGCCGGAGTTCATGCGCAAGCGCTTCGGCAGCGGCGCGCACCTGGTCAACGCCATCTCCTTTGCGCTCGCGCAGCTGCTCATCGCCGGCGTGAACCTCTTCCTGCTGGCCACCATCGTGGAGGCCCTGCTGGGCTGGCCGCAGTGGGTGGCCCTGGTGATCGCCGGCATCATCGTGCTGTCGTATATCTCCCTGGGCGGGCTGTCCGCCGCGATCTACAACGAGGTCCTCCAGTTCTTTGTCATCGTCGCCACCCTGGCGCCGCTGACGATTATCGGCCTGAACCGCGTGGGCGGCTGGGAAGGCCTCAAGGACGCCGTGGCGCAGGAATCCCACTTCCACACCTGGCCGGGCACGGACATCTCCGGCTTCGACTCGCCGTTCTGGTCCGTGGTCGGCATCGTGCTGGGCCTGGGCTTCGTGCTCTCGTTTGGCTACTGGACCACCAACTTCGTCGAGGTCCAGCGCGCCATGGCCTCGGATTCCATCTCCGCCGCCCGCAAGACGCCGATTATCGGCGCCTTCCCGAAGATGTTCATCCCCTTCCTGGTGGTCATCCCCGGCATGGTCGCCTCCGTGCTGGTCGCCGACCTGGTGGAGGGCACCGCCGAGCCGAACGACGCCATCCTGCTGCTCATGCGTGACCTGCTGCCCAACGGCCTGCTGGGCGTGGCCATCGCCGGCCTGCTGGCCTCCTTCATGGCGGGTATGGCCGCGAATATCTCCGCGTTCAACACCGTCATCTCCTACGACATCTGGCAGACCTACGTGGTCAAGGACCGCTCGGACGATTACTACCTGCGGTTCGGCCGCTGGGCGACCGTGGGCGCGACCGTCATCGCGATGTTCACCGCGCTGCTGGCCCGCAACTTCGGCAACATCATGGACTACCTGCAAACGCTCTTCGGCTTCTTCAACGCGCCGCTGTTTGCCACGTTCATCCTGGGCATGTTCTGGAAGCGGATGACCCCGCACGCCGGCTGGTCCGGCCTGACCGCCGGCACGCTGGCCGCCATCGGTTACTGGTACACCGCCAACTTCACCGACGCGACCTCCACGCTGTTCAACCTGCCGGGCCAGGGCACCGCCTTCGTCGCCGCCGGTATCGCCTTTGCCACCGATATCATTGTCTCCGTGGTGGTCACCCTGTTTACCACCCCGAAGCCGGACCACGAGCTGGTGGGCTTCGTCAGCTCCGTCACGCCCAAGGGCCACTTCGAGGACTACACGGAGGCCTCCCTGCCGTGGTACCAGCGCACCGTGCCGCTGGGGATTATCTGCCTGGTCCTCGTCATCGTCCTCAACGTCATCTTCGCCTAGAAAGGGAAGGGGAGTAACTCATCATGTCTTCTTCACCCGTGAGCCAGAAACCTGACTCCACCTCGCCGACCGGCGCCTTCGACCTGCGCAACGTGATCGCGGCACTGCTGGGAATCTACGGCGTGGTGCTCATCGGCTGCTACTTCTTCCTCGACCCGGGCATCGATCCGGAAACCGGGGCGCTCAAGGCGGCCACGGATAACCTGTGGACCGGGCTGGCCCTGCTGGGCACCGCCGTGGTCTTTGCCGCTTGGGCTAAGCTGCGGCCTATCGTGGTAAGCGACGCGTCCGCGGCGCAAGCCGCAGCGGACGCAGAACCTAACCCGAAGCACTAGATACTGATCCCCGGCGGGGAGAGCCTCCCGCCGGCGGCAGCATTTATTTAGGAAACGTCAGGAGAACGACGCATGTCGAAAGCACATGTTTCAGTCACGCAAGCCCAGCTCGCAGACGGCCGGGACATCTTCTATTTCGATGACCGCCCGCACGCCGAGGGCGAGCGCGTGTTGACCGACCCGCGCGACTTGCCGCAGGTGCAGCCGACCTCGGAGATGCGCCGGGACCCGCTGACCGGGGACTGGGTCGCCTTCGCCGCCCACCGCATGAGCCGTACGTTCATGCCGCCGGCCAACGAGAACCCGCTGGCGCCGTCGCGCCCGGGCGGCTTGCCCACGGAGGTCCCGTCGCCGACCTACGACGTCGTGGTCTTTGAAAACCGCTTCCCGTCTTTCTCCCTGACCGCGGAGGCCGGCCCGGATTTTGAGTACGACGTGGACTCGATGGGCCTGGTCCCGCGCCGGCCGGCCCACGCGCGCTGCGAGGTGGTCTGCTTTACCGAGGACGCGCACACCTCCTTCAAGGACCTGCCGGTTGGCCGCATCCGTACCGTCATCGAGGCCTGGGCCCACCGGACGGAGGCCCTGGCCGCCATCGAGGGCGTCCAGCAGGTCTTCCCGTTTGAAAACCGCGGGGAGGAAATCGGCGTGACGCTCCAGCACCCGCACGGGCAGATCTATTCCTACCCGTTCCTCTCGCCCCGGCTGAAGGCGATGGTCAACCGCGCGCGGGAGTACCGCCAGGAAACCGGCGGGGATCTCTTCGCCGACGTGCTAGAGCGCGAGCGCGCCGCCGGCACCCGGATTATCGCTGAGACCGAGCACTTCACCGCCTTCGTTCCGGCCGCGGCCAAGTGGCCGGTCGAGGCGATGGTCATGCCCAACACCCCGGCCCGGGACTTCCGGGATCTCAACGACGCCCAGCGCGACGACCTGGCCGCGTTGCTCAAGAAGCTGTATACCGCGGTGGATGAGTTCTTCGAGGGAGTCGAGCGGACCCCGTACATCGCCGGCTGGAACCTGGCGCCGGTGGACCCGGCCACCTGCGGCACGGTGCGGATGCACCTGCAGCTTTTTTCGCTCATGCGCTCGCCGAACCGCATGAAGTTCCTGGCGGGCTCCGAATCCGCGCAGGGCGTGTGGATCAATGACACCACGCCGGAAGCCATCGCCGCCCGCTTCCAGGAGGTCTGGCCGCGTGACTAAGCTCGACTGGCTGCCGCGCCGCAGCGACGCCGCGCTGGCCGATGCCGCCGAGGACCTCTTTGCTAAGGAGTTTTCCGCCCCGCCGGCCGGGGTGTGGGCCGCGCCGGGCCGGGTCAACCTCATCGGCGAGCACATCGACTACGCCGGCGGGGCCTCCATCCCGTTCGCGCTGGAGCACAACACCGCCGTGGCGGTGGCCCCGCGGACCGACGGGCAGCTGCGCCTGGTCTCCGTGCAGCCGGGCCAGGCCGAACCGACGCGGTGTGAAATCCCGCTGGCGCAGGTAGGCCCCGGCAACCCGGCCAGCTGGGCCGGCTACATCGCCGGCACCGTCTGGGCGGGGCTGGAATCCGGCGCGATTGCTGAGTGCGCGGGCCTGGACATCGCGGTCGTCTCCGACGTACCGGTGGGTTCGGGCCTGTCCAGCTCCGCGGCGCTGGAGTGCTCCGTGGCCGTGGCGGCTTATGAGCTGGCCGCTGGCCGCCAGCCCGACGACGCGGCGCGCAAGGAGCTGGCGCAGGCCTGCATCCGCGCCGAAAACGAGGTGGTGGGTGCTTCCACCGGCGGGCTGGATCAGAACGCGAGCCTGCTGTGCGCCCGCGGCAAGGCCCTGGTCCTGGATTTTGCCACCGGCGCGGTGGAGCGCGTGCCCTTCGACATCCAGGCGCGTGACCTAGTGCTGCTCATCGCGGACACGAACGCCCCGCACACCCTAAGCGACGGGCAGTACGCCTCTCGCCGCGGGCTGATCGACGACGTGCAGCACGCCCTCGCCCCCGGTGATAACGGAACGATTCGTGACATCCAGGCCGCCACGGGCGATGCCGTCGCCGCCGCCCGCTCCTGGGCCGCCGACAACGCGGCTGGGGATCAGGCCCTCGACCCGGATCTCGTGGCCCGCCGCGTGGCGCACGTGGTCGAGGAAACGCAGCGCACCCTGGAGGCCGCCCGCGCCCTGCAGGACGGCGACTTCGACACCTTCCGAGTGCTCATGCGCGATTCCCACGTGAGCCTGCGCGACAAATACGAGGTCACCACCCAGGAGCTCGACCAGGCCTTTAGCGCGGCCGGCGAGGTGGGCGCGCGCATGACCGGCGGCGGCTTCGGCGGCGCGGTCATCGCGCTTATCCCGCGCGACGAGGTCGACGCGACCGCCCACGCGATCGCCGCGGCGGCTGCCGATGCCGGCTTCCCAGAGCCGTCCTTCCTGCTGGCCGAGCCCGGCGCCGGCGCCCGCCGCCTGCGCTAGGCACCAGGAAGCACCGGGCTAGCCCTGCGCCTGGGCGAGCCAGATGCCGATGCCGGCGATGGCGTAGCGGGTGCCGGTATCCAGGGTCGGCTGCAGCGCCGGGTTGAACGCCGGGGAGTGGTTAGCGGGGGCTGCCCCCGTATCCGGGAAACCGCCCCAGCCCCAGTAGCAGTAGGGCACGGACAAAGCGTGCGGGATGATGGGGAAGTCCTCCGAGCCGGTCAGCGGTGCCATGTTGCCGTAGACGGCGTCGGCGCCGAAGAGCTCGGTGAAAGAGTCCACCACCCGCGCGGTGGTGGCCTTGTCGTTGCGCACGGGCGGGACCGCGTCCAGCAGGTCGAACTCGGGCTCGCGCGGGGACTGCGCGGCCAGGCACTCGGCGCGGACAATGCGCTTTATGGCCGCGACTATCTGCTCGGTGGCCTCCGGCGACATCGCGCGTGTTGATGCCCAGCTGGGCCGACTCGGCGATGGAGTTCGACGAGGCGCCGGCGTGGACCGAGCCGACGGTCAGGATCCCCATCTGCTGCGGATCGAATTCGCGGGCGATGACCGTCTGCAGCCGCGTGATGATATGGGCGGCGAGTACTACCGCGTCGGTGCTCAGATGTGGCTGGGAGCCGTGCCCGCCGCGGCCGTAGACGGTGATTTTCCAGTTGGTGGCCTCCGCCATGAGCGCGCCGGGGCGCGTGGTCATGGAGTAGTCGGGAGCGAACGGTCCGACGTGCTGGGCCAGGGCCACGTCCGGTTGCGGGATCTTATCCGCCAGCCCGTCGTCGACCATCTTCTGCGCGCCGCCGCCGGCCTCCTCGCCCGGCTGGAACAAAGCGATGAGCGTGCCCGACCAGGCCTCGGGGTGGTCGGCATAGGCGCGGGTAGCCCCCAGCAGGCAGGCGGTGTGGAAGTCGTGCCCGCAGGCGTGCATGAGCCCGCGCTCCTTGGCGACCGCGTACTCAAGGCCGGAGTCCTCCGCGATGGGCAAGGCGTCCATGTCGGCCCGGAACAACACCGTCGGGCCGTCGCCGTTGCGCAGGATGCCCACCCGGCCGGTGCCGGCCAGGCTTAAGACCTCGCAGCCGTAGGCGCGCAGCTCTTCCTCGACCCGCGCGGCCGTGTGCTCTTCCTGCATGGACAGCTCCGGGTGCTGGTGGAACCAGGTGTAAAGCTCCTCGCGCTCGCCGCGCGTGGCGTCCAGGCGTTAAAGAGGACCTGCAGGTTTACCGGTACAGTTCCGCTAGTTGTCATGGCGACCATGATAAAGGTTTATGCATCGACCGCGCCGCCCGCATGCCGCCGGGGACAAGTCCTCCGCGGGGAGGAGGACAGCGCGTGGGGCATCGGATACTCTGTGCGCTATGAACAGGCCGGAAGATGATCGGGAAGACAGCCAGGTGCCACCGCCGAGGGATCCTCGCCGCGCCGGGCAGGGGCCGCAGCCGGCCCGGCGGGCGGTTGCCCAGCCGGCGGCTGCCCAGCCAGAAAAGCCCAAGGCGCGCCGGGGCGTGGCCGGGTGGGTCGTGCTGGTAGGCGTCGGGCTGCTCATCGTGGCCGGCCCGCCGCTTCTCCAGACCTTCGTGCCGGGGTGGGGGATCCTGGTCTTCCTGCTGGCCGTGGCCGTGGGCGGCGGGGTAGTTGATGCCCGGGTTTTCCGGTTTACCTATTCCTTCCCCGTACTGGTCGGGGTGGCGTACTACCTCGCGATGAAGATGTATTTCAATTCCGGGACCTGGATCTACCTTCCGGTCATGGTCGTCCTGGCCTTTGCCGGCGGCGCCATCGGGGACAAGGAGGGCGCGACGACTGCCTGGGAGGGGGAGGAATAGGTGGAAACCTGGACGCTGGAGCACCCTACCCACGGGCGGATTACGGTCGAATGCGGCTTTGACGCGGAGTTTATCGAGCGCTACCCGGACTGGCCCGCCGAGCGGGACGAGGAGAACGGGGAGGTGGCGGCCGGCACGCCGCTGCCCGTGGACGCCGGGGCCATGGAGAGGCTGCAGACCTTCGCGGCGAACCCGCCGGTGCGCCTGCAGGTCACCGTGGGTGGGGAGGTCCGCCGGCGCCTGCGCGGGGTGCAAAGCGGCAAGATCCCGCTGAGCAAGAAACGGGGCTGGGACTCCGCGCCCGCGGGAAACCTGGCGGCCATGGACGGGAAACCGTGCGTGAAGATCACCGCCAATTTCTTTGACGAGCTCAAGGCGGTGGAGTTTCGCGAGGGCAAGCAGGTTGTCGAATTCACCCCGCCGCCGGGCAGCCGCGGGGAGAAGCGGGCAAAGGAGATGGAGGAAAGCTCCTTCAAGCGGGTGCTCTATCCCATGCTGAGCGGGCTGGGCAAGAGCGGTTGGGCCATCGCAGTCATCGTCTTAGGCCCGCTAGTCAGCCGGCTCATCGGCTGGCTCCTCGACCAGCTGCCGGACTGGGAGCTTCCCGACTGGCAGCTGCCGGCGATTGCCCTGCCGGTGCCGGACCTTCCGGACATCACCCTGCCGGTGCCCGCGTGGCCGGACTGGGATATCCCCTTCCCGGATCTGACCATCCCGGCCTGGCTGGAGTTCCTCCTAGAGTACACCAAGGTGTGGGTGCCGCTGGTCATCGCCGTGGTCCTAGGCGTCATGGCGGTGCGCAATCACCGCAAGTCGGAAGCGGAAAAGCGCCGCTGGGAGTCCGGCGAGGATGAAACACGGTCACCCTCCGTTAGGGGTGGCTAGGTAACGCGCCGGGAGGGGCAATCGGGGGAAAGTCGAGGTCGCAAATTGGAAACTATAACGGCTTGGAAACAGTGTGGGAAAGCTGATGTTTATAACTAATTTACGTGCCAAGATTAAGGGGCCCTAATGATCCACGATGTGAAAGAAGGCTGTTTATGCTTCGCATTCCGCACCTAAAGAAAGTCCTGGTGGGCTCGGCTTTCGCAGGTGCGTTTTTCTTTGCGGCCCCAGCCGCCGGAGCGCAGGAAGCGACCCAGCCTGGCTTTGATGCCGCGGCGGCTGTGGACCAGGTCCGCTCGGATCTGGCCGACTGGGGAATTTCCACCCCGGAGGTAGACCCGCAGGTGACTGATGCCGTCACCGAGGCTGTTAACCACCACCTGCCGCAGGCCCCGCAGGCAGTGGACCAGGCAGCAGCTGCGGCGACCGCACCCCAAACGCACGACTACGCTGACGCGCCGGCCACCAACCCGAACCCGATTGGGCTCGAGGAGACCGTCCGGCAGGCAACGCAGCCCGAGTTCAAGCCCCAGAACGTTGACCCGAACTACCAGTGGCGCAACGATATGTTCTCCAAGGTGATGGCTGGCAAGCCCACCAAGGACTTCATCCTGCACCGCGTACCGGGTTCCTACTTCGACGCCCCGCAGGTGCCGGAGGAGTCCAACGCCGCCCTGACCGAGGGCAAGTCTCTCTACGGGCCGGGTACTCCCATCTACGTCAACGATGAGTCGATGTGCACCCTGACCGCCGCCGGCACGGACAACGCCGGCCGCAAGGTCGGCCTGACCGCCGGCCACTGCGGTGAGGTGGGGCAGTCCGTGGCTTCAGCCGACTCCTGGCAGGTCGGCCCGTCGGGCACCATCGTGGACAAGAACGCCGAGCTGGATTACTCCGTCGTGGAGTTCGGCGCTAACGCGGAAGTTTCCCGCTCCTACAACGGCGTGACCGCCAACCGCCTGGGCGGCAAGGTCAAGCCGGGCGACATCAGCTGCAAGCGCGGCCTGGCCACCGGGGATACCTGCGGTATGACCCTGACGACCATCCCACAGTACCAGTTCACCCAGGTCTGCGCCATGCAGGGCGACTCCGGCGCGCCGCTGTTCAACCGCGGCCGCCTGGTCGGCTCCGTCACCGGCGGCATCAACCCGCCGGGCTTCAACGGTGCTTGCCGCACCCCGCTGCAGGGCGCCGTGCACGTGCCGACCGCGGCGACCAACATGGATGCCATCCTGGCGGATCTGAACCGCCGCGGTGGCGTGGGCGCCGGCTTTAGCCTCCCGGAGGACTAAGGCCGCACCGCCATCCCGGTTAGCCGCTCACTACAACAAACGAGGTCCCCGCCTGATTTTCAGGCGGGGACCTCGTCGTATCTTTAGGCGTTAAGCCGGGCGGTGGGCTCGCGCTTAGGGCGCCAGGTAGCCCAGTGCCTTCTTGTGCAGGTGGCCGTTGGTGGCCAGCGCGGAGCCGTTATTCGGGCCGGCTGTGCCCTCGAAGCTGGTGAACTTGCCGCCGGCCTCGGTGACCAGCAGGCAGGGGGCGGCCAGGTCCCACAGGGAAACCTCCGGCTCGGCGGCAATATCCACCGCGCCCTCGGCCACGAGGCAGTAGTTCCAGAAGTCGCCGTAGCCGCGCAGGCGCCAGGTCACGTCGGTCAGCTCGAGGACGTTCTCGCGCAGGCCGCGGTCCCGCCAGCCGGACAGGGAAGAAATGCCCACGGAGGCATCGGCCAGATCGCCCACGCCGCTGACGTGGAGGCGCTTCGGCTCGCCGCCGAAAACGCGGAAGGCGCCGCCGCCCTTCGCGGCGTACCAACGGCGACGCAGGGCCGGCGCGGAGACGACGGAGACGACCGGCTCGCCGTCCTCCAGCAGCGCGATGAGCGTGGCCCAGACCGGCACGCCGCGCACGAAGTTCTTGGTCCCGTCGATGGGATCGATGACCCACTGGCGGCCGGAGAACTTGGCCTCGCCGCCGAATTCCTCGCCCAAGACGTCGTCGTTGGGGCGGGCCTGGGCCAGCTTCGAGCGAATGAGTTTTTCGCAGGCCAGGTCGGCGTCGGTGACCGGGGTCATGTCCGGCTTGGACTTGACCGCCAGATCCGAGCACTCGAAACGGTGCATGGTCACTGCGTCCGCGTGACCAGCGACCTCAAGGGCCAGCCCCAAGTCCTCTTTGTATTTACCCACGCAGCATCTGCTCCATTTCTTTCACTGCCTGTTTATTTCCAGCCAGGCACCATACCACGCCGCCGGCCGAAATCTCCTTCGTCGCGCCGCCGGCGGCCTCTACCAGGGCTTTGCCCGGCAGCCAGTCCCATTCGGCGACGGTGTGCTGCATCCACGCGCCCCAGGTGCCGTCCGCCACGCTGGACAGATCCACCGAGCCCGCGCCCAGCATGCGCACGGTGGCGAAGCCGGAGGCCACCTTCTGCCAGGCGGCGCGGATATCCGGGTCCTGGATGGAGGTCGGGTGCAGGTAGGTGGCCAGGGACAGCTGCTCGGCCGGGGCATCGGCCAGCGGGGTGACCTCCTTGCCGTCCAGGGAGGTGGGGTAGTCGCGCCCGCCGAACCAGGTGTAGCCCATGGCCGGGCGGTGGACCGCGCCCAGCACCGTGCCTTCGGCGTCGCGCAGGGCGAGCGCCGAGCACCAGTAGTCGGAGCCGGAGGAGAAGTTGTAGGTCCCGTCCACTGGGTCGATGACCCAGGTGCGGCCCGAGGTCGACTCCTGGGAGGTGCCTTCCTCGCCGACCAGGCCGTCCTCGCCGCGCAGCGCCTGCAGCACGGTGGCGACGAAGCGCTCGGCGGCGCGGTCGGCTTCCGTGACCACGTCGGACACGGAGGTCTTCTGTTCGATATTGACGCCCTGATCGCGCATGCGCCAGGCCAGTCGGCCGGCGTTGTAGACCAGTGCCTGGGCCAGGTGCGCGTCGGAATCATCCGCGTGCGCGACCATGAAGGTCTTGGCAATGGCGTCGATCATCTCGGGCAAGCTCGGGGTCTGAGTCATAGCCCCTATTGTCGCCCCTGTGGCAGGCGATCGCTAATTGAACACCCCTGCGCGGTAGACTGGGGCGCTATGCACCCGGATAAGACTGCAGCTTTGGACGAGTTGTCCACGACGCTAACCACCATCGAAAAGGTGATGAACCCGGAGGAGCTGAGCGCGCGGGTCCGGGAACTAGAAGCCCAGGCGGGCGACCCGAGCCTCTGGGACGATCCGGCGCACGCGCAGAAGGTCACCTCGGAGCTCTCCGCCGCCCAGGCGAAGCTCCGCAAGCTCGCCGATCTCCGCGGCCGGCTCGACGACATGCCGGTGATGTACGAGCTCGCCGAGGAAGAAGGCGACACCGCGCTGGCGGACGAGGAGCTGGCTGCGCTGCGCTCGACTATCGAGGCGCTCGAGGTGACCACCATGCTCTCGGGCGAATACGACGAGCGCGAGGCGGTCATCAACATCCGCTCCGGCGCCGGCGGAGTGGATGCCGCCGACTGGGCGGAGATGCTCATGCGCATGTATATCCGGTGGGCGGAGCACAACGACCACAAGGTCGACGTCTACGACATCTCCTATGCCGAGGAGGCCGGCATCAAGTCCGCCACTTTCGTGGTGCACGGCGAGTACATGTACGGCACACTCTCGGTCGAACAGGGCGCGCACCGCCTGGTGCGCATCAGCCCCTTCGATAACCAGGGCCGCCGGCAGACCTCCTTCGCGGAGGTCGAGGTGCTGCCCGTGGTGGAGCAGACCGACTCCATCGATATCCCGGACGCCGACGTGCGCGTGGACGTCTACCGCTCCTCCGGGCCGGGCGGGCAGTCGGTCAACACCACCGACTCCGCCGTGCGGCTGACCCACATCCCCACCGGGATCGTGGTGACCTGCCAGAATGAAAAATCCCAGATCCAGAACAAGGCCTCGGCCATGCGGGTCCTCCAGGCCAAGCTGCTGGAGCGCAAGCGGCAGGAAGAGCAGGCCGAGCTGGACGCGCTGGGCGCCGGCGGCAACGCCTCCTGGGGTAACCAGATGCGCTCTTATGTCCTGCACCCGTACCAGATGGTCAAGGACCTGCGCACCGGCTTCGAGGTCGGCGACCCGCAGAAGGTCCTAGACGGCGACCTCGACGGCTTCCTGGAGGCCGGCATCCGCTGGCGCATGGCCCAGCGCGACGACAGCGAGGACTAGCCGCCTACCACCGCGGCGCCGCTGGCTCACAGCGGCCGCGAACTAACGACGCCAGCCCCGCGCGGATTGCGTAAAACATCCGCGCGGGGCTGGCGTTTGAGGTTTTCGTTCCCGGTGGTGGCTATTCGGCCGGGTAGTGCATGGGTGCGCCCGGGCCCAGCGGGATGCCCAGCAGGTACCAGACGACGAAGAACAGGAACCAGCCGACCAGCATGGCCACGGAGTAGGGCAGGGCCAGCGACATCAGGGTGCCCACGCCGGCGCGCTTGTAGTAGCGCTGCAGGAAGGTCAAAGCCAGGGCGAAGTAGGGCGACATCGGGGTGATGATGTTGGTCGGGGAGTCACCGATACGGAACAGCATCTGGGAGACCTCCGGGGAGACGTGGACGTACATCATCATCGGGACGATGACCGGGGCCATCAGCGCCCACTGCGCCGAACCGGAGGTAATCAGCAGGTTGAGCAGGGCGACCAGCAGGACCAGCCCGGCGAACATCAGGATCGGCGGCAGGTCCCAGCGCTGGAGGAGCTCGGAGCCGGTAATCGCGGTCCACACGCCCAGGTTGGACCACTCGAACCACGCCAGGAACTGGGCGACGGCGAAGAAGAGCACCAGCATGGGCAGCAGGGTCTTCAGGCCCCGGGCCATGAAGTTCGGGACGTCGGAGCCGTCCTTGATGGTGCCGACGACGATGCCGTAGACGATGCCCACCAACAGGAAGGCCAGGGCGATGGGCACCGCGATGGCGGAGATGAGCGGAGATTCCATGGCTTCCCCGTCGGGGCCGGCCAGCGGCGAGCCCGGGATGAACAGCAGGGCGAAGAAGCCGGCCAGGAAAATCAGCAGCGCGATGCCGGCCCACGCCAGGCCCTTGGCCTCCTGGCGGGACAGCTTCAGGGCTTCCTCGTCCTCGGAGAAGTCGTAGTCACTGTCGGCGTCGCCGGCATCCTCAGTGTCGTCAGCGGAGGACTTGTCCGGGCCGCCGGCGGCCTTGTCGAAGGAGACCTCCTCGTAGTTGATGTGGTCGTGGTTGACCAGCTCGCGGGCCTTGCGGTTAATAAACAGCTCGGTGACCGCGGTGATGATCAGGGCCAAGACGATGGCCGAGGGGATGACGAAGAAGATGTTGGCCAGCGGGCTGACGTGGTAGTCCGGATCGACCATCTGCGCGGCCGGGGTGGAAATGCCCGCCAGCAGCAGGTCGGTGATGTTGAGGATCAGCGAGGCGTTAAACCCGGCCGAGGAGGCGGCAAAGGCCACCATGGCGCCGACGATGGGGGAGCGCCCCAGCGCGTGGAAGGACATCGCGCCCAGCGGGATGAGGATGACGTAGATGGCGTCGGAGGCCACCGAGCCGGTCACGCCGGCCAGGGCGACGGCGAAGGTCAGCGTCGCCGGGGTGACCTTGGCAACCATCGCGCGCACGAGGGCGGACAGCAGGCCGGACTGCTCGGCCACGCCCACGCCCAGCATGACGGCGAGGATGACGCCCAGCGGCGGGAAGGAGGTGAAGTTCTCGACGGCATCCGTGACCATGCGCGAGATGTTTTCCTGGGTGAGCAGGGACTCGACCTCGATGGTCTCATTGGTCTGGGGATCCACCGCGCTCATGCCCGCCAGGGAGCCGAGCCAGGAGGAGACGGCGACGACTCCGGCGAGGACGACGAATAGCCAGAAGGGATCCGGCAGCTTATTGCCCAGCTTTTCGATGGTGCCGAGAAAACCCCCGGGGGATTCTGTCTTCTTCGGCTGGTCTTCGGTAGCGGTTTCTGTCATAAAACGGCACTTTCTGTGTCGAAGAGCCGGGGCTCTTGGATTTTTCCGGGTGCGACGGCAAGGCGGGGCCGGTCGGCGCCGCGCGAGACGATCGCCCGGATTTCATGGCAGGTATTCGAAC
This sequence comes from Corynebacterium sp. LK2590, assembly GCF_040946105.1. Taxonomy (NCBI): domain Bacteria; kingdom Bacillati; phylum Actinomycetota; class Actinomycetes; order Mycobacteriales; family Corynebacteriaceae; genus Corynebacterium; species Corynebacterium sp. LK2590. Next base: position 229,868 of record NZ_JAYWMH010000004.1, read on the forward strand.
TTATGGTGTGCGTCACTATAGCGTACACGGGCTTGGGGACACATAATTTTTAGTCAATCGACGGGTAAAAGAGTTTCAATTGTTATCTCCTGTTGCTAGAGTTGCAAACGTGATCGCCTTCGAGAACGTAACCAAGGTCTATCCGACCTCAACGCGACCGGCACTGGACGACGTGTCTTTCCGCATTGAGGACGGCGAGTTCGTCTTTCTTATCGGCCCCTCGGGCTCAGGCAAGTCCACCTTCCTGCAGCTGATGGTGCGCGAGACCAACTTGAGCTCCGGACAGATCCACTTCGACAACTTCCACGTCAACGCCCTGAAAGGCCGCGAGATCAACCGCTTGCGCCAGTCCATCGGCTACGTCTTCCAGGACTTCCGGCTGCTGCCCAAGCTGAACGTCTACCAGAACGTGGCTTTCGCGCTGGAGGTCATCGGTAAAAAGAAGCACCGGATCGACAAGGCCGTTCCGGAGGTCCTCGAGATGGTTGGCCTGGGCTCCAAGGCGCACCGCATGCCGAATGAGCTCTCCGGTGGCGAGCAACAGCGCGTGGCCGTGGCCCGCGCCTTCGTCAACCGTCCGAAGCTGGTGCTGGCGGACGAGCCGACCGGCAACCTGGACCCGGCGACCGCGACGGAGATCATGACCCTGCTGTCTAAGATCAACCGCCGCGGCACCACCGTCATCATGTCGACGCACAACGCTCGCGCCGTGAACGAGGCGCGCCAGCGCGTGCTGGAGCTGAGCAACGGCAAGCTCGTGCGCGACGAAACCCACGCCGTTTACGGGGAGGCCTTCTAAGACCATGCAGACAAATTTCGTCTTCCGCGAGGCCGCCAAGGGGTTGGGCCGCAACATCACCATGACCATCGCGCTGATTATCACCACGGCCGTGTCCGTGGGCCTGGTGGTCGCGGGTGTCTTGGTAACCATCCTGACCCAGGACACTAAGGACATCTACCTCGAGCAGGTCGAGGTCATGGTCCAACTGGATGAAGAGATCTCCGCTAACGACACGGACTGCACCTCGGCCGGATGCAAGGAGATCAAGGACCAGCTGGAGGCCGACTCCAGCGTGGAGAAGGTCACCTTCCGCTCGCAGGAGGAGTCCTACGAGCGCTTCAAGGAGTACTTCCAGGAGACCGACCCGCTGCTGGTGGAGGAGACCTCCCCGGACGCGCTGCCGGCCGCCCTGCACGTGCGCCTGGTGGATCCCACGGAGACCGCGGCTATCGATGCCATCCGGGGCCTGCCGCAGGTCGACGCCGTTGTCGACCAGGTCGAGGAGGTCGACCGCGCCACCGACAACCTGGACTCCATCCGTAACGCGACCTTCCTGGTCGCCGCTGTCCAGGCCGTGGCGGCCATCTTCCTGATTGCCAACATGGTCCAAATCGCGGCTTACAACCGCTCGACGGAGATGTCCATCATGCGCATGGTGGGCGCTTCCCGCTGGATCACCCAGGCCCCGTTCGTGCTGGAGGCCGTCCTGTCCACGCTCATCGGCGTGGTGGTGGCCGGCATCGGCCTGTTCCTGACCAAGTCCTACGTGGTCGACCCGTCGCTGCAGAGCCTCTACCAGGCGCAGCTGCTGGCCCCGCTGCACACCAAGGACATCTGGATAGCCCTGCCGATTGTCGGCGTGGTGGCGATGGCCTTTGCCGCCCTAGCCGCCCAAGTCACGCTGCGGCTCTACGTCAAGAAGTAGCCCGCGCGCCCCACTTCCCCGCCCGAAAGCCACCGCCTGTTGCGTGGCCGTCGGGCGGGTTTGTTCGCTCTAGCCTGGGCGGTTAAGCTTGATGGTTATGGTAAAGAAGGGCAAGAAGAAAAAGGGCGCGGTCGACAACAATTCGACCCTCGCCACCAATCGGCGTGCCCGCCATGACTTCAAGATCCTGGACACCTACGAGTGCGGTATTGCGCTCGTGGGCACGGAGATTAAGTCCCTTCGGGAGGGCAAGATTTCTCTGAACGACGCCTTTGCCACCATCGACAAGGGCGAGGTCTGGCTGCGCAACCTCCACATCCCGGAGTACTCCATGGGCACGTGGACCAATCACAGCCCCAAGCGCACCCGCAAGCTGCTGCTGCACCGCCGGGAGATCGACAAGCTCTACGGCCAGGTGCGCTCCGGCAACAAGACACTCATCCCGCTCAAGGTCTACCTCAAGGACGGCCGGGCCAAGTTGGAACTCGGCCTGGCACAGGGCAAGCAGGACTATGACAAGCGCGAGGACATCAAGCGTCGCGACCAGGACCGGGAGATCTCCCGCGAGCTCGGCCGCCGCGTCAAGGGCATTAACGTCTAAGACTTCCGCCACGGGCCAACCCGCCGCAGGAGGTCTAGGCTGGAAGGCATGATTTATACCTGCAGAGTTCACGACGTCAAAAAGGATCCCAGCCTTGCCTCCGGCACCCGGGTACTGGTGGACCGGATGTGGCCGCGCGGGGTAGCCAAGGATGATGTGGCCTACGACGAGTGGTTCAAGGACGTTGCTCCCAGCAGCGAGCTGCGCAAGTGGTTCAACCACGACGCCGAACGCTTCGAGGAATTCAGCCAGCGCTACCGTGCGGAGCTCGACGACTCCGACGCTGACGAACTGCAACAGCTCATCGACGTCGCGAAGGACGGCGATCTCAGCCTGCTTTTCGCCGCCCACGACCGGGAGATAAACCACGCGGTGGTGCTCAAAGAGTGGCTGGACGAGCACTTGAATTAGCACACGTCGGCGAGTAAAGTAATTCTTCCTATAGGGAATGCGGACGCATCCCGCCCTATAGGCAATGGGGTTGATTTGGTTTCGACTTCGTACATTGAGCCAGGGGAAGCGTGCCGGTGCAGGCTAGAGACCACCGTTAAGCGTCGTAGCACTCAATAAACGCAGAGAAGAACTCTCAGCGTGACTACGCACTTGCTGCCTAATTAGCAATGCGTGTCTGTCAGCCTAGGTTTTGTTCCTGACCTAGTAACTGGCATCGACTAAGGAACTTGCCATCCGGTTGCGTCTTCAGGGCCGGATGGGACCTCTACTGGAGACTGGGCCCATCATCCGGACGTGTTCGTCCGATCCGGAGGGCCGAGCAGAGATTCCGCGCGAACTGCGCACGGAGAAGCCCTGGCAAGATGACGAAGGACCCGGGTTCAATTCCCGGCAGCTCCACCACGAGGACGCTCATTTTGATACAAAATGAGCGTCCTTTTGTTTTGCGGCTGTGCGGGGGATAGGCGATAACCGGGGGCTATCTCCGTCCGCGGGGATGAGATGCCGTCTTACGTGGCATATTCCAGTGAGTCGCGGATTTCGTCTACCTGGCTCGGGGAGATGCCCGTGCCGATGATTTCGATTCCCGATACCTTTTCTGACTCGTCGCTCACCCGGATGACAATCGTTGGCTCGTCGGGGTTATCGGAGTGTGACTCCGTCCAACCGTCGGTCGGCTCGTAGTCGTCTACTTCGCTAACTCCCTCGGGCAGCTCAAACGACAAGGTTGATGTGCTCACGCGGTTCGAGCTTTCGTCGGCGGATTGGGTGGAAACTTCACTGCGACCCGCAGGCTGAAAGCAGAAGAACCGAAAACGCGAGGAGGCTCGCTTCAACGAATCGTTTCATGGTGTTCCTTTCCTCAAGCTAGTTCAGGTTGTCGATGGCCAACTGGCCGGGGACGTCTAGACAACTTTTTTATAGCGTCCCCCGGTGGCTTCCGTGGCCGTTTGCCCAATTGTTGGGGGTAGAAGTGACAGGAAACGTCCAGTATCGGGCGTAGCGGTGTCCGGTTGCGGGCGTGGGGATGTCCGGTTGTGGGGGAGTCTGGCGGGAATCTGGGGCCGTTACAAATTTGTAATCTGCAACACAGGTACATGTGTTGTGAGTTACATTATGCTGGCTGCACACATCCCGTGACGGCAAGGTGACGGGCCGAGACAGGCAGGAGGGCTGCGATGAGTACCCCCATTTCTAATGACGACAAAGACCTGCGCGATGAGGCTGCTGCTGACGGTGCCGGTGGCGACGTCGGTGGCGGCGGTGCGAGTGCCGCCGGGGAATCCGGCGGGAAGCGGGGCTTGCTGGATAGGTTCCTGTCCGGCGTGGAGTACGTGGGCAACAAGCTGCCCGAGCCGTTTACCATCTTCGTCATCCTGTTTCTGATTACCGGGGTGGCCTCCACCGTGATGGCCTGGATGGACGTGGCGGTCCAGGTGCCGGGCTCGGATGAGGTCTCCGAGGTCAACGGGCTGTTTACGGGCGAGGGCCTGGCGTGGCTGACTACCACGATGGCGGAGAACTACATCGGCTTCCCGCCGCTGCTGACGGTGCTGCCCATCCTGCTGGCCGTGGGCGTGGCGGAGCGCTCCGGCATGCTCTCGGCGCTGATCCGCCAGCTGTTCGGCTCGGCGCGGCCGGCGCTGCTGCCGTACGCGGTCGGCGTCATCGGCGTGACCGCCTCGGTCATGGGCGACTCCGCCTTCGTGGTGGTCCCGCCGCTGGCCGCCATGGTCTTCAAGGCGGCCGGCCGCCACCCGGTCGCCGGCCTCATCGGCGGTTTCGCCGCGGTGGGCGCGGGCTATTCCACGGCATTGGTGCCCACCAGCCTGGACGCGCTGTTCGCCGGTATTACCAACGCGGTGATGGACACCCTGCCCGGGGCGGGGTATTCCACCGTGACGCCGCTGTCGAACTACTTCTTCAACGTGGCCTCCTCCGTCGTGCTCGGCCTGGTGGCCGGCTACATCATCGACCGGATCCTGGAGCCGCGCATGCGGGCCCAAAACGTGCCGGAGGATGAGTCGGTGGACGCCGCGGATGCCGCGGAGCGCGGCGACCGTGACGCCGAGGGCAACGCCCTGACCGCGAACCTGGAGCCGAAGGAGCGCAAGGCGCTGTGGCTCTCGTTGCTGGCCGGGCTGGTGCTGACCGCGGTGATCCTGGCCGCCGTGCTCATCCCGGGCTCGCCGTGGCGCAACGGGGAGGGCGGCTTCCTGCCGAAGTCCCCGCTGCTGGATTCCATCGTGTTCATCATCTGCGCCTACTTCTGGGTCTTCGGCATCACCTACGGCGCGGTGGTCGGGACCATCAAGGGCATGGCGGACGTGGTCACCATGATGATGGGCGCGCTCAAGGACATGCTGAGCTTTTTGGTCCTGGCCTTCATCCTGGGCCAGTTCGTCGCCCTGTTCGCCTGGACCGGGATCGGCACCTTCACCGCGGTCAAGGGCGCGGCCTTCCTGGAATCCATCGGGCTGACCGGCTTCCCGGCCATCCTGGCCTTCATCGTGCTGGCCTCCCTGCTGAACCTGCTGATTATCTCGGGCTCGTCCATGTGGACGCTGATGGCCGCGGTCTTCGTTCCCATGTTTGCGCTGCTGGGCTACGAGCCCGCCTTCGTGCAGGCCGCCTTCCGCGTGGGCGACTCCGCCACCCAGATCATCACCCCGCTTAACCCCTATATGATCGTCATGCTGGGCCTGCTGCAGCGCTACGAGCCCAAGGCGGGCCTGGGTACGCTGATGTCGCGCCTTATCCCGTTCGTCATCCCCTTCTTCCTCGTGTGGGCCATCCTCCTGGGGATGTGGTTCTTCGCCGATATCCCGCTGGGGCCGGGCGATAGCATTATGATTGAGTCCTAATGACAGCTCACTCAGACAACTGCCATGATTCCTGCCCGCCGCAGCGCCCGGGGCTAGCCCCGGAGGCGGCATCGACAAGCTACTTGGACGCCACCTCCGCCGAGGTGGACGCGGCGGTCGAGCGCGCCCAGCAGCGGCAGGAAGCGGCCGGGCAAGGCCGGGCCGCCCCGGTGCCCGACTACTGGGAGCGGCTGCGCCACGCGGTGGAGGAGACCGAGCTGGCGGCCGATATCCGCCACATCGTCCACGATCTACACGCGCACCCGGAGACCGCCTTCGAGGAATACCGCAGCCAGCAGGTGCTGTGCGATCTCCTGGAAAAGCACGGGCACCGCGTGGTGCGCGGGGCCTACGGAGTCGAGACGGCCTTTTCCAGCCAGGTCACCTCGCCCGGCTACGAGCCCGGGCGCCACCCCCGGGTGGTCATCATGGCCGAATACGACGCGCTGCCGGGCATCGGGCACGCCTGCGGGCACAACGTCATCGCGGCCGCCGGCGTGGGCGCCTACCTGGCGGCGGCGCGGGCTATCGATGCCGCCGCGCCCGTGTGCATCGAATTGCAGGGCACCCCGGCGGAGGAGGGGCACACCGGCAAGGAGTACATGATCCGCGGCGGGAGCCTGGACGGGGTGGACGCCGCGCTGATGATCCACGGCTTCGGCTACGACATCGCCGAGCACGTCTGGGTCGGGCGGCGCTCGGCGACCGTGACCTTCCATGGCACGGCCGCGCACGCGAGCTCGCAGCCGTTCATGGGCAAAAACGCCCTCGACGCCGCCTCCCTCATGTACCAGGGCCTGGGCCTGCACCGCCAGCAGATGCCGCCGAGCGACAGGTTGCACGCCGTCATCGCCGAGGGTGGCACCCGGCCCAGCGTGGTTCCGGATAGGGCAGTGGTCGAGGTCTACGCGCGCTCGCTGCGCACCGAGACCTTGCTGGAGCTATCCCGCCGGGTCGACGACATCGCGCGGGGTGCGGCCCTGATGGCGGGAGTCGGCGTGGAGATCGCCTGGGATCCGCACCCGATGTCCCTGCCGGTGCGCAACAACTCCGCGCTGGCCACCCGGTGGTCTGCCACCCAGCGGCGCCGCGGCCGCGCCCCGCTGCCCGCCGGGATCATCCCGGATAGCCTGGCGGCCTCCACGGACTTTGGCAACGTCTCCCAGCTGGTGCCGGGCATCCACCCCATGGTGCAGGTCAGCCCGCGGGAGGTGGCCCTGCACACCGAGGCCTTCGCCCACTGGTCGGCCACCGAGTCCGCGGAGCGCGCCGCTCTCGACTCCGCGGTGGGCCTGGCCCAGGTCGCCTTTGACTACGCCGCGGATCCGCAGCTGCGGGCGGACGCCCACGCGGAGTTCGCGGCCTCGGGGACGGTCTCGGTGGAGAGCCTGCTGCGCGCGGAGGGTTCCCAATAATGGGGAGCCGCGGCAAGGGCGGGACAGTCCTCCGCGCCTCCGCGGGGCCCGAAGTGGGGGTGTGTCCTGGGGGTAGGGGATCCTGTTATAAAAATTTCAGGTAAATCGCAGGTGAACAGGGTTGTCTGAAACTTAGCTGTGCCTAAGCCTTGTCAGGTTAGGGTTTCTTCAGTTAGGTTGTCCTAGGAAAGATAGTCCCGGAATTCCGCAAGGGATTCGTTTCGAAAAGGATGATTGACAAACCATGAAGATTCGTCGCACCCTGGTTGCCTCGGTAGCCGCCGCCTCGCTGCTGCTGACCGCCTGCTCTTCGGCGGAGAATTCCTCCAATTCCGCCGACAGCTCTTCCAACTCCGCTGAGAACACCGCGGCAGACAACGCTGCCTCGGAGTCCGGCGGGCTGAAGCTGGAGGACAACAACGGCGAGCAGACGGTGACCCTGCCGGTCGAGAAGCCGGCCGTGACCGACAACCGCGCCTTCGCGGTCCTGGCCGACTGGGGCGTTGAACTCTCCGCAGCGCCGCTGAACCTCGTCCCGGATACCCTGGCGGATACCTACAACAAGGACACCGTCGCCGCGGACCTGGGCAGCCACCGCGAGCCGGACCTCGAGGCCCTGGTCGCCGCCGAGCCGGACCTGGTCTGGAACGGCCAGCGCTTCTCCCAGCACCAGGCCGATATCGAAAAGCTGGTGGAGGACACCCCGGTTGTGGACTTCGAGCCGCGCGAGGACAAGGACTTCTTCGAAGAGCTCAAGCGCCACACCACTGCGCTGGGTGAGGTCTTCGAGCACGAGGAAGACGCCCAGAAGCTGATCGACGACCTGGACGCCGCCATCGAGCGCGCCAAGCAGGCCTACGATCCGGAAAAGACCGTCATGGCGGTCAACACCTCCGGCGGCGAGATCGGCTACATCGCTCCGCACGTCGGCCGCACCCTGGGCTCCATCTTCGATCTGCTGGACCTGGACCCGGCTCTGACCGTGAAGGACGGTAGCAGCAACCACGAGGGCGACGACATCTCCGTCGAGGCCATCGCGGAATCCAACCCGGACTGGATCCTGGTCCTGGACCGCGACGGTGCGATCAACTCCGAGGAGCCGGACTACACCCCGGGCAAGGACCTGGTGGAAAACAGCGCGGCTCTGAAGAACGTGCAGGCGGTCAAGGACGGCAATGTTTACGTCGCGCCGAAGGACACCTACACTAACGAGTCCATCATTACCTACACCAAGATCCTGAACGAAATGGCTGATGCTTTCGAGAATGCCTAGTACTTCCTACGGCACTTCCCGCAAGTAACCGGATAGCTCCTGCGCCTTTTGACCCGCGCAGGGCCTATCCGGCTTTCGGCTATCTACAAAGAATCGGACCTTATGCAAGAAACAACACCTAGGCGCTCCCGGTCGAAGCTCTTCGACTGGAAGCTTCTGCTCGGCGTAGGTGGCATCCTCCTGCTCCTAGCGCTCTCGTTGGCGGTGGGTGAGTATGACATCCTGGGCCACGAGGACGGCGGGGAGATGTTCAACACCACCCGCATCCCGCGCACCATCGCGTTGATGCTGGCCGGTGCCGCCATGGCCATGAGCGGGTTGGTCATGCAGCTTTTGACCCAGAACCGTTTCGTGGAGCCGACCACCACCGGCACCACCGAGTGGGCCGGGCTGGGTCTGCTGACCACCATGGTGTTGTTTCCTAGCTCCAGCGTGCTGCAGAAGATGGTGGTCGCCGTAGTCTTCTCCTTCGTGGGAACCATGGTCTTCTTCGCGTTCCTGCGGCGGGTGACCCTGCGCTCTTCCCTGATCGTGCCGATCATCGGGATCATGCTGGGCGCGGTCGTCAGCGCGGTCTCCACCTTCGTGGCGCTAACCACGGACTCCCTGCAGCAGCTGGGCATCTGGTTTATGGGCTCGTTCACCTCGGTCTACGAGGGGCAATACGAGGTCCTGTGGCTGGTGCTCGTCGTGCTCATCGCGGTCTTTTTCTTTGCGGACAAGCTGACCGTGGCCGGGCTGGGCGAGGAGATCGCCACCAACGTCGGACTGAACTACAACCGCATGATCCTCATCGGCACGGGGCTTATCGCCGTGGCCACCGGCGTGGTCACCGTGGTGGTCGGCGCCCTGCCGTTTTTGGGCCTTATCGTCCCGAACATCGTGAGCCTGTTCCGCGGCGACGACCTGCGCTCCAACCTGCCGTGGGTCTGCCTGCTGGGCATCGCGACGGTCACCGTCTGCGACCTGGTGGGGCGCACCATTATCTCCCCGTTCGAGATGCCCGTGTCCGTCATCCTGGGGATCATCGGCGCGGTCGTGTTCGTGGTCCTGATTGTGAGGTCGACCCGTGGTAAATAAGACTGTTTCTACTTCTGCTTCCGCCCCGGCTACTGCCGTCGCGCGCGACGTCGGGGCTTTCCAGTCCGCCGCCGCGCACCGCAAGTACTGGGTAATCCTGCTCCTGCTGCTGGTCACCGGCGGTATCTTCGCCGCCGGGTTGCTGGCGTGGGATAACCCGATGGACTTCGGCACGCGCGGATTCTGGCTCATCGCCGAGCGCCGCGCCGATGCCGTCATCGCCATGGCCGTGGTGGCCATCTGCCAGGCGACCGCGACGGTGGCCTTCCACACCGTGACCAACAACCGCATCCTCACCCCGTCGATCATGGGCTTTGAGGCTTTGTACGTGGCGATTAACACCGCGACCATCTTCTTCCTCGGCGCGGCCGGTCTGACCAATGCCCGCAACATCACGACGTTCCTGGTCCAGGTCGCGCTCATGGTCCTGCTGTCGCTGGTGCTCTACTCGTGGCTGCTGACCAACCGCTCCAACAACATGCACGCGATGCTGCTGGTCGGCGTGGTCATCGGCGGCGGGTTGGGCTCGTTGTCAACGTTCATGCAACGCATGCTGACCCCCTCCGAATTCGACGTGCTCACGGCCCGTCTGTTCGGCTCCGTCAACAACGCCGACTCGGACTATTACCCGGTTGCCATCCCGCTGATGCTGGTTGCCGCGGCCGCGCTGTACCTCAACTCGCGCCGGCTCAACGTGCTCGCGCTGGGACGCGACGCCTCGACCAACCTGGGCGTGAACCACCGGACCAACGCCATTTTCACGCTCATCATGGTCTCCATCCTCATGGCGGTGACCACCGCGCTGGTGGGCCCAATGACCTTCCTAGGCTTCCTAGTCGCTACGCTGGCATACCAGTTTGCCGAGACCTACGATCACCGTTTCTTGTTCCCGATGGCCGTGGCCATTGCCTTTGCCGTGCTCACCGGGGCGTATTTCATCATGCAGCACGTCTTCTACGCCCAAGGCGTGGTCTCCATCATCATCGAGTTGGTCGGCGGTACTGTCTTCCTCTTCGTCATCTTGAGAAAGGGGCGCCTGTGATTTCCCTAAAACACGTCGCGAAAAGCTACAGCGGCGAGACCAACATCGGTCCCGTCGATCTGGAAATCCCCTCCGGTGGCATCACCTCCCTGGTCGGACCGAACGGCGCCGGCAAATCGACCCTGCTGACGATGATCGGCCGCCTGCTGGAGATGGACGAGGGAACAATCGAGATCGCCGGCTACGACATCGGGAAGACCAAGTCGAAGGATCTAGCCCGCATTGTCTCCATCCTGCGGCAGGAAAACCACTTCATCACGAAGCTGACGGTCCGGCAGCTGGTGGGCTTCGGCCGCTTCCCGTATTCCCAGGGGCGCCTGACCGAAGAAGACGAGGAGATCATTTCCAAGTACATCGACTTCCTCCACCTGCGCGAGTTTGAGGGCCGCTACCTGGATGAGCTCTCCGGCGGCCAGCGCCAGCGCGCGTATGTGGCCATGGTCCTGTGCCAAGAGACCGACTACGTCCTGCTGGACGAGCCGCTCAACAACCTGGACATCTCCCACTCCGTGGAGATGATGCGCCACCTCAAGCAGGCCGCGCGGGAATTCGGCCGCACGATCGTGCTGGTCATCCACGACATTAACTTCGCCGCCAAGTACTCGGACAATATCTGCGCGGTCAAGGGCGGCGAGGTCGTCGCCTTCGGTAGCCCGGAGGAGATCATGAAGGACGAGATCCTCACCCCGATCTTCAACACCCCGATCCAGGTCATCGACGGCCCCGACGGGTTGCTGGCCTGCTACTACTAGCCCCACGGGCGGCAGATACTAGACAGGAAACGGCCCTGAAAAAACGTGCTGCAAGCACTACCGGCGGTGCCCCGCCAGCGGGGGAGGGGCCGCGCTAGTAGGTTGAAGGCCATGACCAGTTTCCTCGAGCGCCACCAGGTGGCTTTCTACCTCCTGGCAATCGCGGCCGGGCTAGCATTCAGCGGCCTGGCCCTGGGCTGGCTGGAATATCCCGCCCTGGCCCTATTGCTATTCGCCACCTTCATGGCCATCCCGCTGGAGAAGGTCCGCCCGCACTGGCGCTACCTGCGCGCCTCCCTGGCCCTCAACTTCCTCGGCGTGCCGCTCATCGTCGCTGTGCTCACCCTTTTCCTTAACGACCTCGAGGTGAAAACCGCGGTGGTCATGGTGCTGCTCGCGCCCTGCATTGACTACGTGGTGGTCTTTACCCGGCTGGCCGGAGGCAACGTGGCGGCCATCGCGACCAGCACCCCGTTTCTCTTCTTGGTACAGATGGCCGTCATCCCGGTCGCCCTGCACTTTGTCATCGGGGGAGGGGACGTGCCCTTCCCGGTTGCTCCCGCGCTCCAGGCGTTCATAGGCCTCATAGTCATCCCCTTTGGCCTGGCCTGGGCAGTGCAGCAGACGCGCGCCAAGGAAAAAATAAGCAAAGTCACCGATGACTGGATGGTCCCGGTCATGTGCCTGACCCTCTTCGTCATTGCGACGGTGCATTCGCCGGGGCTGGGGGAGAACCTGCCGCGGCTTATTCCGGCACTTGTTTGTTACGTGTTGTTCATCTTCGCCGCGGTCGGTCTGGCTCTGGCACTGGGGCGGGCGCTGAACTTCCAGAGGCAGGACCGCATTGCGCTGATGCTGACGACGATGACCCGCAACTCACTGGTCATCATGCCCTTCGCCCTGGCCCTGCCGGAGGGATTTTCATTCGTCCCGGTGGCCATCATCATGCAGACCGTGGTCGAGTTAGTGGCGTTAAGTGCAGTAGTGAAAATAGCCCGCTTACCTGCGGCTAAACATTAAGGCAAAAGGCGATTTGGTGTCTTGGCGAAGAACGCGCTATATTAGTTCGAGTCGCCGCGAGGTAGCTGAGAGGTTAG
>NZ_JAYWMH010000005.1:0-231532 GCF_040946105.1 Corynebacterium sp. LK2590
TACTAATAGGGTGTCCACTACTCGAGGGTAACCTCACGAGGACGGAATAGTTGAGCAGAAATTCGTTGAAGAGCTGCATTTGTACTGCTCTCAACCGGAACTTGAAAGGCTGATAAAGCGGTTTAAAAGTTCCTTCGCTCAAGAATTTCACGAATTGGATGACTTTTCTCCCGTTGCAGTGGAAACCGAAGAAGACGACTATAATCTAGCTATCGAAGCAGCAGGTAGGGGCGATTTTGAGGATCTTCGAGCTTACGTAATAAAGCAAGAGTTTGTTTTCCCTGTCCGAAAAAAGAACGAGGAAGATCTCGACAAAATCAGCAATAGGGTCTTCGGGATTGTTGGAGAAACTGTTGAGGATGTCCCCTATTTCAGCTTCCTTGACCTGGAAGGGGATCGGACCTAAGTAGCCCCAGCGATTCTCCGCGTTCTGAGACGCCTGCACCACGCCTGGGTGATGTGCTCGACGCTCAAGAGCGCATAGAGCGCCCCGGACGACGGGGCGGGCGCGCTGGCTGGCGTTAGCCGCGTTCAAAGTCAGCGATAACCAAGTCAGCCGCCGTCGCCGTCTGCGTCGACACCTGGCGCTGCCGCGCGTACGGCTGCGCCGCACGCTTGCCCCTGAATTTTTCGTGCCCGACAGCCCCGCCCTGTACGTGCTTTTTCCCGAGGCCACCACGGAATCTCGGCAGATTGCCCGGGAGGATAGCGATTACCTGACACAGCCAAAAGCCGCCGAAAACTCGGCGGCTTTTCTATGCTGACCACGCTCTACGAGCGCTAAGCGCTCTAGGATATGGGACAGGTGCGGGACCCCTGTGGTACTACGACGCGGTTGGTACACCCCGGATGCTAAAAGGGGAAAAGGGGGTCCTTGGGGCTATGACAAGATCAGGCATAAGCACGGAATTTGGAACCTATATACGATAAACAAGTACTTTAAAGGGCTCTGCGAAGCGAGGATGGAAGGTACCGACCGTATCTATGAAACTCCTATCTATGAGGCTGTCCGCACTAATGATGGAAAAAAGGTTGGAACTGGAAGATCATTTGAACTTCGAGCAGTAATAGAAACTACAGTGTGGGTCCCTGGAGGACTAGAGCTACGTGGAGTGAAGACAATGTTCCCGCTACGTGAGTCCAATGATGGCAGCGACGTGGTTCCCCAGTGGTTCAATATGGAGAAAAACATAGATTAAAATAGGCGCGGTGAGGCAGGGGGTAAATGATTAACCGTGGCCGGTTCGTGGAATATAAAGCTCTGTGCCCATCTTTTTGTCTGCCTTCGCTCTCCTCAATTCTATAAAGCGTTGAGGCGTGTTGTCGCTAACGGTTCCGAGCCATTTTATTTTATCTCCGCAACCGTAGTCTAAATCCCCGGCGAATGGATCACCGGCAAGCTGATCTGCCCAGGCCTTGACAGCAGTATCTTCTTCCGATGAGACTCCCCCAGTACTCGGTATTGGGGGCATTTCCATGCCAACATACGCAAGTCCTTTCGTGGACATTACTGAGAATACGCAGTAGACGTACTGAGCCGTTCTCCAAGCTGCCCGTAGCTCGACAGCTCCGGAAGAAATGAGGTTTTCTTGAGCAAAATACCGCTTTAAAAGCGAATTCATGTAATGGGCAAAAGACGTTATGCTCCAATTATTTACCATGTTTCACTCCTCGTATTCGCGCTACTGACAGTCAATGCAGCTTCCGCAGTCCATACCAACTGCATAGTACCTCTTGGGGTTACCCGCAAATCTGCGAGCCCAGAAATTGCGACACTCCTTCGTAGGAGTATTGCTTCTTCCATCGTGCCAATGACCTCGGTCGTTCCATGTCCTTTACCTCAATTCTCTCGTAAGAGTGGAAGACTATTTCCTCGTTCGAAGGCTGTGCTTAGCTCTCAGCTGAACCGTTGGCTACATTCAGCCATAGCCCGCGCATCCATCGGTCGACGACGTAGAGACGCCAAATCAACTTGATCATCTCACGTCGCGATGAGTGCGCCGGGATCTCAAGGGCAGCGCCCTTCGAGAAGTCCTCGAGGATCCGCCAAAATGTAGGCTGTGTCTTGGATTTAAGCTTCTCAAGATTCGGCGACTCTAGTAACTCGGCCGCTAATTCTCGCGCGAGCGTTTCGGTATATTCTCGTGGCTTAAGTGTCTTCAATCGTTCATCGACATACGTATCTTTGGAGTCAACAAACTCAGGAACTGCACTTTGACGCTGCTCGTAACTATCTCGGCCTATTTTTTCGTCTGCCCCTCGCGACTCAAACAACCAACTGCCGCCATTTGAAAGAGGGACTCGGTTTCCAGCGGGCCAAATAAGCTCCAGCGCCCTAAACAATGCACGTTCCGACACTTTCTCTGACATCGTCAGAGCATCCGATACAGCTGCAACCTCGGCATCTGCAATGGGATAGGCTATTACCGCATCCCGCTCGTAGAGGTTGATATGCCCTTGAAGCCAACGTCCAGACCGGAAACTCCGTGCGAAAAGGTAAAGGTATTCAATCGATTGGTTCACAGCAACGTCGCTCGCCCACTGCTCTAGGAACTGGTTATATCCCTCTATTAGAGAATCAGCAGCAAGCCAGGTCGCTTGCCGGCGGAGCGCATTCTTCAACGACTGTGGGGTGTAGGACAACTTGTTAGCCTGTCCGCCTTTCATGAGCGGCCACTGCCCAAGAACGATAGGATCACCGTCATGCCGAGGGCTAGAACCTTCGTACAAAGCCGTGTGCGGTTCCGAAGGAGGCACACCATCGGAAAGCCTAATTATCCTATCTACCTTATCCGACGTTGCGGATAGATCAACTTCCTTAGGTGCTGTGACATGCAGTGGAGTTCCTGCTAGGGAGCACAAGGTTTGCGCCACCCTAACTTCTTCGTCATAAGGACGCCCGTAAGTCACCGCATACAGTGGAAGTTTTCGGTTACTCAACAATCCCAGGAGGATGCGGCTGTCTTTTCCCCCGCTCATGCGTAGTTGTACGTCTCCGCCGCCGAAGTCCCGAAAAGCACGCTCCGTCGCATCCTGGAGGGCAGATGCCAAGGCTTTGCCGCCTTCTTCCTCTGTATGAAACTTGTCTAACCGTGAGTGGTTCCCCGCAGGAGCATCGATAATCCGAATACGCCCAGCACGGATTTCCAAGGCCTGATCTACCGCAAGTGTTGATACCTTTTCATAAGGCGACGCTGAACTCACGTTGTACCCAAAAAGCACGTACTCATCCAAATAATCGTCCGAAAGCTTCACATCTGCCAGGACTCCTTCGACGCGAGCCAGAGCTGCTAGTAGTGGGCGATTTGAGACCACTACGAAGTCTTCGTTCTCTGCGTAGTGCGCAGTTTCCAGAGCAGGCACGGTGTTCCAAATTGTCACGCAGTCGCGGTATCGCTCACCAAAAACTGCAACGTACGAACCCCACAGCGGGTCGGTGAAAACGAGCTTTTCGCCACGTCGGCTTACATAGTGAATCAGATCTTCGCCAACGTCTTGGCCCGAGGAATAGGCCCACCAATCCTTCTTCTTGCGTACAGAATTGGGTTCCTTGTCACGAGCCCAGGTAAGAATGGACGCCAGACCATCAGCTCCCGGTGGTACGATTTTCGGTTCAGCTCCGTAGTGGTTACCGACCACGGCACGATAGGTTGTAAACACCCGCCGCAAAAACTCCGAGCTCTGTTTCACACGTTGCTCGGATCCGCCTTCGCGCTGGCGTTCCTTGGGGATAGCTAATAAGAAAATACTCATTTATTTCTTTCGAGAGAGGAGACCGGTCTAGGACAAACGCAGCTTAGGTATTGCCTACCTTAGAAGTCTTTAGAGAGAATACCGGCCCACTGGGTGTAAATACTGTCCGTGTTCCACTTCGCCGCATTTTGACGGGCTCTGAAGCTCATTTCCTTGAAACGTTCGAAAGAGCGGGCGGATAGAACGACTTCGGCCATTTGTGCAAGATCTTCGTAGACATTGTCACTGCCAAAGACGTCCATCGAGCCGGCACGACTCCAGACTATTGGCACAGCTCCGGAGGCCATGCCTTCGGCTGGGGCGAGGTGAAAACTTTCTTCATCACTGGGTGAAAGGACGAATCCGATTCCTCGCAACCAGGAAGCAATGTCCGTGCTGAACGGTTCGAAAACAACGTGGCTGGAAAGAAGCTCATCTTCTCGTAGGCGTGCGAAAAAGTCGAGGTATTTGTGCCTCTGTAGGTTGTCTTTCCACACGTAGGGGTAGTCCCAAGGCATTCGCCCCTTGATGTGGAGATAGTAGCGGTCGTCCTGTTGTAGTAGCTTGCTGAGCAGATCCAAAGCCTTGTCGGGGCGCTTCAAGAACGGCACCATCCCAACGAGGCCTAAGTGGTAGCGAGCATCTGGCCCCTTCGGGCGCGAAAAGTCTTTGGTGTCAATCATGTTCGGGACCACCTGGACCTTGCCGTCTAGTTCGGGAAGGAATTCAATGGTGGCCCGTCGATAGTGCTCCGAGACCGTGAGCACAGAATCAACTGCTTCTAAGTTCGCGTCGGCGAACCAGGGAGCCCGATTGCGTGTTTCGAATCCGTGGAGGCGAGCAATAAGGCGAGTATCTTCGGCCTTGTGGTTTGAATAGTACGTCAAGTTTGGGCCAGCGAACTCGCAGAAGATGACGTCGGCCCATTGGGCTAGCTCGTTGCTTTGTGCCTCATCGTGCTTGTGTAGCGACTCCCAATGGTCGAACTTAATCTCAAAGCGAGGATCCTTGAGCAGCCGAGAAAGCAGTTCGCCAGCGAATTTGAGGTCGTGGGATGCCACCAGTAGCTTCGTCGGCTCATACGCATTTTCGTCGTCTTTATCATTGCGCAAGACCATCGCGCGGGTAAAGACGTCGCGCAAGCGTTGTACAGCAGAGCTCATCGAGTATTGGTGAACCGCACGCTGGACAGAGTCTTGAACCTGCGGGACTGAGCCAAGATTCGTCGCAATGGTCTCGGCTAGCAGGTCAACGTCAGTCTGTGCGTTAACGAAGAAGGGATAATCAGCCCCCAAGAGGAGCTCATGGTCGCCATTGCGGTTAATTACCGGCGGAGTGCCGGCTGCTGCGTATTCCAAGGCCTTTGTGGAGATCTCCATGCTGGAGTCCAGCTTTGAAGTACGCCACCCGATTCCCAGATCTGCCTCCGAAATCATGCGCAGAGACTCTTCGCGCGCGACCGCACCTACTGCCGTGACTCCGGGGTACTCCCCGCGTTGGGCAGACTCAAGTGCCTGGGCCATTCGACTACTCCAGCTCGGATCGTCCTTGTCCCGATTGATCTTTGCTCCGATGACTGTCAGGTGGGCACGCACTCCCCTCTCCTGGAGTTTGGCCGGCAGCTCCAGCATCTCCAAGGTCTTCCAGTCCTTGGCGAATTTACCCGCGTAGACGATCTCCAGTGGTCCCTCATTCCCCGCACTATCTTGTGTCATGTCGGCAAAGGCTTTGTCGGGAATCATGGGAGGAAGGAGGTAGGTTTTCCCAGGGGCCGAAGGCGCAAGGGCTTCGAAATAGGAGCGGGAAGTCTCCGTCTGCGAGAACAAGCCAGCTGAGCGAGAAGCAACGCGCTCTAGACGGTTCAAGCCATTAGCGGATAGCTTGCTCGGCGGAAATGGCAGGTCAGTGACGTAGGACCATAGGATTTCGCTAAGCCCCTGATCCTTGCAAAATGCATTACACGCTTCGAGGCCGCGGACCACAACGGCATCAAGGCCTTCCGCAGCGTGGATTTCCTTCACGCGAGCAGCACACTGCCCAATATCGCGGACGCTAATTTCCCCGCTCGAAGGATTCGGCACGTAGTCAATGGCTACATTGTCCAAGACCGAAACCGCTGATACCAGCTTCTTGTCGGTCGGTTCAGTCTTCAAAACCAGCCAAACCTCGTCGAAGACTCGGCTAAGGACCTCGGTGATCGACATCATCCAGATGGAAGAGCCGTCAATAATATTGGGGTTAATGTCAGCGTATACAGCAGCCTTAGACATTGAGTGTGCTCTCCTTTTCCAGATAGTTCTCTAGCTGGGCGTAAATCGCCAAGCCTTCCAACTGCGACCTATCATCTTCGCCGTCACCAATTACGTAGTCTGCTGCCTCTCGCAACGAATGTGTCAAGGTCGTGACCTCGGCTCCGGCAAGGACGAGCACAATGGCCCCTTGCTTCTTCGCTAGGTTCAATGACTCCATTAGCTCGAGGAATGCTTGCAAGCGGAAAGACTCGAGCCCGTGCGCCCACGCCCCCTTATTGAAAGCTTCTTCTTCGATAATCACGTAGTCCTGTGGGGCAGCCACTGCGCGCCGGGTTTGATTCGGCTCGAGCGTCTCTAGGTCTACCGAATCAGACAGATCCGACATCAATTCAGTTGTCCCAATGACCGCTACACGTTTAGCCCATCGATCATCGGAGGAGTCGAAGACCGCACTGAAATTCTGATATTTATCGCTAGTTACGCTGATGGCGGCTGCCCCACGACCGATAACTCCCGGCGCATTCGACCGCTGCACAGAGGATGCAGGGATCGCTCCGGCAGCGTATACACTTCCTGCTTCAGCTTCGAACGGCGAAGTATTATTTGGAGCATCTGCAGGCACTGGATTTGCGGGCGCACTAGATTTGCCAGTACGCGCTTGGAGCTGTTCAATGACCGTATTTCTTTGCGAGGCCGCGTTCGAAATATGCGGATCCAGGTTCTTGAGGCGAGCATCCACCTGACGGAAGTATTGCCGAAGTTCACCCACTGACTGCTTTGCCCAAGACAAAAACCCCACGGCGAAAATAAGAGCGACAAGGCCACCGGCCAGAGCGAAGATGGTTTCCACGACGCCTTGCGGCACGACGAAAGCCACTGCAAACAGCACAAACGCCACGGCTAGAAGCAGCGTCAATGCTTTACCGTGGCGAATTTTGCCTAGAACACTCATCCTGGGCCTTTCCACAATTATCCAGACTAATTTCAACTGCTAATTTAGAATACACAAGGTATCTCACCCTCGTGAGGTAACTGGGGAACCTCCGTTTAACCCAAAACGACGTTCGGAGCCCGGTAAGCCGCGGTGACTTCCTGGAGGTACTCGTGCGCGGGATCTTTGTTGTCCTTGCCCATCAGGCGTGCCCACTCGTGGTACTGGGGAGAGACCACGTCGGTGGGCCCGTCGGCGATGATGTGTCCCTTGCTGATCCAGATGCAGCGCTGGCAGTTCTTCTCTACCTGCCCGATGGAGTGGGAGACGAGGAAGAGGTTGCCGGCGCGCTCTAGGACCTCGGCCATGCGCGCCTTCGCCTTGGCGCCGAAGGCGGCGTCGCCGGTGGATAGGGCCTCGTCGATGAGGAGGATATCCGGCTTGACGGCGGTAGAGATGGCAAAGCCCAGGCGGGAGCTCATGCCGGAGGAATAGGTAGACATGGGGCGCTTGATGGCATCGCCTAGCTCGGTCCACTCGGCGATGAGCGGGATCTGCGCGCGAGCCTCCTCCGGTTTCATGCCCAGCGCCAGGCAGCCCAGGTAGATGTTCGTCTCCCCGGACAGGGACCTCTGCAGGGCGGGGCTGACCCCCATCAGCATCGGCTGCGAGCGCACCAGGATCTTGCCGCTGGTGGGTGACTCGCCCCCGGCGATGAGGTTAAGCAGCGTGGATTTGCCGGAGCCGTTCAGGCCGATGATGCCGACGGACTCGCCGGGCGCGGCGACCAAGGAGGCATCGGTCAGCGCGTCGACGACCATCTTGTTCTTGCCCGCCCGCACGGTCCGGGCGTCGTCGGAGCGGGACTGGCTGATGACGTAGCGCTTCGAGACGTTCTGGACGACGACGTTGGCTTCCTCCACGTAGTGGACGTTGTCGTCCGCGTTCGCCTCGCTCGTCGCCGCGGTGCTAGTGGCGGTCTTTGCTTGGTCGGTCTTATGCAAGTCGGACATATTTGTGCTCCGCTCCCCAGAAGTAGATGAAGCCCACCACGAACGTGCCGACGGTCCAGGCCAGCAAGGTCAGCCACGTGGAAAGAGCCGGACAGGTTCCGTAGATGGTCGAATCACGGATCGCCGTGAGGAAGATGTATGCCGGATTGTGCGACATGAGCTCCTGGACGGCCGGCGTGTGGGAGAAACGATCCAACGAAAACATCACGCCGGACAGGAAGAACCACGCCTGCGTCACAATGCCGATGAGGGCTTTGACGTCCGGGATTTCGGCGGTCAGGCGCGCCACGATCATCATCAGCCCACAGCCGAAGATGTGCAGCATCAGGTACAGCGGCACCACCAGGATGATGGTCCAGTTGGGCGGGGTGCCCCACTGCGCCAAGAACGCCAGGATCATGCCGATGAGCGCGGGCAGGAGGTTATCGATGCCGGCGCGCAGGGTCTGCGAGAATGCCAGCGAGGCCCGCGGGAAGGCAAAGGTGCGGATCATCCCGCGGGACTTGGTAATCAGGCCGCTGCCGGCGGAGAACAGGCCCGTAATCATGCGCATGAACATGATGCCGAGGATGAGGTAGCCAATGAAGTTCTCGATGCCGCGGGAGGTCTTGAACAGGTAGCCGAACAGGAAGCCGTAGAAGGCCACGTCCAGGATCGGGTTGGCCACCAGCCACAGCTTCCACAGGCGGTAGTCGCGCGTGGAGCGCAGGGCCTTGGAGCGGGCTTCCGCGATGACGAAGAAGCGGCGTTCCCAGAGCTGCTGGATATAGGTGGGCAGGCTGGGCCGGGGGTTGAGCGGTTTCAGCCCCTCCGGGGACACGATCTGGACCGGACCGTCGGAATGGGTGATCTGCTCGTTGAGCTTCTGGAAATAATCGACGCTCCGGGAGTTCTCCCGCTTTCGGTGACGACTCATTTACCTAGGCCCCCTTTCCGTTGCCTCATTGTCTTGACGTACCTCTTTGTTTTCACTTGAAACTTCAACCAGTCTAGTCAACTTCCTTTAGCAAATGATAAAGGGTTTTTACTATCGCGTCCGTGTCGCCGGATGGGCTGTAGAAGTCCAGCGGTAGCTGCGACAGCGGCGAGTCGGCGGTGACAATCCCCCACACCGGCGTGGTGGAGGCAGAATAATCGGAGTACTTCGACGGCAGGAACGGGTTGACGGCGAAGGCGGACCCGGTGGTCTCCGCGTCGTTGACCAGCAGCACGTCGTAGTCCTCCGTGGTAGCCAAAAAGTCCAGGTAATCCGCGTAAGGGTAGGCGCGCACATCGACGGGCGCTCCGGGTGCTTCGGCGGCCTGCTGCCACCGGAGGGCATCGACGGCCGCGGGGTTGCCGCAGTAGATGTGCAGGACAAAGCGCTGGCGCGCGTTTTCCGGCAGGATGGCCAGCGCCCGCAAGACCGGGCCCATGCCACGGTTGGCGTAGAAGTTGCCGAAATAGGCGATGTTGATCTTATCTGGAACCGCTTGGGCCTTAGAGTCACCCAAGGAAAACAGCTCCCTCGGCGGCGGGGTGTGCGGCCGGATGACGGATTTCGCCCGCGCTTCTTCTTGCAGCCCCTCCGGGTACGGGGCCAGCATGACCTCGCGCTGGTTGGCGTTGGTAAAGACCAGGCGGTCGGCGTGGATGAGGGTCACGGCCTCAGTCAGGGCGAAGTGGGTCTCCAGGGCGAGACCCGGCCACCGGCTGGAAGAGACCGCCCGCCGCAGCTGCAGCGTGGTCAGCCCCGGGGTGATAGCTCCTTCCCGGGGCTCGCCGTCCACGCCGAAGCGCAGGGGATCGGAAAATTCCGCCTCCCAGTAAAGCCCCGGGTGCTTGAGCTTGACCAAGGCCGCGGCCACGTGGGAGCCGGACCACAGGGCACGCGAGTACATCTCCTCGTAGGGGTGGGCGGATTTCATCCGCTTGCCGGCCACCCGCGCGGCCTTCCGGGCAAAGCTGGAGATCAGCGGCCAGGCCGCGAACGAAGGATCGACCCGGATCTCGGTCCGCTGGGCCAGGTAGGGCTCGACGATAAGCTGCGTCGACGGATCCTGCGAGCGCACGCGGGACATATCGGCGAAGATGGCGTCGACGAGCTCGCCGCGTGCGGCGATGTGCTTGGCCACGACGTTGGCCGCGGTATCCGCATAGGGCGGGAAGCAATAGGAGATCACCAGCCGGCGCGCTTTGCCCGTGCGCAGGTCGGCCCACGGCAGGCCCGGCACTTTGAGGCTGACTGCCTCCGCGATTGCCGCGTCCACGTCCTCCGGATTCGTCTTCAGGTAATCGCGCACGAAGGAGAACTGGGCGGCCTCCAGGCTCTCACGTGCTCTTGCGGAGGCCTCCGGGACATCGATGCCGCGCAGGCTAGCGATGCAGGCCAGGCGCTGGCGCACACTGAATTCGTACGAGCTTTCCTGCCGGCTGACCGACCCGGCGCGCTGGGTGCGCAGGTAGGCGGCCCCGGCGTGATCCTGCGGCACGCGCAGGGCCAGGTCCGGGTGCTTGAGCAGGTGCGCGAAGAAGACCACGTCCTCGCCGGAGGCCAGGTCTTCGGCGTAGCGGTAGCGGGTCAGGACCGCGCTCGGGACCACCTTGCAGGCGTTAAAGCCCAGGGCCCAGGCGGTGCTGCGCGCAAGCTGCGTCGTCCCCGCCAGGGCCTTAATCCGCACGCCCAGGCTCGTGGACTCGTCGCGCTGCCCGGCGCGCACGTCCACTATCGGCAGCAGCCCGCCCACCCCCGGCCCCGCGGTGGCCAGCCCTAGCTCGAGGAAACGCGGCTCGAGGCAGTCGTCATCGTCGAGGAAGGTGACGTATTCCCGCCGCACCGCGGCCAGCCCGAGGTTGCGGGCGCGGCTGGCGCCTGGGGCATCGCTAGTCAGAACCCGCAGGTTCAGCCCCGGGTGCTCCGCGCGCGCCTGGGCCAGGGCCTCGTAGCTGCCGTCGGCCGGCCCGTTGAGCACCACGATGACCTCGAAGAGCTCCGGGGCGAGCGTCTGTGCCGTCAGGGAGTCGACCACGGCTGGCAAGCGCTCGCGGCCCTGGTACGAGGGCACGACGACGCTGATACCCGGCTGGAATGCTCCGCGGCTCATCGCAGCTTCTCCAATCCCTTGTAGAGGTAGGCCACCAGCGTGGCCGGCAGGTACTGTTTGATGGGCTTGGCCAGCGGCACCACCTTCTTGACCACCAGGGAGCCCAGGCTGGGCTCCGACAGCGTCGGCTCGGCAGGCTCTGGCTCGGGCTCCGGGCCGGCCCCCGCCTGGGCGGCTAGCCCCCGCACGAAGTCTTCGCTGGAGCGGGTCGGGCCCGAGGCTGTGCCTAGGCGCAGCCGCAGCCATCCTCCTTCAGCCTCGAATCCGGTCACGCACGCGCGCTCTTCCGGGACGTCTGCGCGCAGCAGCCCCACCATCCGCGCCAGGTGTTTAGTATCTGCCCAGTACTCTGCCTGCGCGTGGCCGGCGCTGAGCCACCGGGAGGCGGCGTCCAGGGTGAGTGGCTCGGGAGTATTGACCAGGATGAGCCGGCCGCCCTCGGCGGGCCACGTGTCCGGCAGCCCGGACAGGAAGATGGCATCCCCGGGAACGGAGGCCAGGGAGACCGGCGCCGCGGAGTCGTCAAGGATTACCACCGGGCGCGCGGGCTCCGCGGCGGGGCGCTCCGGGTTTTGAAGCTTCGTGCTGATTGTGGCCTGGTAGGCCTCTAGGCTGCTGATACGCATGGTGAATGTGCCGCCTACCTGGTCGCGTTCTGCCGGTTGCGCTGCAGGTGGGCGTTGTTGCGCTCAATCCGGGCGAGGATGTCGAGCAGGTTGGCCGGCACCACCTCGTCGCGCTGGTGCTCCACCCACTTCCTGCCGGTCTCCCCGACCTGGAGCATCTCCGGGTTCTTAGCGAGGCTAATCCACAGCTCCGCTAGGGCCTCCGGGTTTTCCGGCTCCATCACGTGGCCGGCGCGCAGCTGGTGGATAAGCGACGCGGCCTCCCCGGCTACGGCCGCGCTGATGTGGATACCTAACTGCATGAGCTCGTAGGTCTTGGACGGGATAGCGCGCTCCAGGGCGTCCCAATCGGTCAGGTGCACCAGGGCGGTATCCGCCCACTCGTAGTATTCCCGCAGTTGGTCGGCCGGCAGCCGGTGGTGGAACTCGACATCGAGGCCCAATTCTTCCGCGCGCTCATTCAGGGCGAACCAGGTAGCGCCGTCGCCGATCATCCGCAGGTGCACGTCCAGGCCCTTGTCCCGGGCGATCTTGGCGGCCTCCAGCGCGTTTTCCAGCTTCTGGGCCCGCCCCAGCGTCCCGGCGTACAGGACGTTCAGGCCGCCTTCGCGCGGTGTGCTGACCTGCCGGTCGTAGTCCGAGCGGGGCGCGAAGACGTTGCGGATGGTGGTCAGCTCCGGCTTGGGTCCCGGCATGGTCCGGGCGAAGTAGTTGGCCAGGTAGTCGCTCTCGCGCTGTGTGGTGGTGATGACGCCGACGGACTTGCGCAGCGCCGAGTACATGGTTTTCTCGGTGGCCTTGGTCAGCACTTGGAGCGGCCCGCGGCTCAAGATCTTTTCGCGCAGGGTCCTCCGTCCGGTCCCGGAATTCCAGTCGCGGCTCTCGCGCAGCAGATCCGGCCAGGCGTCGCGCAAATCGAGAACGTAGGGCACCCGGTGGATACCCGCGACCAGCCGCGTCACCGCCGAGGTCGGCAGGGCCGGCACAGTGCCGATGACCAAGTCCGGCCGCAGTTTGCGGACCTGGTGGGAGGGGTTCAGGTGCATCAGCACCATTGAAGCGGCTACCGATGCCTGGTTGAAAATCCGCTGCGTCAACGAGCGGCCCGCGGGGAAGAACCCCGAGCGGATGATCCGCTCCCCTGCCGGGCCTTCTTCGGCGTGCTGCGCGGAGCGGAAACTGCGCTGGTCCAGCCATTGCCGGAGAGAGATTTTGCGCTGGTAGTGCGGGGGCGGCGCGATGACGGTGACCTGGTGCCCGTTGCGAATGAGGATCCGCGAGAGCCACGCCCACCGCCGCTGCGGTACCCCGTTTTCCGGATACCAGTACTGGGAAAGGACAAGGATCTTCACGGCAAACTAGGTGCTTTCTCTCACGGACGGATGTCTGGCTTTCTCAAGTACTGGGCCGGTGGCTCAGTATCAACCAAAGATTATCTAGATTTTTTAGTAACCACTTTTCCTACCTTACTTCCGATTGCTCGCTCGGAAAGCTCAATTCGGCACTCCGAAGGAAAAACGGGAGGGATTTACCGAAGCGGCGCACCCCCATCCCCACCACGCGGTAGCCATCCGGGAGGAAAACCTCCACCGTGCTGGAACCGCTCCCCGGGCGGGAGTCCAGGTATTTGTAGTAGCCCACCTCCGCTTGCGCGGACTTCGGCACGCCCGGCAGCGAGGCGCCGCCGGGGACTGGGCGCCCGTCGGCGGTCTGGATGTCCAGGGTGACCAGCCCTTGGTGGGGCCGGGCGGTCGGCGCGAAAATATGATCAAGCTCCAGGCGGAAGGATTGCAGCGGCCGGGGCATCGCTAGCCGGGCGGCTGTCCAGACCAGGGTGGGGCGGGGCAAGGCAGAGGCAGTGCGCTCGTCCACGACCAGCGGTGCCACCGTGGGAAACAGGCGCCCCAGGGATTCGCCGTCCTCGAAGCGCGGGTACTTGGACATCGCCTTGACCAGGCCCGACATGGAGGGCCCGTCCTTGGCGCGCAGGACGTTGTCCTGGGACAGGTGGTTGAAGCGGAAATACCCCAGCTTGCGCGAGTCCAGGATGACCGGGCTTTTCCGGTCCACCATGTTGTGCGGGGCCGGCCGGGGCGATTGCAGCTTCCCGTCCTCGGCGAACTGGCAGACGTACATCAGCCCCATGGAGTTCATGGGGAAATGCGCCTGCCGCAGGTTCGTCACGCGACCCCGGTGGAGGATGCCCTCCACCCCGAGCGGCAGGCTGACGGCCATCCCGCAGTACTCCGGCCGCACGTAGCGCGCCATGGTGGCGAAGTATTCGGTGCTCAGCACGTCGTCATCGTCGAGCCGGTACTGTCCGAAGGCCTCGCCCGCGGCCACGTGCTCGCGCGCGATCTCTGCCAACGGGGTCCCGGCCTTGCCGTCGGGCCGCTTGTCGAGGTGCAGAAAATCGTAGCGCTGCGCCGCCTCGGCCAGGCTGCGCTGGTACTTTTCCGGCAGCGACTCCGAGTAGGAGACCACGTGCACCACGTCGAAATCCCGCGCGGCCGCGGCCAAGGCCGGCAGCGTGTGCTGGATGAAGATTTCCTCCCGCAGGTCTAAGCGGGCCGGGGCGTAGAGCTCTTTCTTGTAATTCTCCACGCTCTTCGCGGTTTTCGCGTTAGCTTTAGCGCCCGCGGTCGCAGCGCCGTCCTGCTGGGTCAGCCGCCACGACGTCGAGGTCGGGTTGAACAAGCTGTACCGCGTGCGTCCGATGAAAAACATGTTGTACTCTCCCCTGCCCTAGTCCTCGTCTGCTTCCCGGCCCACGAAGACGTGGTCCCGGTTGAGCCCGTAGCTTTCCACGATCCCGTTGCGCTTCAGCGCCGAGGCCTCCACGTCCCAGGTGTGCCCGGCGGCGGCGCGGACCTGGATGTAGTTGAAACGGTCGGCCGAATAAATCTTCCCGCCCGCGGCGGCCACGTCGCGCAGGAACTGGGTGTCCTCGCCCCTGCCGAGCTCCCGGAAGGGATGCTCCACAAATGTCTCCCTCCTGCCGGTCAGCGTCGCGCCCAGGACCAGGTCGGTCCACAGGTGCTCGCGCCACGGTTTGCGCAGTACGAGCTCGTTGGTGTCGGCCAGGTACAGGTAGGACGCCTGCTTGCCCACGACGTCGGCCCCGGAATAGCGCAGGGCGTTGACCTGGTCGCGCAGGTAGTCCGGCCCGTAGCAGTCGTCATCGTCCATCTTGGCCACGTAGTCACCGCTGGCCTCGCCCACCAGCCCGTTGAGGACCTCGCCCAGGCCCGCCTCCGCGGGAAACTTGCGCAGGCGCACCCCATCCGGGACCTGCTCCGGGGCGGCAATCCCGTGAAGGCCCACCAGGACTTCTAGCTCGACCTCGCGCTGGCCCACGATCTGGTCCAAGGCCTCTGCCACGCGCTCCGGCCGGTTGGTAGCCATGATGACCGTGACCTTCGGCCGGCCGGTCCATTCGTTGTCCGCAGGCAGGCCCGCAGCTTGGACGATCTGCTCGGCGCGGTGGGTATAGGTGTGCCCCTCCCAGATGATCCGCTGGGCCTTATGCACCATCCGGTCCCGCGCGAGCGGGGAGCGCACCAGGGCCTCGATGCTCGCCGCAGCCGCATCGATAGCTTCCTCCGCGTCCTCGACGGGCTGTGCCACGGGGCCGTCGATGCTCAAGACCTCGCCGGGGCCGAACAGGCGGGATATCCCCTCTGCCGGTGTGGTTGCCACCGCGGTGCCGGCGGCGAGCAGCTCAATCACGCGGCGGGAAAACATGGTCGGGCTATCGGTGATGGTGTTGACGTTGAGGAAGACCTTGTAGCCGCGGTACGCGCTGAGCATCCGGCCATAGGGCAACGCGCCTACGACCCACTCGCCGAATGGCTCCGGGAAGGTGTATTTTTCGTCCACTTCCTGGTTGCGCGAATAGATGGTCAGCGCCGAATGCAGGTTGTCGCTAGCTAGCAGCCCGGCGCGCAGGATGAAATCCATCTGCCGGGCGCGGTCCGGGAATTTGTGGCGGAAATAGGTTCCCGCAAAGCAGAGGTCCCCGCGCTGGTAGCGCCCGCTGACTCCAGTGCGAATGGGGTTGTGCACCCGCGGCTGGGCGGCGAAGGGAGCGACCACCACGCGGCTGCCCGGCAGCGCCTCCTGGTAGCGGGGCGCGCAGGCGGCATCGGTAGTAGCGACGACCTCAAAGAGCCCCGCGGAAGCGAGGAAATCCTCGAAGTGGGCCGGGTCCTCCTTGTTCCAGAACACCGTGGGGATGCCGGTGCTCCGGCAGTGCGCGACCAACTCGCGCAGGCTGTCCGAGGGGGCGTTGCTGCCGACGACCTGATAGCGCCACGCCCCGGAGTTTCCCTGCCAGGCGGACTCAACTAGCAGGAAATCAATACCTTCGGCAATCTCCTCGCGCCAGTTGTCCGGGGAGACCGGCACCAGGTCGAATTCCCCTCCCCAGGCAAGGTGCGAGAAATCATCCAGGATGGCGCCCACCCGGTAATGGCCAAAAGGCTTGGGCCGGGACGTGTTTTCCGGGAACTCCTCGAAGTCCAGCGGATCGAAACCGCGCAGCTCCGCGCGCTTCATCTCCTCTACCCGCTGCTTGTCCGCCGCGTCCTGCGAGGCCTTCAGCCGGAGATTCTCCCGGTGCTCCAGGTGCCGGCCCAGCTGCCGGAAACCGCCCTTGCGCAGGTGCCACAAGGCGGTCCGTAGTTCGGAAAGGTTCATCGCTGGGCTCGTTTTCGGTTCGGGGAAGCGCTGAAACACAGCGTCACAGGAAAATGTTAACTGCGAACATCTTAAACGAAGCCCACCAACCTCTGCAGGGTTGCGGTTTAAGGCTGCACCCGTTTTCGCGAGCGTGCACAGGGTGGAACACGTGGACGAGGCAAAGCGCTAGACTTGTGCGCATGCCTTTCGTCAGAAACTACCGGCGCTACCGCGCGGATACCGTGCTCCACCGGTCCCTCGACGATTTCTGCCACGCCGAGCTCACCCCCGGCATCCAGGTCATCGGCTACGAGGACGCGCTGCTGGAACTGATGGTGGTCGACCGGCAGGCGGCCACCACCATCGTGGTCTTCCACGCCGCCGCGGACCCAGCGACGACCAGCCTGCCGCTGTTTGTGGGCCAGCAGTTGACCGAAAATCTGGACGCCAATCTGGTCTTCGTCTCCGATCCGATGCTGGGGCGCAGCACCGCCATCGGGTGGTTCACCGGTTCGCCGTCCCTGCCCCTGCAGGACGATCTGGTCCGCGCCCTCACCCACATCCAGGACGGGCTGGACAACGCAGAACACCTCATCTTCTACGGTTCCTCCGCCGGGGCCTTTGCCGCGTTGTACTACTCGCACCGCTTCCCCGGCTCCCTAGCCATCGTGGCGAACCCGCAGACCACCATCGCCGGCTACTACCCCGGTCACGTCAAGGCCTTCCTGGACAGCAGCTGGGCGGGCGCGCCGATTGAGGACATCCCCGCCGTCACTGACGTCACCCCGCTCTACGCCGAGTCCTTTCCGAACCACGTGGCCTACCTGCAGTGCAGCGACGATGAGCTCCACGTGACCCAGCACTGCCGCCCCTGGAAGGAGGCTACCGCCGACCACGCCGGGCGCCGCCGCTTCCTAGTCGGCGACTGGGGCCCGGGGCACGCGCCACCGCCGTTCTATCTCCTCCAGGGCATCCTGGAATTCGCCGTCTCCCTGGGCGGGCACTGGGACGAGCTGCTGGCCGACGACATGTTCAGCGACAGCATCACGCCCTAGCCAGCCTGTTTGGCCTTGAAGGCCTGCCAGTAGCGCAGGAACTCCGCGTTGGCTTCCTCATCCTGGGCCGAGTAGTACTCGATGCCGGCCTTGTCCAGCCCCGCGGTCAGCGTGGCGCGCAGCGGCTCCGGGTAGTTGCGGTATATCCGCCCGTCTGCCTTGCGCATGAAGTCAAAATCCATGCCCCGCACGTCGCGCACGATCTGCTGGCTGAACCCACGCACCAACTGCCGGGCTAGGTCGGGGTGCCCCAGCCAACTCAAGTACATCGCGGTCAGGTCCGTGGTGAAGTTATCCCCGAAGGTGAAATAGGGCTCCGGCGGCATCTCGATGCGCGGAAGGCGCACCGGCGTGCCCGCCGCTGCGAGCACCGCCTCGACCAGCGCCCGCTTGCGCACCAGCTTTTCCTCGCGGGGTCCCGCCAGCGACTGCAGCGAATCTGCCAGCAGCTCGGGCGCGTTGTGCGCGAGCACCAAGACCGTGCCGGCCTCGGTCAGGCCCAGCGTCGGCGCCGCGTTCGTCATCCCCGCTGCCGCAAACGGCGGGAACGTGAAGTTGTTCTCATAGGCGCTGCCCCGCTTGAACCGGGTCGATTCCAGGATGGAACCGAAAGAGCAGTACTCCGCGCGCGTGGTGGCCGCGGTCAGCAGGGTCCCCAGGCCGATAAACGACCAAGAGTTCGCCCGCAGCGGGGTGCGCACGACGTTGGTCTCCACGCGGATCGGGTCGAAGCGCTGAAAGAACTCCCGCTCGCGGCTAAACCTTCCGCCGAAATCCAACGAGACCAGCTCATGATCTTCCGGCAGCAGGTAGCGCGCCGCCAGGGAGTCAAACCCGCCGGAAAAGTTCAGCACCGCCTTGCCCGCGATCGCTTCCGTCACCCCGCCCGGCGCGGTACCCGCCCCGCCGGGTGCGCCTTCGGCGTTGACTTCCGCCTGCGTCCACTCCGCAATAGCCTCCCGCACACCGGCGGATACCTCGAAGCCGAAATCGATGCGCTCGAAGTTCTTTCCCGTCAGCGTCGATAGCGCCAACGCCAAGCAGTCACCCGTGACCGCGACATCACGATTAAACGTGAAGCTCACGCGGACCGGCCGCTGCGCCCGTGCGGGAAGCCGGCGCCACAGCTTCTCCGGGCCCCATTCCGGCGGCCCCGGCAGGTCCGTGTGCACCACCAGGGACCGCTTAGTCCACGTGTGCGGGTGAAAAGATATCCGAGAAGTCACCCCTCTAATCTACCTGCCACAGCCCACTCATTCCGCGCTGCCAATACGATTCCAGATAACCTCTCCTGCCTGGCGATTTGTGTTATTCGGAGGTTTCCTAATATAGTTATGTCTCGTTGCAGCGAGCAGTCGTTGCAGCGAATGGATATTCCTCCATAGCTCAGTTGGCAGAGCATTCGACTGTTAATCGAAGGGTCACTGGTTCGAGCCCAGTTGGAGGAGCAACACAAGCCCGCTGTTTACAGCGGGCTTTTTCTTTTTTCCTAAGTACAGCGCTAGCCCGCGGCGAGTCAGGTATACGTAGAGATAGCCACACCGTCCACGACTGATGGCCAGGCAGGCAAGTCTCCCCTCTCCCTCCCCGAAAGGCTCCACCATGCGCCGCACACTTCCCCTAATTTTCGCCTCAGTTCTTCTCGTCAGCGCGTGCGGAGGCGAGCAAAACACTCCTTCCGAAAACCCCACTTCTGCCTCCTCTACTAGCAGTGCGTCCACAACCTCCAGCGAGAGCACCAAGCCAAGCACTTCACAGGTAACCAGTAAAGAACAGAGTTCCGAAGATCCTGCGGCACAGTCCCCAGATCCCGCAGCCTCAGCTACGGAACCGCAAGAGCCTTACGTTGTAGAGTGCCTCCCTGGAACGCCGGGCCCTTCGCTGATGTCGGACGGAACCACTCAACCTACTGACTTCTGCGCCAATCAAGAAGGCGCTGAAGAGTATCGCGAGGCCGAGGCCAACGCCGGACTTCCCGATCCCGCGACCATCCCCTACGCAGACGGGGGAACATGCCCTGCGGCAATTTGCGGATACGGCCACGATGAGAACGGCAACCCGAACCCCTCCAGTGGCGAAATACAAAGTTGGTGGATGAACTGCATTTCCACCAACTCGGAAGAATTCTGCCGAGCCAACGACCCCTACACGAATTAGGCCGCTTGCGACCTCCTCAGCAAGCCAGCAGGCTCCCCAGCTCGGATGAGGCGGTCGGCTGTGCACTAATCCCCCCCCCGCGAAGCCAGAAATCAGGAATACAACCCCGCTGACGGTTTCTAGTCAAGGCATCCATGTTTACCCCGTAATCACCCCCGGTATAGGGCATTGTCGCAGCATAGGGGTTTGTGAAAGTGTTTGTGGGCAAACGTAGAGTGCAATAGACATATTCGCCTGGTTTCGGCGTGGGGGTAAAACGCAAAGTGGGTACGGCGTGGGTGTGGCTTCAATACACTGGGCCGTACGACCTTGGATTTCGCAGTCGCGCCTTCGCGGGTGAGCCAAGGAAGCTTTTCGCCGCGAGCCCGCAAGCGCGCTCAACACAGAAAGCAGGCCCATGACAGCAAGTGAACAACCTGATACCCGAATAGACCTCATCTGGTTGTCCGAACAAGACATGATCGACGCCGGCGTGACGGATGCCGCCAAGTGCGTCGAAACCATGGAAGAAACCCTCATCCTGCTCGACAAGGGTGACTACCGCATGGCTGGTGCCTCCGCCAACAGCCACGGCGCGCAGATCAACTTCCCCGATGACCCGGAGTTCGAGGGGATGCCGGCCAACGGCCCCGACCGCCGCTTCATGGCTATGCCGGCCTATATCGGCGGCCGTTTCAACAACACTGGCGTCAAGTGGTACGGCTCCAACGCGGACAACCGTAACCACGGGCTGCCGCGCTCCATCCACGTCTTCGTCCTCAACGACACGGTCACGGGCGCGCCAAAGGCCATCATGTCCGCGAATCTGCTCTCCGCCTACCGCACCGGCGCGGTCCCGGCCGTGGGCGTGAAGCACCTAGCCGTGGACAACGCCGAGGAAGTCGGCATCATCGGACCGGGCGTGATGTCGCGGACCATCCTGGCTTCCTCGATTACCCAGCGCCCGTCCATCAAGCGCGTCAAGATCAAGGGGCGCACGGCAGCCTCCACCGAGCGCACCGCGAACTACCTGCGCGAGCAGCACCCAGATATTGAGTTCACCGTCGTCGACAGCGAGCAGGAGGCGGTGGAAGGTTCCGATATCCTCATTGCGGGCACCTCGACCTCCCAGGACGGCCCGCAGGGCTTCCCGTACTTCAACAAGGACTGGCTCAAGCCCGGCGCGCTGGTGCTGGCCCCGGCCGCGGCCCGCTTCGACGACGACTTCGTGGCCTCCGGCGGTGCCCGCCTCGTCGTGGACTACAAGGGCCTGTACGCCGAGTGGTTCAACGAGAACGGCCCCGACGTGACCTACGAGCGTCTGCTCGGCATCCCCGGCAACCGCTGGTGGGACATGGTCCAGGAGGGCAAGCTGGAAGAGTCCGACATCGCCAATATCGGCGCCATCGCCGACGGCCAGGCACCCGGCCGCACTAACGACGAGGAGATCTTCTTCTACTCCATCGGCGGCATGCCCGTCGAGGACGTCGCGTGGGCCACGGACGTCCTCGACCAAGCCCGCGACAAGGGCCTGGGCACCCCGCTCAACCTCTGGGACGTGCCGGCGCTGTCCTAGAGCACCGGTGCCAGCCCAGCACCCATCTCTTTCCCATTATTTCTCATCCCCAACTACACCCTAAGGCGTGTTTTTTACAGTGAGCTTGCAAGCTTCCTCAGTCCACGATGTCATCGACTTCATCCAGGCGGAACAGGTCCGCTACCTCGATATTCGCTTCAGCGACGTGTTCGGCGCCGAGCACGCCCTGACCGTGCCCGCCCGCCTGCTGACGGAAGAGACCGCCCGGGAGGGCTTCGCCTTCGACGGCTCCTCCATCCCCGGTTTCGCCACCGTCGATAAGTCGGATATGACGCTCATCCCCGATCCGGGCACGGCGTACCTCGACCCGTTCCGCGCCCACAAGACGCTGAACATGCAGTTCTTCGTCCGGGATCCACTCTCCCAGGCCTCCTACTCCCGCGACCCGCGCTCCATCGCCCAGAAGGCGGAGGCCTACCTGCAGGAGACCGGCATCACCGATACCTGCTCCATCGGCGCGGAGGCGGAGTTCTACGTCTTCGACTCGGTCCGCTACTCCTCCGGCGTGAACCACTCCTTCCACCAGGTCGACTCGGACGAGGGCTGGTGGCGCTCGGGCGAGGAAACCATGATGGACGGCAGCCCGAACCGCGGTAACCAGATCCGCATCAACGACGGCTACTTCCCGGTTGCGCCTTACGACAAGACCATCCCGGTGCGCGACGACATTGCCTACAACCTGGAGCTCATAGGCTTTGACGTCGAGCGTTTCCACCACGAGGTAGCCACGGGCGGCATCCAGGAGGTCAACTATCGCTTCGCCAACCTCCTCCGGGCCGGCGATGACATGCAGGCCTTCAAGTACGTGGTGCGCAATACCGCGGAAAGCCACGGGCAGACGGCCACCTTCATGCCCAAGCCCTTGGCCGGCGATGGCGGCTCCGGCATGCATGCCCACCAGTCGCTGTGGAAGGACGGCAAGCCGCTCTTTTACGACGAGACCGGGTATGCCGGCCTGTCCGACATCGCCCGCTACTACATCGGTGGGCTGCTCAAGCACGCACCGGCTGTGCTCGCGCTGACCAACCCCACGGTCAATTCCTACCGCCGTTTGTTCTCCGGCTTCGAAGCCCCGGTCAACCTGGCCTATTCCCAGTCCAACCGCTCCGCGGCCATCCGCATCCCCCTGACCGGCGAAAACCCGAAGGCCAAGCGTATCGAGTTCCGCGCCCCCGATCCTTCGGCCAACCCCTACCTGGCGTTTACCGCGCAGATGATGGCC
Source organism: Corynebacterium sp. LK2590 (assembly GCF_040946105.1). Taxonomy (NCBI): domain Bacteria; kingdom Bacillati; phylum Actinomycetota; class Actinomycetes; order Mycobacteriales; family Corynebacteriaceae; genus Corynebacterium; species Corynebacterium sp. LK2590. Next base: position 22,328 of record NZ_JAYWMH010000005.1, read on the forward strand.
GGCATCGACGGCATCCTCAACCGCATCGAGCCCGGCGAGCCGGTGGACAAGGACCTCTACGAGCTCTCCCCGCAAGAGCGCAAGGACATCCCCCAGGTCCCCCACTCCCTGGAGTCCTCGCTCGCGGCCCTCGAGGCCGACCACGAGTTCCTCACCGCCGGCGACGTCATGACCGAGGACTTCCTCGAGGCCTACGCCCGGCTCAAGTTCGACCGCGAAATCCTGCCCCTGCGGCAGGGCCCGTCCCCGAAGGAATTCGAGCTGTACTACAACGTCTAATTCCTGGGAGACTACCCTGGCCCTAGGTGTGCATTATCCCAGTTCAGTGGGTTATGGCACAGCCGAAAAGCAAATTTGTAGTTAAGAAGCAAACGCCCCACTTTTTCAAGTGGGGCGTCGCGATAAGTACGGTAAGTATTGCGGTTTGGGATCCGCTTTTCATGGGTAATGAGTCTGAGACTCGGCCCATCGGGCGCTTGCTTCTAGTCTGAGACTAAGGCTTCAGCGCCTGATTGGATCATACCCCACCCCTAAGTTCTGTCAAGGACAGCTCATGGCTTGTTTGGAGTTTCAGCAGGTCGGTTCGACAATCGTTGAAACACGTTTCGCCTAGTGCAGCCGCAATGTCTTTCGCCAATCGTGCCTTCGGTGTTTTGTCGTCGAGAAAATGCTCCAACCCATTGTCTTCAATTATCTTTCTCGCGTGAAATACCGCGCTAGCCAACAAATCGGCGATTTGCAGTGGAGGGCAGGTCCTAGAATCGAAACTAACTGCGGTGACCACTCGCTTGTTTCCAAATCTCTTATTTAAACCGGCAGCAAGCTCATCACCATACGAAATCCTTTCTGGGACATCAATGTGATCTACCATCAGCACACTCACTTCGCGCCGAGTTATAAGCCCTCGAAGCAACCGGTCGGTGGCGAAGCGGTGCCCCTGCCATTGATCCCTGTTAGACCACGGGTCAAAATGCCGTTTATCTAAAACAAACGCTCCAAAGGTGCACCCTGCTGACACTGCTTCCGAAAATAGTTCGGCAAGTATCGGCTCGGAACTCTTTGTCACCTTAGAAAACTTGATTTCTTCGGCTTTCGTAAAACTATTTCTATCGCGACAGGCTTTGATAGCTCTAGAGAGCTTATCCGGATCAGTAGTCCTCACCGCTGCTGTCACAAAGTGTTTCCCGAGAGAGCCCTTACTCCCAGCCTCATCCACAAAGTACGCTACCCCCTCTGTAGACAAGGGGAGATGGACTTGAGGAGGGCTCTTGGGAGACAAGCTATCCATGAGTTCAGTTACCGAAGCCGTTCGGATCGAATTGTGTATTCTACCGATCCTGAAACTCGGCAACCTCCACCACCAGCAAAATCCGCCCTGGGGTGTTCTCCCAGGGCGGCGCAAAAAGCCGCTAGTCCTGCGGGAAAAGCCCCTTGGCGGCGCTCAGCTGCGTGGCGGGCTGGCTGGGATCGGCCGGGGCATCATCGTCCGGCAGGAGGCCGGGGCGGACGTACTCGTCGGCGGCGTCGACGAATTCCTGCGGCGGGGCGAAGAAGTTCGCGCCCGTCAGCGGGGTGGAAAAGTCGAGGATGCGGTCGTAGTTGCCGCGGGGCTCGCCCAGGAACATGCGGCGCAGCATCAGCTCGGTCACGCGAACGTCGTTGGCGTAGCTCATGAAGAAGGTGCCCTGCTCGCCGGTGCCCTTGCCGAAGGCCAGGTTGTCGCGGACGATCTCCAGGGAGTTGCCGTCGACGTCCTCCACAGAGTTCAGGAAGACGTGGCTGTTGTGCGGCTTATCGGCGTCGTCGAACTCGATGTCCTCGGCCTTGGTGCGGCCGATGACGCGCTGCTGCTCTTCGACGCCGATTTCCTCCCAGTCCTTCAGGTTGTGGGTGTATTTCTGCTCCACGATGTAGCTGCCGCCGGCCCACTGGCCCTCAGCAATCAGGGCGGCGTCGGCGCCGGCGCGTCCCTGAGGGGACTCGGTGCCGTCCACGAAGCCCAGCGGATCGCGGAAGTCCATGTAGCGGAAGGCGTGCACCTCGTCGAGGGTTTCCACCTCGTCGCCCAGAAGCCCCTTGATGCGGCGGGTGAGCTCGAAGGCGCGGTCGAATTCGTCCGAGCGGATGTGGAAGAACAGGTCCCCGCCCGTCGAGGGCGCGGAGTGCTTGTCACCCTCCAGCGGCACGAAGTCGTGCAGCCCCTCCGGCTTCGGCGCGGTCGACGGGTCGAAAAGCCGGTCCCACAGCTGGGAGCCAATACCCACCACGGCGCTCAGGTGCGAATGCGGATCGCGGAAGCTGACGCCATCGACGGTGCCGGACAGGCCGGTCAGGGCATCGATAGCCGCCTGCTCCTGGCCTTCGGGCACCTTGAGGTTGATAAAGAATGCCACCTTGGTCTGCGGCAGGATGATCGTCTGGGAAAGCTCATGGGGTTGCATGTTCCCCAGTATAGAAGGTCGCGCGCGCCCCAACCGGCGGAACGCGGGGGCGAATTCCGCCGCGGGGCGGCCGCACCCTAGTCCGCGGCGGACGGCGCGAAGTCCGGCAGGCACTCGCCCAGGCCGAACAGGTTCGCGATGGCCGCGACCGAGCGCGCCGCGCCCTGGCCGTCGCCGTAGGGGTTGACCGCATTCGCCATGGCGGCGTAGGCGGCGTCGTCCTCGAGCAGGAGGCGCGCCTCCGCGGTGATGAGGTCGCGGTCGGTGCCGACCAGCTTGACGGTGCCTGCCACGACGGCCTCGGGGCGCTCAGTATTCGAGCGCATCACCAGCACGGGCTTGCCCAGCGCCGGGGCCTCCTCCTGGACTCCGCCGGAGTCGGTCAGGATGATGCTCGCGCGGTTCTGCAGCTGGGTGAACTGGTCGTACGGCAGCGGGTCCGTGATGATGACGTTGTCCAGATTTTCGACCTCCGGCAGCACCGCCTGGCGCACCTTCGGGTTCAGGTGCAACGGCAGGACGAAGTAAGTGTCTGAATATTCACCCGCCAGGTCCGCGACCGCGTCGCCGATATTCTTCATCGCGTCCAGGTTCTCCCGGCGGTGGGTGGTCACCACGACCAGGCGCTTATCGGTGGCCGCGGCGGCCTGCAGCGCCGGATCGACAAACTCGGTGTCCCAGCCGGCGGCCTCGAGCAGCGCGTCGATGACGGTGTTGCCCGTGACCACGATGTCCTTGCTGCGGAAATTCTCCTTGCGCAGGTTTTCCATCGCACCCTCGGTCGGCGCCAGGTGCAGCGCCGCGACCTGCCCGATGATCCGACGGTTGGCCTCCTCCGGGAACGGGGAGGAGATATCGCCGGTCCGCAGGCCGGCCTCCAGGTGGATCACCTTGACGCCGCGGTGGAAACCGGCCAGCGCCGCGGCCATCGCGGTGGAGGTATCCCCCTGGGAGATGATCGCGTCCGGGTTCTCCTTGGAGATCACCTCGTCCAGGCCCACCAACGCCCGGGAGACCAATTCGTTCAAGCCCTGCCCCGGCTTCATCAGGCCCAGATCGTGAGCTGGGGAGATCCCGAACATGGAGTTGACCTGCTCGAGCATTTCCTTGTGCTGGCCGGTGGATACCGGCACGGATTCAAAGCGATCATCCTGGTCGAGGGCCTTGATGACCGGCGCCACCTTGATGGCTTCTGGGCGGGTACCGTAGACCGTCATGATCTTCGGGGCAGGCATTACGCTCCTTTAGCGAATTTAGGAATACAAAAATGAGTGTGTTTACCTGTAAGGACATTACCGAGGATCAAACAATCCCGCTACCGCTACGGCACCCGCAATGGTGTGAATTTCCCGCGCGCTCCCCCGCCACGCGGGCCCCCGCCCTGCCCTCGGCGGGGTTAGTTAGGCTGATTCCTGTGAACACGCCAGCAGCAAAGCGGCCCACGCCACGCCTGCTGCGGCCTCATTTGTCGCCGGCACGGCCGGCACCATTCCCATGTCCACACCCTAAATATATAGTGCTCAATGCATATACGGAAGACTAAGAAAACACTTCGCCCTCCCCACCCCCGTTCGGGCGGGAAGGGAAAATGGGTAGGCTAGGAACGTAAAAAGCACCACACCTATCGCCGATTTTCGCAAGGGAGTAATTTACCGCCCATGATTCAGTTCGTTGTTGGCGCCGCAGCCGGGTACGTCTTCGGCACTAAGGCCGGCCGCAAGCGTTATCACCAGATCAAGGGTGCCTACCAGAAGGCCGTCAATTCCCCCGCCACCAAGTCCGCCCTGCGGTCTGCGCGCAAGGCCGTGGCCAACCGCCTCGACCCGGAACCGCGCATGCGCGAGGTCAAGGACCTGCGTTCCCGCGGCTCCCGGTCCGCTGCGCAGCCCGATATCCCCCGGGACCGCATCTACGAACCCGACGAGGACTAGCCTCGCTCTACCTCGATTAGCCGTGCAAGAGCGCGGGCCCGTGCGGCCCGCGCTTTTTCTATGCCTTATTCACGTCACCCAGCCGGCGGGAGGCAGGGGTTCGGGGGTGCTTTTGAAGGTGCGCTGGGAGTGCTTTGGGTGCGCGTTGGGTGAGCTACAGCGCCCGCTCGTTGAGCTCGCGGCGGGCTTGTTCCAGGGCCACCAGATCGGCGAAGAGGCTGTTGTAGGCGCGCTCGTCGTCGCTGGGGCGCATGCGGCCTAGGCGGGCCTTGAGCTGGGCGATCTGGTCGGCCACGCGGGATTCCTGCAGGCGGGACAGCACGGAGTCGGCGTAGCTTTCCAGCGGGATATCGCCGGTGGGCAGGATGGTTTCCACGGCCAGCTCCGAGACGAAGTTGCGGCCGGTCAGATCGCGCATCTGGCCGGCGACGACGGCGAGCCACTCGACGTTGGGCAGCTGCGCGCCGCGCACGGCGCCGCCCTCGGCGGCGATGGCCTCCCGCACTATCCGGTAGGCGTCGTTGGTATAGGAGTCCGCCGGCAGGCTGTCGAAGTACTCGCCCACCACGGCCGGGTGCTGGAGGGCCAGCTTGAGGGCCTCGCGCTGCGGCCACAGGTGGGTCTCGTTGGGGCTGGGCGGGCGGATGGCCGGCACGTCCTGCTGGGCGGGCTGGGCCTGCGCGTGGTCGAAGCGCTTGGCCTGCATCACCGGCTTGCGCTGGGCGTTGGAGCGGTTATCCCGGGCGGCCTGCTCGACCTGGTGCATGACCTCTTCCGGATCCGGCCAGCCCACCCAGCCGGCCAGGCGGCGGGCGTATTCGCGCTGCAGGGGCTTGTCGCGGATCTGCGCGACGACGGGGACCGCGCGGCGCAGGGCCTGCAGGCGGCCCTCGGCGGTATCAATCCGGTAGCCGGAAATCAGCGACTCGATGACGAACTCGAACATCGGGATACGGTCGGCGACCAGCTCGCGCACGGCGGCATCGCCGCGCTTGAGCCGCAGATCGCACGGGTCCATCCCGTCCGGGGCGATGGAGACGAAGGACTGGCCGGTGAATTTCTGCTCGCCCTCGAAGGCGCGTAGGGCAGCCTTCTGCCCGGCCTCGTCGCCGTCGAAGGTGTAGATGAGCTCGCCGTTGAAATAGCTGTCGTCCAGCATGAGGCGCCGCAGCAGCTGCAGGTGCTCCCCGCCAAACGCCGTGCCGCAGGAGGCGACCGCGTTGGGCACCCCGGCGGCGTACATGGCCATCACGTCCGTGTAGCCCTCCACGATGACGGCCTGGCGCTGCTTGGCGATGCTCGACTTCGCCACGTCCAGCCCGAAGAGCACCTTGGACTTGTGGTAGAGCATGGTCTCCGGGGTGTTCATGTACTTGCCCAGGTTGTCGTCATCGAAGAGCTTGCGCGCGCCAAAGCCGATGACGTTGCCGGCCATGTCCTTGATCGGCCACAGCAGGCGGCGGTGGAAGCGGTCGATGGGGCCGCGCCGGCCCATCTTGGACAGCCCGGCGGCCTCCAACTCCTCGTAGTCGAAGCCCTTACGCAGCAGGTATTTAGTCAACGTATCCCAGCCGTCCGGGGCGTAGCCGCACTCGAAGTCGTAGATGACCTGCTGGGAAAAGCCGCGGTCGAGCAGGAAGTTGCGGGCCGTGGCGGCCTCCGGGGTCTCCAGCTGCTGGCGGTAGAACTCGTGCGCGGCTTTGTTGGCCTGGATAAGGCGCTGGCGGGTGCCCGGTTTCACGTCGCGGGCGCCGGTGGTCCCGCCCTGGTAGTTGATGTGGTAGCCGATCTTCTGCGCGACGGCTTCGACGGCCTCCGGGAAGCTGAGCTGTTCCATCTCCATGAGGAAGGTGAACACGTCGCCGCCCTTGCCCGTGGAAAAGCAGTGGAAATAGCCGCGCTGGGGGCGCACGTGGAAGGACGGGGTCTTTTCGTCCTTGAAGGGAGACAGGCCTTTCATGGAGTCGTGCCCCGCCGGTTTGAGCTGGACGTATTCGCCCACGATCTCCTCAATCGGTGCACGCTCTCGGATCTGCTGAATATCGCTTTCCGGAATCCTGCCTCGCGCCATGTGTAATAGCGTACCCAGCACCGCAAACCGGCGCCCAATTTCGGTATCGGCTGGCACACCTGTTACAACTTAAAGCCATGGCGAAAAGCGGTAGCTCCCAAAAATCGTGGCCGGTGGCCTTAGGCGGGCTCGCGGTGGTTCTCATCGCGGGCTATTTCGGCCTGGACTTAGGCGGTAACTCCGGCGCGGGTTCGGGTGCGCAGACCGGTTCCGGCGGCGCGGGGAGTTCGGAGGCTGCCGTGTCGGCCGAGAATGACACCTGCGAGCTGTCTACCCTGCCGGCCGAGGCCGCCGAGACCGTGGAGACCATCCAGGCCGGCGGGCCCTACCCGCACCCGGACAACGACAACCAGCGCTTCGGCAACTACGAGGGCGTGCTGCCGGACCAGGCCTCCGACTACTACCGCGAGTACACCGTGGAGACCCCGGGGTTAAACCACCGCGGCGAGCGCCGGATCGTGACCGGCGGCGGCAGCGAGACCGACCCCGAGCACTGGTACTACGCCTCCGACCACTACGAAAGCTTCTGCGAGATCCCAGATGCCGAACACTAAACGCGTACTGATCACGGACCACCTGCGCAGCGAGGCCGACTTCTACCGGGCGCTGGGCAACCTGCGCCAGGCCGGCGAGCGCCCCGCCCCGCGCAACCTTAACGCCCTGGCCGACTTCCTGCGCGAGCTCGGCCTGGATTCCATCGTCTGCGCGAACTGGTGCCTGCCCGAGGCCGACTCGCGGCGCCTGCGCCGGGTCCTCGACGACCTCGGCGTGCGCCTGCTGCGCTAGCGGCGCCTAATCGTAGAAGCCGGCCAGGTCCGCGGACTGGCGGGCTAGTCGCTCCAGGCGGGACTCGGTCATGGACGCGATCTGGTCCACGATGACGCGGCAGCGCTGCGCCGGGGTCTCGGCCTGGTCGTACCAGAGCCTGAACATCGGGTCCAGCGCCCCCGGCGCGCCGGCGGTCAGGTAGTCGAAGACGCGGTAGATCCGCTCGCGCTGCCTGTCCTGGCGGGCCAGGTGGGTCGGCTCGTCCATGACGTAGAGGACCGCGATGGTCTTCAGCAGCCGCACCTCCGCATCCGCCAGGGGCGGGACCACCAGGCGGCCGTGCTGGCGGCCCAGCTGGTTGTTATCCAGCAGGTCCGCGTTGTGCGCGCGGGTGGCGTCCACGGTCGCGCCGACGTAGCGGCCCACCAGCTCCGAGGTCAGCTGCTTGAGCGCGACGTAGTCGTCCAGGGTGTGGTTGAAGTCCGCGGCGCGGTTGACCACCGGCAGGCGGCGCAGGGAATCGGCGGCGGCGAGCAGCTCCTCGGCCGTGCCGCCGAAGGCGTGGGCGCCCTTGTCGGCCAGGGCGGCTAGCTCCACCAGGTCCCAGAGCACCTGCAGGGAGATGCGCCCGGAGACCACCCCGTCCTCGACGTCGTGGACGGAATAGGCGATATCGTCCGAAAAATCCATGGCCTGGGCCTCCATGGAGGGCAGGTCGTCGGTGTGGCCGGCGCGCAGCCACTCGAGCGTGGCCACGTCCTCGTCGTAGCAGCCGTATTTACGGTTGGTCGTACCGTCCGGGTTGGTCTTGGTGCGCGGGTATTTGCAGGCCGCGTCCAGGGCCGCGCGCGTCAGGTTGAGCCCGTAGGAGGTCTGGCTTTCCGCGCCGGTGCCCAGAATCTTCGGCTCCAGGAAGCTCAGGATGCGCAGGGTCTGCGCGTTGCCCTCGAAGCCGCCGCAGTCCGCGGCGACCTCGTTGAGCGCGTTCTCGCCGTTGTGCCCGTAGGGCGGGTGGCCGATGTCGTGGGTCAGGCCGGCCATGTCGCACAGGTCCGGGTCCAGCCCCAGCCCGGCCCCGATGCCGCGGGCGATCTGAGCGACCTCCAGCGAGTGGGTCAGCCGCGTGCGCGGGGTGTCCCCGTCGTGGGGGCCGACCACCTGGGTCTTGTCCGCCAGGCGGCGCAGCGCGGCCGAGTGCAGCACGCGGGCGCGGTCGCGGGCGAAGGCGCCGCGGTGGTCGGCATCGGCAGCACTGCCGGAAGGAAAGCTCGAGCCCTTGGTCCCTTCCGGGCTGCGGCGCTCACGGTCGACGGGTTGGTAGCTATAGGTCACCCTGCCAGTCTAAACGCCGGGCCGGGCCGCGGCCGGTTGGCTAATCGGCGCGTAGGAAATGGTTCCGGCGGGCGCGCGAGGGCCGCAGGCGATTTTCGATGCCGTGCAGCACCCCGCGCAGCTGCCGCGCCCGGCGGGCACCTACGGTCATCTCCGCGCCGAGGACGGCCAGTCCCCCGCCCTCGTGGGCGGCGGCGCGCCACCAGGAACGGTGCGGGAAGCGCTGCGGGCAGTCGCGCGCCCCGCAGGTGCGAGCGCGCAGGCCGGCCCGGCGGGCCAGGGCGGCGGTCCGCGCGCGGTGGAGCGGATCGGTGACGATGACGCCGGCGCCCAGCCCGCGCGCGGAGACCTCGCGGGCCAGCGCGGCCAGGGAGCCGGCCGTGTCGTTGCCCTCGGCCAGGGCCGTGACCCGGGCGCTGTCGATGCCGCCGGCCACCATGTCCCGGGCCGCCACGCCGGCCTCGGTGAAGCGATCTCCGGGCAGGTTGCCGCCCAGGGTGAAAACCGCGGCCGCCGGGTGCGCGTGGGCGAGCTGGGTGGCGGTGGCGATGCGCGCGGCGAGCACCCGGGAGGCCACGCCGTCGTATTGCGCGGTGCCCAGGACCGCGATCCAGGCCGGCGCGCCGGCTGAGCGGGAAGGTTGTGCTGCGGCTGGTTTCACCGTGCCCAGTATGCCAGCAACACGGTATTCTGGTGGCCATGACAAAGCGCGTTCACCTGCCCCACCCCGTCGTTGCCTCCCGCCTGCCGCTGCGCCTTTCGGCCTTCACCGCCGCCGCGCTGGTAGCCTGCGCCGCCCCGGCGGCCCTGGAGGCATCGGCGGCGCCAGGGCCCCAGGTGCAGGTACTCGCGCTGGATCCGAGCCAGGTGCGCCAGCCGGTCACGGACGAAGCCGGCGTACTATCGGACGCGCAGGTCAGCCAGCTGTCCGAGCAGATTTCGGAGCTGCAGACCGAGCAGCAGCGCCTGCTCTACATCATCTACTCCAACGATCTGTCCGGCCTGCAGGCCCAGGACTACGCGCAGCAGGTGGTCAACTCCCGCGGGCAGAACACCGCCGCCTTCGTGGTCAACGTGGACGCGCGCGACGCCGGCGTCTACGTGGGCGGCGAGTGGAACCAGAGCGACATCGACCGGCTCTACGATGCCGCCTATGCCCGCCTGGCCGCCGACGACTTCCCCGGGGCGGCGCAGGCCGTCGTCGAGGAGGCCCTCAAAAAGGGGCACGGAGAGGAGGGCGCCGGCGGGACCGGCTGGCTGCTGGGCGGCGGCGCGGCCCTGGCCGCGGCCGGCGGCGGCATCTGGGCCTATTCGCGCCGCAAGACCAAGAAGCAGTCGCAGGCTACGCTGTCTGATGCCCGCAGCATCGACCCGGCCGACACCCGCCGGCTCGGCGCCCTGCCGCTGGAGACCCTGGAGGAGCGCGCCCACGAGGAGCTCGTCTCCACCGACGAGTCCATCCGCCGCGGCAAGGAAGAGCTCCAGCTCGCTCAGGCCGAGTTCGGCGCGGAGCGCACCCGCCAGTTCACCCGCGCGATGAACCACTCGACCGCCACGCTGCGCAAGGCCTTCGACATCCGCCAGCGCCTGGATGATTCCATCCCGGAATCCGAGTCCCAGCGCCGCCAGATGCTGGTCGACATCATCTCCTCTTGCGGCCAGGCCGACCAGGCCTTGGACGAGCAGGCGGAGGAATTCGCCGAGATGCGCAACCTGCTGGCCACCGCGGACAGCAAGCTGGACGAGCTGACCCAGCGCGTGGTCGACCTGCGCGCCCGCCAGCCGCAGGCGCAGTCCACCTGGGAGTCGCTGCAGGCCAACTACTCCACCGAGATGCTCGAGTCCATCGCCGACAACGTGGAGATGGCCGCGGTCAGCCTAGACGAGGCGGACAAGGACCTGGAGCGTGCCCGGGGTATTGCCGCCCAGCCGGCGGGCCAGCAGGGCGGGCTTATCGATGCCATTCGTTCCTGCGAGCACGCCCTCGAGGTGGCCAACCGGCTGCTGACCGGCGTGGAAAACGCCGAAACCAATATCGCCACCGCCCAGTCCCAGCTGGGAGCCCTCATCACCGAGGTCGACGAGGAGCTCGCCGAGGCCGAGCAGCTCAAGCAACAGGGCCAGTCCCAGGGCACCGCCGCCGACTGGGCCGCCCTGGACGAGCTGGTGGGCCGCGCCCGCGCCGCCGTCGACCGCGCGCGCCGCGAGGGGGACACGGATCCGCTGGGAAGCTATACCGAGCTGGCCACCATCGACACCGAGGTCGATCAGGCCTTGGACCGCGTCCGCGAGGCCACCTCGACCCACGCCCGCCAGCTGGCCCTGCTGGACCAGCAGCTCAACGCCGCGGCGGCGCAGATCCAGGCCGCCGAGGATCTGATCTCCTCGCGCGGGCGGCTCGTCGGCGCCTCCGCCCGGACCGCCCTGGCCGATGCGGAGCGCCTGCACGCCCAGGCGCTGCAGTACAAGAAGTCCGATATCCAGCGCGCCCTCGATGCCGCCCGGCAGGCACTGGCCGCCGCCCAGGCCGCGCTGCAGCGGGCCAAGAGCGACATCGACGACTACCGCCGCTCCCAGCGCCGCGCGCAGGCCGGCAACGTCGCCGGCAACGTGGTCACCGGCATGGTCATCGGCCAGATGCTCGGCGGCGGCAACCGCGGCGGTTTCGGTGGCGGCTTCGGCGGGGGCGGCGGCTTCAGTGGCGGCGGCCGCGGCGGCGCCTTCTAGCCTTTCTGGTTTTCCGCTTGCCCCTCCCGCTCGCGGGAGGGCTAGATGCGCCGGGTCTGGCGCGGCAGATCGATAAGGCTAATCCCCCAGGTCAAAAAGGCCAGGTCTGCCAGCGGGAGGGCCTCGCCTGCCGGGGCGCGGGTGACCACGAGGTCCCCGCCCATCTGCGGGCTGGTGCGCGCGATGGTCACCGGGGCGTCCTCGCCCGTGCCTAAGGCCTTGACGCAGCGCTCCCGCCGGAAAGGCCGGGTGCGCTCCAGGATGTAGCGGCGGGGCCCGCAGGTAGCGGACAGGCGGGAGACCGAGAAGGTGGTCTGCTGGACGTTGTAAAACGTCCCCTGGGAGGAGGTGCCGCGCAGGCGGAAACGCATCTGGCTGCCCAGGTTTTCGAGCAGCAGGTGGTCCCCCGCCACGGTGAGGACCTCGTCATTAGCGCTGGCGATGACGTCGTCTGCCTCATCCAGCAAACGCCCACCGCTCCAGCGCAACTGGGCCTCTACCCGGTGGCCGGAGTGCCCGTTAAATACACCCGCCTTGTCATTCACGGATGCAGTTTAAATCAGAACCGCCAGCACCGCCACCGCAGAGAGCAAAACCAGGGTGCCGATAATGGCGACCGAGCGCTGGGACAACCGGTTTTCCAAGATGACGCGGCTAAACCAGCTCAGCGCTGCGACCTCCTGGCGGCCCAGGTCCAGGGCCTTGTCTGGATCGGCATCGTTCTCGTCGTTCTCGAACTCCAGGATCGCCTCGCGCACGCCGTTGTTGGCGCCGCTGAATTGGGCGACCTTGCGGTCGTTGACGTCAAAGATGACCCAGTTGCTGCCCGACTCGTTGACCAGGCTGAAGGTCCGGCCCTCCAGGGAGGCCTGCAGGGTCTTGTCCTTTTTCAGGTTGCCGGCCAGGCGGTAGGTGCGCCCGTCGTCCGAGGTCGCCGAGGCGCCGAGATTCTCATCGATCTCGGTGCGCCAGTGTTGGCCGTCGACCTCCGCGCCGGAGGCCGTGAAGGAGGCCAGCTCCTCCGGGCCGCGGCCCACCAGCAGCGTCGGGCGCTCCTTATCACTGCGATCCCAACTGGTGAAATGCATGCTTGCGCCTAGTCCCCTCTTAGCAGCCGATGAGGCGGGCGGCCAGGTAGGCTTCCAGCTCGTCGATCTTGACGCGCTCCTGCTCCATGGTGTCGCGCTCGCGCACGGTGACGGCGCCGTCCTCCAGGGAGTCGAAGTCGAAGGTCACGCAGAACGGGGTACCGATCTCGTCCTGGCGGCGGTAGCGGCGGCCGATGGCGCCGGAGACGTCGTAGTCGATGTTCCAGTGCGCGCGCAGCTTGTCCGCCAGCTCCTTAGCCGGGGTGGACAGCTCGGGCTTCTTGGACAGCGGCAGGACCGCGACCTTGACCGGCGACAGGCGGCGGTCCAGGCGCAGCACAACGCGCTTGTCGGTGCCGCCCTTCGCGTTCGGAGCCTCCTCCTCGTGGTAGGCGTCCACCAGGAAGGCCATCATGGAACGGCCCAGGCCGGCGGCTGGCTCGATGACGTAGGGGATCCAGCGCTCGTCGGCCTGCTGGTCGTAGTAGGACAGGTCCTCGCCGGAGCCTTCCGCGTGCACGCGCAGGTCGTAGTCCGTACGGTTGGCCACGCCCTCGAGCTCTCCCCACTTGGAGCCGGTGAAGCCGAAGGCGTATTCCACGTCCACCGTGCGCTTGGAGTAGTGCGACAGCTTTTCCTTCGGGTGCTCGTACAGGCGCAGGTTCTCCGGGTTAATACCAAGGTCGACGTACCAGTTGTAGCGGTCATCGATCCAGTACTGGTGCCACTGCTCGTCCTCGCCCGGCTTGACGAAGAACTCCATCTCCATCTGCTCGAACTCGCGGGTGCGGAAGATGAAGTTGCCCGGGGTGATCTCGTTACGGAAGGACTTGCCGATGTTGGCAATGCCGAACGGCGGCTTCATGCGCGCCGAGGTCAGCACGTTCTTGAAGTTGACGAAGATGCCCTGCGCGGTCTCCGGGCGCAGGTAGTGCAGGCCCTCCTCGTCATCGACGGGGCCCAGGTAGGTCTTCAGCAGGCCCGAAAACGCCTTCGGCTCGGTCCAGTTGCCGGGCTGGCCGGTCTCCGGATCGTTGATATCGGCTAGGCCGTTTTCCGGGGCGTGGCCGTGCTTTTCCTCGTAGGCCTCCAGCAGGTGGTCCGCGCGGTAGCGCTTGTGGGTGTAGAGGGACTCCACCAGCGGGTCGGTGAAGACCTCGACGTGGCCGGAGGAAACCCAGGTCTGGCGCGGCAGGATGATGGAGGAGTCGATACCCACGACGTCGTCACGGGACTGGACCATGTGGCGCCACCACTGGCGCTTGATGTTTTCCTTGAGCTCGACACCCAGCGGGCCGTAGTCCCACGCCGAGCGGGAACCGCCATAGATTTCACCCGCCTGGTAGACCAAACCACGTCGTTTACACAGGTTAACTACGGTATCAATGACGGATGCCATGAGTGTTTCTGACTCCTCTAGTCGGGATTTCAATCCCCGGCCGGTTGCAGGGGATATAGGTCAATCACAGTCTAGCGTGTCCCCGCCCGCGGCTCGCAGCGGGGGCACTCGGCGACCACCCAATCCAAAAATGTGAACGGGGGCACCCATTTACTTTTCCTGCTGCCTATTGGACGGCCGGTATATTATTGTGACTACACTAAGCAATATGGATTTGGTATACCTCGGCGTTGCTGTATGGCGATAATTTATCATACTTAACCCCTATTTGGTCTAATACGAGAGTAAATATTCCCTATACCCGCACGCCCGCAGGAGAAAGAACACCCGCACATGTGTAGAAAGCAGGACGCCGCCGACGTCGAACCCGCGGTCCGGATTCTCGGCGCGCTCGATTCCCCCCTCCGCCTCCATATCCTCCTCCTGCTCCGCGAGCGCGAGCACTACGTCCACGAGCTGGTCGAGGCGCTCGACAAGTCCCAGCCGCTCATCAGCCAGCACCTGCGCGTGCTCAAGCAGGCCGGCCTCGTGCGCGCCGAGCGCTCCGGACGCGAGGTCACCTACCGGCTCGCCGCCGAGGAAATCCTCGACATCTACCGCCAGGCCGCCGCGCTCAGCGCCACGCTCCAGCCCGAGGACTAGCACTTCACCTAGTTGTAGATGTATCAACGCTGGTAAACTAGCCAGTATGGCCATCCAAAACAGTATTCCCAAGCTGGGCTCCCGCAACACCCGCCAACGCACCGCCGTCATCGAGGTCCTGCGGGAGCTGGAGAAATTCGCCTCCGCTAAAGACATCCACTTCGCGCTCCAGCAGCGCCAGGAAAAGGTGGGCCTGACCACCGTCTACCGCACCCTACAGTCCTTAAGCGACATCGATGCCGTCGATGCCCTCCACATGCCCAACGGCGAGACCCTCTACCGCCACTGCGACTCCGACGCGCACCATCACCACCTAGTCTGCACCAAGTGCGGCCGCACCGAGGAGATCGACGGCGGCCCCATCGAGGACTGGGCCGCCCGCGTCGCCAAGGAGCACGACTTCGAGCTGACCGGCCACGACGCCGAGATCTTCGGCACCTGCCGCCAGTGCCGCCTAGCCGATGAAGGCGGCGAAGCCGACGCCGAGTAGGTAGGTAATCCCGGCCGCGCCCAGCCCGATGAGCAGCTGGCGCAGCGCCCGCTTCAGCGGCGGCTTGCCGGAGATGACCCCCACGACGCCGCCGGTAAACATCAAGGCGATGGCCACCAGCACCAGCGCCACCACCGCCCCGACGGTGGTCGAGGCCCCGAAGAGGAACGGGATGATCGGGATAAACGCGCCGGTGGCGAAGAAGCAGAAGCTCGACAGCGCGGCCGACCACGCCTGGCCGATGACCCCCGGCGCGCCGCCGTCCGCCTCGCCCGGGGTCTCCCCGGCCGGCAGGCCCATCGCCCCCAGCCCCGCGGAGGGGTGCGCCGCGCGCTGGCGGGCCTGCATCTTGTCGAAGACCTCCTCGGCCTTGGTCTCCGCGGCCTCCGCGCCCATGCCGCGGGCCCGGTAGATGAGCGCGAGCTCGTTAGCGTTGACGTCCAGGTCCGGCACCAGCGTGTGGGCGTCCGGGGCCGGGCGGGAGGCCTCCAGCAGCTCGCTCTGGGACTTCACCGAGACGTATTCACCCGCCGCCATGGACAGCGCGCCGGCCAACAGGCCGGAAATGCCCGTCAGCAGCACCGCCGTCGAGGCCGCGCCCGAGCCCATCACGCCAATGACCAGCGCCAGGTTGGAGACCAGCCCGTCGTTGGCGCCGAAGACCGCGGCGCGGAAATTGCCCGACATCTTCTCCCGCCCGCGCGTGGCCAGCCCGCGCACGACCTCGGCGTGGACGTGCTCGTCCGCGGCCATCTGGTCGCTGGCGTCGATATCGTCCGTGTACGGGGTGCGCGTCTCCGCCGTCTGCATCAGCGCCAGCGTGAACACCGAACCGAAGTGCTGCGCCATAAAGCCCAGCGCCCGCGTGCTCAGATCCGGCTTGCGCGGGAAACCCACGGCGTCGCCTAGCTTGTCCCGCCAGTACTGTTCGTGCCGGGACTCCGACTCCGCCAGCTGCAGCAGGATTGAGCGCTCCTCGCCCTCCTTTTTGCGCGCCAGCTCGCGGTAGACGGCCGCCTCGGCGCGCTCGTTGGCCAGGTAGCGCCGCCACCGGTTGATCTGCTTTTTCGTCGGCCCCGTGGCCTGCATCGGCACCGACTCGCCGGAGGCGTTCACTACTTGGTACCTCCGAACCGGCGGTCGCGGCGCGCGTACTCCTCCACCGCGGCGAACATGTCTTCCGGCGTGAAGTCCGGGAAGAGCTTGTCCTGGTAAATCATCTCCGCGTACGCCGACTCCCATAGCAGGAAGTTCGAGGTCCGCTTCTCCCCCGACGGGCGCAGGAACAGATCCACGTCCGGCATGTCCGGATCGTAGAGGTGCTGGGCGATGGTCTTTTCGTTAATCTCGCGCGGTTTCATCTCCCCGCGCGCGACCTTGTCCGCAATCACCCGCATGCCGTCGACCAGCTCGGCCCGGCCGCCGTAGTTCACGCACATCACCAGGGTCATCCGCGTGTTGTCGCGGGTGAGCTCCTCGGCCGCCTCCAGCTCGCGGACCACGCTGCGCCACAGGCGCGGGCGCCGCCCGGCCCAGACCACGCGCACGCCCTTCTCGTGCAGCCAGCCGCGCTGGCGCCGCAGGACGTCGCGGTTAAAGCCCATCAGAAAGCGCACCTCTTCGGGGCTGCGCCGCCAGTTCTCCGTGGAGAAGGCGTAGGCCGACAGGTAGTCCACGCCCATGGCCAGGCAGGCGTCGACGGCGTCGAGCAGCACCGCCTCGCCGCGCTTGTGGCCCTCGGTGCGCGCCATGCCGCGCTCCTGCGCCCAGCGGCCGTTGCCGTCCATGACAAGCGCGATGTGCTTGGGCATAAATTCGGCGGGGATCTGCGGCGGGTGCAGGACTCGGTTCGGATCGGGAGTAATCACAGCCACCTATTCTACTGTCTGTACACCTGCCAACCGCAAGCGGTGCGGCTAGCTCTGATCCATCACCGACAGCGCCGTCACCTTGTGCTCGATGTGCCACTGCAGGTGCGCCCGCGTCAGCTGGTGGGCCTGGGCCCCGCGCTCCGGCACGGCGGCTATCGATGCCTCCGCCTGCCCCAGCCGGTCATGCGCCAGCAGCCACATCACGTGCAGGGTCTCCGGGTCCACCTCCGCGGCCCCGGGCGGGCGGCACTGGTGGCAGGCCGCCCCGCCGACCGCCGGGTGGAAGGCGTGGTGGGGGCCGGACGCCCCGCACTGGGCGCAGTCGAAGAGGCTGGGCGCCCAGCCGGCGTGCGCCATCGCCTGCAGGAGGAAGGAGTCCAGCACGGCGGTGGGATCGGCATCGGTCTGCAGCAGGCTAAACGTCGCGCGCAGGGCCTCGTACAGGTACGGGTCGGTGTCCGTGGCGGCCAGGCGCTCGGCGGATTCCAGGGCCGCGCAGGCGGCGGTGTAGCGGTCGTAGTCGTAGGTGATCTTGGCCCCGTAGTATTCCACGGTGTCGGCCTGGGAGATGGTAGCCAGGTTGCGGCCCGGGTACAGCTGCACGTCCAGGTTGACGAAGTGCTGCAACCGGGACCCGAACCGGGACTTGGCCCGGCGCACCCCCTTGGCCACGGATCGGACTAGCCCGTGCTCGCGGGTCAGCAGAACGACCACCCGGTCGGCCTCGCCGAAATCATAGGTGCGGATGACCCAGGCGCGGTCCCGGTACGACGCCCGCGACATGGCCTAGAAGCCCAACCGGCCCAGCGACTTCGGGTCGGACTGCCAGTTCTTGAGCACCTTGATGCGCAGGTCCAGGTAGATGTTCTGGCCCAGCAGGGAGATGATTTCCTTGCGGGCGTTGCCCACGATCCGGCGCATCCGGCGCCCGTCCTTGCCCTCGATGATGCGCTTTTGGCCCGGGCGCTCCACGTAGAGCACGGCGTGGACGTCGAGCACGCCCTCGCGCTCCGGGTCCGGCAGGATCTCGTCGACCTCCACGGCCACCGAGTGCGGCAACTCGTCCTTGAGCCCGGACAGCGCGGCCTCGCGGATGAGCTCCGAGATGCGGGTGTCCCGGTCGTCGTCGGTGACGTGGTCGTCCGGGTAGAACTTCGGGCCCTCCGGCAGCGCCTCGGTCAGCACGCCGATGAGCTCCTCGATCTGCGTGTTCTCCCGCGCGGAGACCGGGATGACCACCGCATCCGGATCGTCCTGGGTCAGCAGCTCGTGCAGGGCGAGCAGCTGCGCGCCGACCTGGTCCTTGGTGGCCTTGTCCAGCTTGGTCACGATCCCGACGATCGGGGTGCGCGGGGCGACCTTCTTGACGTTGTCCAGGATCCAGCGGTCGCCCGGGCCGATCTTCTCGTCCGCCGGCACGGTCATGCCGATGACGTCGACGTCGGCGTAGGTGTCCTTGACGGCCTCGTTGAGGCGCTCGCCCAACAACGTGCGCGGCCGGTGCAGGCCGGGGGTGTCCACCACGATGATCTGGGCATTGTCGCGGTGCACCAGCCCGCGGATCGGGTGACGCGTGGTCTCCGGCTGATCCGCGGTGATCGCGATCTTCTGCCCCACCAGCGCGTTGGTCAGGGTGGACTTGCCGGTGTTCGGGCGGCCGACAAAGCTGACAAACCCGGAGCGGAAGCCCTCCGGGGTGCCGGCGGTGCCGGTCAAGAAAGTTTCATTAGTCATCGTGGAAACTATCCTACAAGGTCACGCGCGGGGGCAGGAAAACCTAGAGTTCGTCCACGCTGAACTGCAGCTGCGGGTGGGCGAAGCAGTCCTGGGCGGCGATGAGCTCCAGCTCGCGCGAGTCCGCCTCGTAGGTGGTGCGGAGCAGATCGTAGACCTGGGAGGCCGTGGCCTTGAGCGCCTCGTGGGCGTCCTGGTGGCGCACGTAGTGGCCGGTGAACAGGGCCGCGGTCACGTCGCCGGAGCCGTTGTACTTGACCGGCAGGCGCGGGGTGGTCACCGAAAAGGCGCGGTCGCCGTCCACGGCGATCATCTCCACCTGGTCCTCCGGGGTCTCGGGCCGCTCGACGGAGGTCACCAGGACCACGCGCGGGCCGATGTCCTGGGCCACCTTGACCGCCTGCAGGGTCTCTTCCAGCGTGCCGGTCGGCTGGCCGGTCAGGTAGCCCAGCTCGAACTGGTTCGGGAAGATGATGTCGGCGACCGGCAGGATCTTATCGCGCAGCAGCGGCGGGATCTCGTCGGAGACGAAGCAACCGGACTTTTCGTTGCCCATCACCGGGTCGCAGGCGTACAGCGCCTGCGGGTTGGCCTTTTTGACCCGGCGCACGGCGTCGATGATGACCTCCGCGATATCGGAGCCGCCCTGGTAGCCGGACAGCACCGCCGCAACGTCCGGGAAGGCGCCGCGGCGCTCGATGCCGTCGATGATCTCCGTGACCTGCGCGGCCGGCAGCTGCGGCCCGCCCCAGTCACCGTAGCCGGTGTGGTTCGAAAAGTTCACGGTGTGCACGGGCCAGACCTCGTGGCCGGCGCGTTGGAGGGGAAAGACGGCAGCGGAGTTTCCCACGTGCCCGTAAGCCACGTGGGACTGGATGGAAAGGATACTCATGGCAGATTAGTCTAGCCGGCGTCGTGGTCGCTGTTGTCCGGTTTGGCCACCGGCTCCCCCACCGGCGGGATGCCGCCGCCCGGCACCTGGCGATCCAGGTCGGCGCGATCGGCGGCCGAGGGGAACGCCCGCGGGCCGGTTGGCTTGGGCTGGTATTCCACCCCGCGCGCTGACAGGTCGTCGTACCAGTTGGCCAGCAGCTCGTTCTGCAGGCCGAACATCTCCTTTTCCTCCGCGGGGGTGGCGTGGTCGTAGCCCAGCAGGTGCAGCACGCCGTGCACGGTCAGCAGCGCCAGCTCGTGGCCCAGCGAGTGGCCGGCGGCCTGCGCCTGGCGCTCGGCGAATTCCGGGCACAGGACGATATCGCCCAGCATCGCCGGGCCGAAGCCGTCCTGGGCCGCGGGCGCGTCCTGCCGCAGCGTGCCGGTGCTCGATCCCGGGGTGATCTCATCCATCGGGAAGCTCATCACGTCCGTGGGCCCGGCCAGGTCCATCCAGCGCACGTGCATGTCCTCGATCGTGGCCAGGTCGACCGCGGAGATGGTCGCCTCGGCCTCGGGGCTGACGTCCATCTGCGCCAGGGCGAAGCTGGCGACGTCGTTGAGCATTTCCTCGTTCACGCCCGGGTAGCCGGACTCGTTGACAAATTCAATGGCCATGTTTTTCTAGCC
Source organism: Corynebacterium sp. LK2590 (assembly GCF_040946105.1). Classification (NCBI taxonomy): domain Bacteria; kingdom Bacillati; phylum Actinomycetota; class Actinomycetes; order Mycobacteriales; family Corynebacteriaceae; genus Corynebacterium; species Corynebacterium sp. LK2590. The sequence continues at coordinate 42,385 of NZ_JAYWMH010000005.1, forward strand.
CTCCTGCTTCTGGCGGCCGCATTCTCGGGCGGCATCGTAGGCATCGTAAGCATTGACGATCCGCCCGACCAGCGCGTGGCGCACCACGTCGTGGGAACCGAGATCCGCGAAATAAATGTCGTCCACCCCGTCCAGGATGCGGCGCACGACCTTCAGCCCGGAGACCTGCCCGCGCGGCAGGTCCACCTGGGAGACGTCGCCGGTGACCACGATGGTCGAGCCAAAGCCCAGTCGGGTCAGGAACATCTTCATCTGTTCGGGCGTGGTGTTTTGGGCCTCGTCGAGGATGACGAAGGCATCGTTAAGCGTGCGGCCGCGCATATAGGCCAGCGGGGCGACCTCGATGATGCCGGCGTCCATCAGCTTCGGGATCATCTCCGGGTCCAGCATGTCCCGCAGCGCGTCGTAGAGCGGGCGCAGGTAGGGGTCGATCTTGTCGTTCAGCGTGCCGGGCAGAAAGCCCAGCTTCTCGCCCGCCTCGACGGCCGGGCGGGTCAGGATGATGCGCTGGACCTGCTTGTTCTGCAGCGCCTGGACGGCCTTGGCCACGGCCAGGTAGGTCTTGCCGGAGCCGGCCGGGCCGATGCCGAAGACCACCGTGTGATCATCGATCGCCTGCACGTAGCGGCTCTGCCCCACCGTCTTCGGCCGGATGGTCTTGCCACGCCGCGAGATAATGTCCGCGGCCAGCGCCTGGCTGACCGACAGCGGCGCTTCCGTTTCGATCATGGCCACGGTGTGCTTGACCGTCTCCGGGGAGATGGCGTGCCCGCGGCGGGCGATGGCCTCCAGCTCGTCGAAGACCTTGACCGCCCGGGCGATCTCAAAATCGGGGCCCGTGACGGTCACCGTGGTGCCGCGGGCGAAGAGATCGGCATCCAGCTGGTCGTTGAGCACGCGCAGCGTCGTATCCGCCGTGCCCAGCACGGCGTTGACATAAACCGGGTCGAGCTCAATTTTTTGGGTATCAATAGCCACGCCCATAGGCTACCAGCGCTCGGTTAACGCCCCGATAGCCGCCAGGGCCACCATGGCTGCCGATGCCGTCCGCAGCACCTGCGGTCCCAACTTGATAGGTTGCGCCCCGGCCTGGGTCAGGCGTTCTAGCTCCGCGCTGCCGATGCCACCTTCCGGGCCCACCAGCAGAAAGACCGTGCCGGAAAGCTGGGCCGCGCGGATGCTGCGGGTGGCCTCCTCGTGCAGGACCAAGGCGTGATCGGCCTGGGCCAGCAGCTGGGTCAGCTCGCCGGTGGTGACCGGTCCGTGAACCTGCGGGATGCGGGCCCGGCGGGACTGCTTGGCCGCCGCCTGGGCCGCGGCCTCCCACTTGGCCAGCGCCTTCGGGATCTTCTTGCCCTCCCACTTGGCCACGCAGCGGTCGGCCTGCCAGGCGATGATCTCGTCCGCGCCGGCCTGGGTGGCCAGATCCACGGCCAGCTCCGCGCGCTCCGACTTCGGGATGGCCTGCACGACGACCACCTTGGGCTCCGGGGCGGGTTCTGCGCGCACCGCGGTGACGGCGGCGTCCAGCTGGTCCTTGCCGGCGGTGGTGGTGACCTCGGCGGTGACCACGCGGCCGGTGCCGTCGATAAGCTCGAGCTGCTCGGCGGGTTTGAGCCGCTTGACCGTCACGGCGTGGCGGCCCTCCGGCCCGTCGAGGTGTACCTGCTGGCCCACCTCGGCCCCGCTCAGGTCCGGGTGGATGAATACGGGCAGCGACATTAGCGGCGGAAGTGGCCCCGCAGGCGGGAGAACAGCGACTCGTCTTGGCCGTCGCCCTCCTCCTTGACGGTGGCGGTGTCGTTCTGGCGGTCGCGGATCTTCTCCAGCGCCTCGCGGGTCTTCTTGTCCAGGTTGCGCGGGACGACCACGTCCACGTGGGCGTACAGGTTGCCCGCGCCCTCGGTGCGCAGGCGGGTCATGCCCTGTCCCGGGATCTCGATGGCCTCGCCCGGCTGCGTACCGGCGGCCACGTCCACGGTGACGTCCTCGCCATTGAGGTGCGGCAGCTTGACCTGGGTGCCCAGGGCGGCATCCACCATGGGCACGCGCAGGGTCACGTGCAGGTCGTCGGCGTCGCGCTCGAAGACCTTGTGCGGGCGGGTGTTCACCTCCACGTAAAGGTCGCCGGCCGGGCCGCCGCCGTGGCCGACCTCGCCCTGGGAGGCCATGCGGATGCGCATGCCGTTGCCGATACCCGCCGGGATATTGACCTTCAAATCGCGGCGCTTCTTCACGCGGCCGTCGCCGCCGCAGTGGTTGCAGGGGTCCTCGATGATTTCGCCGTAGCCCTGGCACTGCGGGCACGGGCGCGAAGTAAGGACATTGCCCAAGAAGCTGCGCTGGGTCTCCTGGATCTCGCCCGCGCCGGAGCAGGTCGGGCAGGTCACCGGCTTGGCCTTGGACTCCGAACCGGAGCCCTCGCACTTGTCGCAGAGCACGGCGGTGTCCACGGTGACCTGCTTCTGCAGGCCGGTGAAGGCCTCCTCCAGCGTGATGCTGGTGCGCAGTAGGGCGTCGTTGCCCGGCTGCACGCGCGAACGCGGGCCGCGGGAGCCGCCGGCCGCCCCGCCGAAGAACTCGGCGAAGATATCGCCCAGGCCGCCGCCCCCGAAGCCGCTGAAGCCGCCCGCGCCGGCACCGGGACCGCCGCCGCGCTGCTCCATGGGATCTCCGCCCATGTCCACGATCTGGCGCTTCTGCGGGTCCAGCAGGACCTCCTGGGCCAGGGAGGCTTCGCGGAACTTCTCCGCCGCCTCGTCGTCGCCCGGGTTCACGTCCGGGTGGTACTTGCGCGCGAGCTTGCGGTAGGCCTTCTTAATCTCCGAGTCGGACGCGGACTTGTCCACGCCCAGAATGCCGTAATAGTCACGAGCCACGGTAAATTGCGTCCTTACTTGCTTAGTCGTTAGGGGTTTTTAAAAAATCTGTAGCGGCCTTCCAGCCTACTAGCCGCCGGAACGGCTATTTCTCCCCGGCCAGAATTTCGCTGACATAGCGTGCAACAGCAGAAACCTTAGCGATTGTTCCCGAGTAATCCATAAACGTCGGTCCCACCACGCCGAGGCCGCCCAGCGTCTCGCCGTCCGTGCCGTAGGCGGTGGTCACCACCGACGACGAACGCAGGGCATCCGCCTCGTGCTCGTCCCCGATGACCACGGAGACGTTGCCCATATCCGGCACGCGCGCCAGTAGCTTGAGGAAGACGACCTGCTCCTCGAGGGCATCGATAATGCCCGGCAGGCCGTCCGGGAAGTCCCGGGCCAGGCGGGTCAGGTTGGAGGTGCCGGCCAGCAGCAGGCGGTCGGCCGGCTGGTTGACCAGGGTCTCAATCAGCGTCGTGGCGCTGTTGAGCACGTGCACGCGCATGTCCACCGGCGCGACGTCCACCAGGTCGGCCAGGGACTGGGAGGCCTCCGTGATGGTCTTGCCCGCCAAGGCGTTGTTGAGCAGCTCGCGCAGCCGATGCGTCTGGTCCGGGTCGATGACCGAATCCAGCGCCACGTTGCGCTGGTCCACCCGGCCGGTATCCGTGATCAACACCAAGAGCAGGCGGACGGGGCTCAGCGCCACGACCTCGCAGTGCTTGACGCGGGAGACCTGCAGGTTCGGCATCTGCACCACCGCGGCCTGCTTGGTGACCTGGGCCAGAAGCTGCACCGAGCGGGAGAGCACGTCTTCCAGGTCCACGCCGCCTTCCAGGAAGTTGAGCATGGCGCGGCGCTCCGAGGAGCTCAAAGGTTTTAAGTCGTGGATGGCATCCACGAAGAGACGGTAGCCCTTCTGCGTGGGCACGCGCCCAGAGCTGGCGTGCGGTTGGGTGATAAGGCCTTCGGATTCCAGCGCCGCCATGTCGTTGCGGATGGTCGCCGATGATACCCCCAGCTGGTAGCGCTCCAGCAGGGTTTTCGAGCCCACCGGTTCCTGGCTGGCAATATAGTCCGCGACGATGGCACGCAGGACTTCCTTGCGGCGCGCATCAGTAGTGCTAGACATGCCTTTAAGCCTACCCGCGGTCTTCGGCCACCAAGATATCGGTGATAATCCCGTCCGCCAGCAGGCGGCCGGCGTCCGTGACCTTCAACCGCCCGTCGGCTTCTGTCAGCAGCCCGCGCTGCCGATGCCGCCCCACCACCTCGTCGGCAGCCTGCGACACCCAGTCGCGCGGGATGCCTTCGGCCAGGCGCAGGCCCAGCATGATGGCCTCGGTGTGCCGGTCGGCGTCGGTGAGGGTTTCTTCGCCGGAGATGGGCAAGGTGGCATCGGCAAGCAGGCGGGAGTAGCGGGCCGGGTGCTTGACGTTGAAAAAGCGGGTCTTCCCCAGGTGGGAGTGGGCGCCGGGGCCGGCACCCCACCAGTCGCCGTCACGCCAGTAGATGAGGTTGTGGCGGCATTCCCCACCCGGCTTCGCCCAGTTGGAGACCTCGTACCAGCCGTAGCCGGCCTCTTCCAGCGCGCCCGCGATGAGCTGGTAGCGCCGGGCCAGAACGTCCTCGTCGGGGGCCGGCAGCTGGCCCTTGTTGACCTTGCGCGCCATGCGGGTGCCGTCCTCGACGATGAGCGAATAGGCGCTGACGTGGTCCACGCCCGTGGCCAGCACGCGGTCCAGGGTCGCGCGCACGTCGTCGTCGGTCTCGCCCGGCGTGCCGTAGATCATGTCCAGGTTCACGTGCTCGAAGCCGGCGGCCAGGGCCTCGGCGGCCGCGTCGAAGGCCCGGCCCGGGGTGTGGGCGCGCTCCAGCACCGCCAGCACGGCCGACGATGCCGACTGCATCCCCAGGCTCACCCGCGTAAAGCCCGCCTCGCGCAGGCCGGCGAAAAACGCCGGGTCCGTCGACTCCGGGTTGGACTCCGCGGTCACCTCCGCGCCTGGCGCCAGGCCGAAGGTCGCGCGCACGCGGTCCAGCACCCGGCCCAAACCATCCGCGCCCAGCAGCGACGGGGTGCCGCCGCCGATAAAGACCGTCTCCGCCGGGCGCTGGACCCGAGCTGCGGCCAGCTCGAGCTCCTTATCCAGGGCGTCGAGGTAGCTGGCCTGCGAATTAGGCGCGCCCAGTTCCCCGGGCGTATACGTGTTGAAATCGCAATACCCGCAGCGTGTGGCGCAAAACGGGACGTGGATGTAGAGCCCAAAGGAATCCTGCATGGGCATCAGCCTAGCGAAAGCGGGAACAAACTTGGGGGTCAGGGCGGTTATACATGTAGTCTAAGAAGGTAAAAAATCCCCGTCCCCAAGGAAAGAAAGGCTACTTTGGTGGAACCTCCCAGTCGATGTCCCCGCTACCTGTATCTAGGCGGTGGGGTCTAAACCATGTGGTCCGCAGCTTTGATGCTCTTAGCGGGCATCGTGGTCATCGCTCTCATCATTGTGGCCAACGCGTATTTCGTCGCGCAGGAATTCGCGTTCATGTCGGTCGATCGTACGCAGCTTCGCACCGCGGCCGCCCGCGGGGATAAAACCGCCCAGCGGGCCCTGCACATCACCGAGCGCACCTCCTTCATGCTCTCGGGCGCGCAGCTGGGTATTACGATTTCCGGCCTGCTCATCGGCTACGTCGCCGAGCCGCTGGTTGGCGAGGCCCTAGGCGTGCTGCTCGGCGGCGTCGGCGTGCCGCGTGCGGTCTCCGTCACCGTCGGCACCGTGGTCGCGCTGGCGCTGTCGACCATCGCCAGCATGCTCTTCGCGGAGCTGTTCCCCAAGAACTACACCATCGCCGCGCCGATGAAGTCGGCGCGCTTCCTGGCCGCGTCCACGCAGTGGTACCTGCGCATCTTCGGCTGGATCATCCACTTCTTCGAGTATTCTTCCAACGCCATCCTGCGCCTGTTCCGCGTGGAGCCGGTCGACGACGTGGACTCCTCGGCCACCACCGACGACTTCGAGTCCATCGTGGACGCCTCCCACGAGGCCGGTGACCTGGACCAGGACACCTACATGGTCCTCGACCGCCTGCTGGACTTCCCCGAGCACGACGTCGAGCACGCGATGATCCCGCGCTCCCGCGCCGACGCCGTCGACCCGGAGACCACCCTCGGCGAGGTCCGCGCGCTCATGGCCGCCAACCACACCCGCTACCCCGTCGTCGACGAGGAACACAACCCCATCGGCGTCGTCCACCTCATGGACGTCCTGGGCTCCGAGCTTGCCGCCGATGCCCCGGTCACCCGCGTCATGCGCGAGCCCGTCGTGGTGCCCGAGATGATGCCGCTGCCGGATCTCGTCTCCGAGCTGCGCGGCCAGGACCAGAAGCTGGCCTGCGTAATTGACGAATACGGCGGGTTTGTCGGCATCGTTACGCTCGAGGACCTAGCCGAGGAAATCCTGGGTGATGTCACCGACGAGCACGACATCGAGGAATCCGAGGAAATCACCGAGCAGGGCGAGAACCACTGGATTGTCGACGGCGACACGCCGCTGGACGAGGTCGAGCGCGCCATCGGCCACGACCTGCCCGAGGGCGACTACGAGACCATCTCCGGGCTGCTGATGTCCCAGACCGGCGCGCTGGTTGAGGCCGGCGAGGTCCACACCATCGACCTGGAGGCCGAGCCCGAGGACTGGGTCGACGCTGACGATGCCCCACTGCGCCACCTCAAGGTACGCGTCGAGGAGATCGACCGGCACGTGCCCTCTAGCCTGGCGCTCGAGCTCGTCGAAGAGTACCGGGAGGAGGAGAAGTAATGGACAACTGGGTTTTCAATCTGCTGGTGACGATCGTCATCATCATCGCCTCCGCGTTCTTCGTGGTCATCGAGTTCTCCCTGCTGGGCGCGCGCCGCAACCGCCTCGAGGAGATGGCCGAGGACTCCCGCAGCGCCCGCGCCGGCCTGCGCAGCCTCAACGAGCTGACGATGATGCTCGCCGGCTCCCAGCTCGGCATCACCGCCGCCACCTTCATCCTCGGTGCGGTCACCAAGCCGTGGTTCCACCACCTGCTGATGCCCGTCTTCGAGGCGCTGAGCATGCCCGCGCGCGTGGCCGACATCGTGGCGTTTATCGTCGCGCTGTTCCTGGCGACGTTCCTGCACCTGGTCATCGGCGAGATGGCCCCGAAGTCCTGGGCGATCACCCACCCGGAGACCGCTTTGCGGCTCATCGCCATCCCCGCCCGCGCCTTCATCTGGATTTTCCGGCCGCTGTTGGCCTGGATCAACCGGATGGCCAACAGGCTGGTGAAGCTGGCCGGCGAGGAGCCCGTCGACCGCGCCGCGGCCGCCGGCTACAACGTCGAGACCCTGCGTAGCCTGGTCGAGCACTCCCGCGAGACCGGCGCCATGGACGACGAATCCGCCTCCCAAATCACCGGCGTCATCGAGCTCGAGTCCTCGACCGTCGCCGAGCTCGCCCGCGAGCACGGTTCCGCCGTGGTCCCCATGCCCAGCGACACCACCGTCCGCGAGCTGCAGGACCTGGTGCTGCGCAAGGACATCATGCGCGTGCTCGTCTTCGGCAAGTCCTCCCGCGTACCGCGCCTGGTCCACGTCCGCGACACCCTGCTCGCCGACCCGGAGACCCCGGTGCTCGAGTTCTCGCGCCCGTGCCTGACCGTTGCCGGCGCCACGACCGTGCAGCACACGCTGGACCACATGCGCGCCCGCAACGAGCAGCTCGTGGTCGTCGGCCGGGCCGACAAGGACAACGCCATGTGGGTGCTGACCTGGGACGACATCATGGGCCAGCTGTGGCCGCAGATCGCCGAGAAGCTCGACCAGGTCACCGAGACCAAGTAACAGTTCTACCCGCCTTCCCGCAGCCTGGGTACATTCCTAGGCTGCGGGTCTTTTTCGCAGGTCGCGCCGCAAAATGGGCGTTTTCTGCTGTTTCGGGCCTCGTGCAGGATGGTTACTGTGCTCCGAGTTATCCACAGATTGGGTTTTCGGGCCTTGTGGGGGTTGACGTGTGCTTCTAGCGTGTGGGGCATGACGACGACAGCCATGGACACTTTGAAAGCAGCGCACTCCATCTTCGCGGACGGGATCCAGTATTTGGGCCTGTGCCGCGAGTTGAGCCTGCCTGCCCTGAAGGCTGTCATGTCCGACGTTGCCGCCGCCGCGCACTACCGCGCGTGCCAGACTTTCTTCAGGCACACGACGTATACGCGCAAGCAGGACGCCGCCCGCCGGGGTGCCGCAGAATCCGGACACCACCTGGATACCCTGCTGGTGTTAGACAACGCCTTCCGCCGGGTGCGCAACCAGGGCGAGGCCTGGGCCATGCTCATCGAACTGTGCAACACCCCCGGCACCACCAAACAACTACGACGCCTAGCCAACAAGAAGGTCCTGGAGCTTAACCGCCCGGCACCGCCGGCCGAAGGCGTGCGGGTCACCCGCCGCAAAGACGGCCCCAGCACGTTTTCGGTGACCGGGGACCCGGAGCTGGTGGAAAACCTCTGGGCCTCGATTAAGACCATCTCCGACGTCGAGGCCCTTTTCAGCGGCGGCTTGAACAAGCAGCCGAAGGCCACGCACGTGGTCATCTCCCTGCCCGACTGGGTTCGTATCCTGTCCGGTGACGGGGATGAGATCACCCTGCAGCTGACCAACGGGACCACCATGACGGGTGCCGAATACGTCCGCCAATGCCTGTGGGACGCGGGCCTGGCCACCCTGGTGGATCCTAGGCGCGGGCCGGTCAACCAATACCGCTACCAGCGCCATGCTTCACCCAAGCAGAAGGACATGGCCAAGGCCGAGACCACCACCTGTGCCTGGCCAAACTGCCGCAAGCCGGCCGATGAGTGCCAGGTCCACCACATCCACCCCTGGGTAGACGGCGGCGAGACCAACCAGGAGAACCTCACCTTGTTGTGCGAGTTCCATAATTCCTGGAACGACGACGACCCCACCTACCCCAGACACGGCAGGGTCAACCGAAGACACGGCAAGGTGACATGGGACCCGCCCTGGGGCGGCGGCACCTAACGGCTGACGGCGGACGACTGAGACGGGGGGCAGCCGCAAACCCAAGGAACACACCCAGCCAAAACACGCGAAAGGCACCACGGACCACGTCCGTAGCGCCTACTCGGCGTGCCCAATCGCGAGTTATCCACAGAAATGTGCCTCCGCGCGGGCGCAGAGGTGACAAACCGCACACGAACACTCAAGTTGTCCACAGGCGGCGGGTGGGGTCCCTTCCGCGGGGGAGGGTAGCCCGCGAGGCTAGGAACCATGAACTTTTCACCACAGTATTTCCGCTCGCCCGCACCCGACCACAGCAACGCTTTAATCAACCTCTCCAAGACCCGCAGCGACCACCCTTACGTCTGGCACCGCCTCGAAACCGGGGCGCTGCTGCGCGTCGCGGGCCGCTTCGCCGTCTCCGCGCGCTATTTCCACTCCCTCGACCACCAGGAGCAGGGCCGCCTGCGCGCCATCGCCGCGGGCCGGAGCTCCTACAGCGCCGTGGCGATTTCTGCGGCGGCGGCGCATATGCATCGTTTGCCGGTGGCCGGACCGGCGGCCAACGCGCCGACTGAGATGTCACTGACCAAACACAATCTCCCACCCCACGACCGGCAAATCCCCGGCATCATGTTCCGCAAGACGCGGATGAACCAGTACGACATCATCGACGGCATCCGCTGCGTTAACGCCGCCCGCGCCGTCGTCGACGTGGCGCGCTTCCACGGCTTCCTCTCCGGACTCATCGCCGGCGATGCCGCCCGCGCCCTCGGCGTCACCCCCACCGACTTCCGCCGCGAGATCCAATTCTTGGGCAAGGCCCGCAACATCCAGGTCGCCCGCCGCGTGGCGGAGCTGTCGAACCCGTCGGTGCGCCACGTGGGCGAGTCCTACGCCCGCGCGCTCATCCTCGCCTCCGGGCTCCTGCGGCCCCACCTCAACGACATGAAGCTATGCACGTTCGCCAGCACGGGGGCGCTCATCGGCATCCTGCTAAACAATTGGCTCGCCATCGAGGTCGAGGACCCGGCGTGCGGGACCAGTCGGCTGCACGCCTCGGCACTGCAGCAGCGCGACGATGCCCTCCGCCACGCCGCCTACCGCCCGCTCAGGCTGCGCTTCGAAGACCTCACCGAGCACCCGCGCCGGACGGAGGCCCTGCTGCTGAGCCACCTGAAGTCGCCAGGTAATTTCCGCGCGCACGCTGCCTAAACGCACCAATTTTCAACAACCGGGAACTTTTCGGGAATCGATAACGACTTCTTAGAAGAGTTTCCGGCTGCAGACGCGATACTCCTTGTCCTTAACCGTTTCTTCCTTCCACAAGGGATACTCGCGTGAACTTTATCAACACGGGCCTCGGGCCCTGACCAAACGCCTGCACTTCGACGCCGGGCTTTTCATCGCACCGTTCATCCTGGTCGCGGCCATCAGCGGGGCGGCTATGCCGCCGCCCCGCAGATCGAGAACGTCGTCTACCGCGATCTGCTGCACGTCAGCGCCAGCGATGCCCCACCCCAGCCGCTCAGCGACCAAGTCCGCGCCGCCCAGGCGGCCTACCCGGACTTCCCCGTCGAACAGGTCTGGCCGGCCGATGCCGCCACGGACACCACCCGCGTGCTAGTCGCCGACCCGGCGCTGGGCGAGTCCCGGCTGCTGGCCGTCTTCGTCAGCCCCTACGACTCCCACGTGCTGGGCGCGCAGCCGTCCTATTCGGGCGTGGGCGAGCTGCCCGTGCGCTACTGGTTCTCCCAGCTGCACAAGTCGCTCCACCTGGGCGATGTCGGCGCCCTGTACTCGGAGCTGGCGGTGTCCTGGATGTTGTTCGTCACCCTCGGCGGCCTGGCCATCTGGCTGTGCTACCGCCGCCCGCGCACCACGTGGTCCGGCCGCCGCGGCCTGCTGCGCCTGCACGGCACCCTAGGCACCTGGCTGCTGGTGGTCCTGCTCGGTCTGTCCGCGACCGGCATCACCTGGTCGAATGTCGCCGGGGCCAACGTGGCAACGACGATTAGCGCCCTGCGCGGTAGCGCCGACCCGGTCGATACCGCGCTGCCTAACCCGCCCGTCGTCGCCGGCCAGTGGTTCGACGCGGAGGTAGCCGACCAGGCCGACGGGGTCTGGCGCACCGCCCGCGATGCCGGGCTGACCGGCCCCTTGCGCCTCTTCCCCGGCGAGGACACCGCCCACGGCTGGCAGGCCGCCGAGCGCTGGGTGCCCTGGCGCCTGGCCTCCGATGCCGTCGCCGTCGATCCGACCACCCAGACCGTCACCGCCTCCCTGCCGTTTAGCGACCTGCCGCTGTTTTCGAAGCTGACCTCGTGGGGCACCTACCTGCACATGGGCATCATGTTCGGCCTGCCGCTGCAGATCCTGCTGCTGGCCTCGGCGGTCGCCATCGCGGTGATGATCGGCGCGGGCTACGCGATGTGGTTCAAGCGCCGCCCGACGCGGATTCCGGGCCGCCACCCGCAGCTGAGCTGGGGCGAGTGGGCCATCGTCGGGCTTTTTGTGGCGACGGCGGGCACCTTCCTGCCGCTGTTCGGCGCGACCCTGGTGCTGTTTATCGCCGTCGACCAGTGGAAAATGAAACGCCGCTGGAGAGGGAATCCAACGGCGTCGGCCCTTCCCTCAGACCAGAAGGAAGGAAGTCTAGTTAAGCCCTAAGCGGTAGCGTTGCTCGCCTTTTGGGCGGCGCGCTTGGCCGCCACCTTGGCCACGACGGCCTGGACGCGGGCGCGCTCTTCCAAAAACGGCGGCGGGTTGTGCCCGCGCATGGCGCGGACGTAGCCGGGGTGGGCATCGGCAACGCAGTGCTGCCAGGCCTGCAAGGCCACGCCGACGGTTTGTCCCACGCGCTTGTACAGGTGCGGCAGGGAGACCATGTCGAGGTTGCGCGCCACGGCATCGGTCTGCGCGAGGACGTAGTCGACCTGTTCGCGCAGGTTCTCGGCCGTCGCCCGGGTGCGGGCGTTAAGCGCGGTGGCCAGCTGGTGGACGTCGACCGGCGGGCCCGCCACGGCGTAGTCAGCCTCCAGGCGCGCGGCCGTCAGCCCGGCCGGCGGGGCCACGTCGAACTCCCCCGACGCCGCCGCGGAGATGGTCCCGGAGCGCACCCCGGAGACCAGCGCCTGGCGCAGGCCGATGAGCTCGCCCACGCACCGGCCGGCGTCCACGCGGGCGTCGGCGATAATGTCGTCGAGCTCGGCCACGCAGTCCACGACCAGCTCGACGTCCCAGTCCTCCAGCGCCTCGATGAGGTGCTCGATGTACTCGGCCACCTCGTCGCCGATGTTGTAGATCTCCTGCGTCAATTCGCGGTGGCGCAATTCAGCAGCCAGTTTGTGCATATCGTCCTTTCCGCGAACAAACCCAATCCTGAAGTAAAGGTTGAGACTTACCGTTGACGCTTGCTGACTTTAGGCGAGAACCTGGCAACTTTCTGGGCGACACTCCGAGAAGATTTTTATCTCTAGCGCTTGTAGATGTGCTCGATCGCGGACGCGTAGCGTTGAGCGACGACGTTGCGCTTGACCTTCATGGTCGGCGTGAGCTCGTTTTCCTCCTCCGTCAGGTCGGATTCCAGGATATAGAACTTCTTGATGCCCTCCGCGTGGGAGACGGTCGCGTTGACCTGGTTGATGGCGTCCTGGATTTCGGCGCGCAGGGTCGGGTCGGTGGCCACGTCCTGGGCGCTGCGGTTGGCCGGGATGTTGTATTCGCGCTTCCAGCGCTCCAGCGCCTCCGGCTCCAGGGTCAGCAGCAGGCCGACGAAGGGCTTGCCGTCGCCGACGACCATCGCCTGTGAAATCAGCGGGTGGGAGCGCAGCATGTCCTCCATCGGCCCCGGCGAGACGTTCTTGCCGCCGGCGGTGACGATGAGATCCTTCTTGCGGCCGGTGATCATGATGTGGCCGGAATCCAGGATTTCGCCTAGGTCGCCGGTGTTGTACCAGCCGTCCTCGAGCGCGGCCTCGGAGGCTTCCGGGTTGTTCCAGTAGCCGGCGAAGACGATGTCGCCCTTGATGCAGATTTCGCCCTCTTCGTTGGTACGGATGGTCACGCCCTCCAGCGGGCGGCCGACGGTGCCGATCTTCTGGTCCTCAAAGTCCACGGCGGCGGCCGCGGCAACCTCGGTCAACCCGTAACCCTCGTAGACCGGCAGGCCGATGCCGCGGAACCAGTGCAGCAGGTCGTGGCTCATGGCCGAGCCGCCAGTAATCGCGTAGCGCACCTGCCCGCCCACGCCCTCGCGGATCTTGGAGTAGACCAGCTTGTCGAAGAGCTTGTGCTGGGCGCGCAGCAGGCGGTTGGGCCCTTCCGGGGTGTCCTGGGCGCGCGAGTAGTCCTGGGCGACCTTCTCAGCCTGGCTGAACAGGGCGGCCTTGACGCCGGAGCCGTCGGCGGCCTTGGCGGCGGCGGAGTTGTAGACCTTCTCGAACACACGCGGCACGCCCAGTATGAGGTTCGGGCGGGAGCGGGCGAATTCGATAGACAGGGTGGAGAAGTCGGACCAGTGGTTCTGGGTGGCGCCGCCGATGGCCACGGCCAGCGAGACCGCGCGCGAGAGCACGTGCGCCAGCGGCAGGAAGGTCAGCACGCGGGTGCCCGGCACGGCGATGTGCCCGATGGGGTTGGTCAGCAGGCCGCGGACCTCGGCCAGCCAGTTGCGGTGGGTGAGCATGCAGCCCTTCGGCCGGCCGGTCGTGCCGGAGGTGTAGACCAGCGAGGCCAGGTCGTCGGTGCGCGTGGCGGCGATCCGCTCCTCGATGGCCGAGTCCTCGATCCCGCGGCCCTCGAACTTGAGCGTGTCAATGGCGGCGGAGTTAATCTCCAGCACGCGGCGCAGCTGGGACGGGGAGTCCTTGAGCATCGGCTGCCCGTCGTCCTGGAGGACCAGGTGACGCACCAGCTCGGAGTGCTCGCGGGTTTCGGTAATGGCCAGCACGGCGCCGGAGTCTTCGATGATCCACTGGACCTGGGACATCGACGAAGACGGGTAGACCGGCACGGAGCTAGCGCCTACCGCCCAGATGGCGTAGTCCAGCAGCGACCACTCGTAGCGGGTGGCCGAAATCAGCGCGATGCGGTCGCCCTTCTCCACGCCGCAGGCCATCAGCCCCTTGGCAACCTCGAAGACCTCGGCGATGAATTCCTTGGCGGTGACGTTAACCCATTCGTAGTTGGCCGGGCGGGTGAACATGACCCCGTGCGGGCGGGCCTTGGCGGTGGCGATAAGGGCGGTCAGGCAGGTCTCGCCCTCTTCGATCTCGAATTCTGCAGGGGTATGTACTTCCGGTAGGGTCACAATTTTCCTTTCAGGCCTGCTTTAAGAACATGACCATTTCCTCATAAACCGTGGTCCACTCTACCAATTGTCGCCTCCCAGTCAGCCAGCAACACCGCAGTTTTCATGGCACAATGAGCACCGTGACTTCCCGCCACCTCCTCGACGAGCTCGCCGCCCACCACGGGGTCGCGACGGGCTACACCGCCCAGTCCGGCGAGCACATTGCTATCGATTCCCCCACCATCATCGGCACCCTCCGCGCCCTCGGCGTCGGAATCCCCGCCGAGCCCAGCGACGACGATCTCACCCTGCAGCTCTACTGGGACTACCAGGACTCCGCCTCCCGCCCGCTGCCGGCCTGCGTGGTCGCCACCGCCGGCCACGAGGAGCCCTTCGTGGTCCACGTCCCCGCCGGCGCGCCGGCCGAGGTCACCGTCCACTTGGAAGATGGCGGCACCGCGCCGACCTACCAGGATCCCAACGACTCCCCCGACGTCGAGGTCGACGGCAAGGCCTGGGGCGAGGCCAGCTTCCACGTGCCCGGCGACTTGCCGCTGGGCTACCACGAGCTGCACCTTTCCAGCGCCGATCTGGAGGCCAGCTGCCCGCTCATCGTCACGCCCTCCCACGTGGATACCGCGGACGAGCTACTCACGGACCCGGGCACCGGCGTCATGGCGCAGCTGTACTCGGTGCGCACGGCCGCCAGTTGGGGCATCGGCGACTTCCACGACCTGGGCGCTTTGGCCGAGCTCGTGGCCGAGCACGCGGGCGCGGATTTCCTGCTGGTCAACCCGCTGCACGCGGCCGAGCCCTTCCCGCCGGTGGAGGATTCGCCCTACCTGCCAACGACCCGCCGCTTCATCAACCCGCTCTACCTGCGCGTCGAGGACGTGCCGGAGCTGAAGCTTCTCGATGCCGACACCCGCGCCGACGTCGCCGAACTCGCCGCCGAATTCCAGCTGGCCAACACCACCGGCGAGTTCATCGATCGCGACGCCATCTTCGACGCCAAGCTGCAGGTGCTGCGCGAGCTGTTCTTCCTGGAGCACACCGAGGACCGCCGCGCGCAGTTCCGCGAGTTCACCCGCACCGAGGGCGCGGGCCTGGCGGAGTTTGCCCGCTGGTGCGCCGAGGCGGAGTTGGCGGCGCAGGCGGGCAGGCGGCATCGGCAGCAGGCGGGGCTGGACCAGCTGACCGAGTACTACAGCTGGCTGCAGTTTCTGTGCGCCGAGCAGCTGGCCGCGGCCCAGGACCGGGCGCGGGCGGCCGGCATGCGGGTGGGCATCATCATGGACCTGGCCGTGGGCATCCACCCGGGTGGGGCGGACGCGGTCAACCTGGCCGAGTACCTCGCGCCGCTGGCGTCGGTGGGCGCGCCGCCGGACGCGTACAACCAGCTGGGCCAGTACTGGTCGCAGCCGCCGTGGCACCCGGTGCGCCTGGCCGAGGCTGGCTACGGGCCGTGGCGGGACCTGCTGCGCACGGCCATGCGCCGCTCCGGCGGCCTGCGCGTCGACCACATCCTGGGGCTGTTCCGCCTCTACTGGATCCAGCGCGGCCTGCCGCCGACGGCCGGGACCTACGTGCGCTACGACTCGCGCGCCATGGTGGGCATCCTGGCGCTCGAGGCCCAGCGCACGGGCACCGTGGTCATCGGCGAGGACCTGGGCACGGTGGAAGAATCGGTGCGCGACGAGCTGGCCCGCTACGGGATTTTGGGCACCAACGTGGTCTGGTTTGAAAAGGCCGGGGACACGGAAAACGCCCGGCCCTCGGCGGATTACCGGCGCCTGGCGCTGGTAGCCGTGGGCACGCACGACATGCCGCCAACGCTGTCCTACCTGCGCGGCGGGCACATCACCCTGCGCGAGGAGCTAGGCGTGCTCACCCGCCCGGCCGAGGTGGAAGACGCCGAGGACCGCGCCTGGCAGCAGGCCGTCTTTAACCAGCTGGCCGCCGAGGGCTTCCTCGACCCGGCGGTTAGCCCGCGCCCGGACGACGAGCTGGCCGTTATCGAGGCCCTGCACCGCTTCGCCGCGGCCACCCCGGCCGCGCTGACGGTGACGAACCTGGTGGACATGGTCGGCGACACCCGCGCCCAAAACCAGCCGGGCACCACGCACGAGGTCTACCCCAACTGGTGCGTGCCGCTGTGCGATAGCCAGCAGCGCCCCGTGCTGCTGGAAGAGATCCCCCGCCAGCCGCTCTTTGCCCGCCTGGCGGCGGCCGCTAGACGAACAGCCCGATAAGCGCGGCGACGATGACCAAGGCGATGAGCAGGCGCAGGGTCGGGGTGACCTGCGAGCGCGGCAGGGCGCGCTTGCGCTTCGGCTGCGCCGCCCCGCTCGCTTCGGCCGCCTCGCCTGTTTCGGGCACCTGGGACCCGGACAAGCCCTCGCGCGGCTGGTAATCCGGGCGCGACTGATCCGCCGACGGGTTTACCTGCGGGTCCACCGGCGAATACGGGCGGTGGGAACGCCCGACCTCTTCCGGGGCGTCCGCGGAGTGCTTGTCATCCATAACGTCTCATCCTAGTGCTGTCCGGGCCGGCGGTGGAATCGGCGGGCGCACCAGTCGATGACCAGCATGAGCACCCACGCCGCCACGACGAGCGCCGGGACGACCGTCAGCAGCATGATCACTACCTGCAGCCACATGGGGGCCGAGGCCACGGCCTGGGAGGTGGCATCGGCAAGCTGCGTAAGAAGGTCCATGGCCTATGATCTTATAGCATGGCGCCAGAATCCCTCGAGCTTCCCGCAGCTGCCCCGGCAGATCCCTTCGATGCCGCCCCGCAGGTCGGCGCGCTGACCATCACCCGGCCTACAAGCACGCGCCCGGGCGCGGACCTGCCCGTGGTGGTCTTCATCCACGGCGGCGGCTTTGATTCCGGCTCCCACCGCGAGACCATCGGCGACGCGCCGGCCCGCGCCGGCCTGATCCTGGTCCAGCTCAGCTACCGGCTGGGTCTGGCCGGCTTCGCCCGCTTTGAACGCGACGAACCGCGCTCCTACCGCGGCATCAACGACTGCCTGGCGGGCCTGGAATGGGTGCAAAAGAACATCGAGGCCTACGGCGGGGATCCGACCAACGTGACCCTGGTAGGCCAGTCTGCCGGGGCGGCGATCGCGCTGTGGCTGTGCCGGCGCGATCACTTTCGCGGCGGCTTCCGCCGGGCCGTAGCGCTCTCACCGGCCTTCCCGCGCGCCCCGTTTTCCCGCCGCAAGGCCAGCCTACGCACCGCGCTGAGCGCCCCGGTGACCCGCCGCAGCCTGTCCAAGCTCGCGCAAAGCGGCCGCCTGGAGCGCGGCTACCGGCGCTTCCGCGCCCGCCACGCCCTGGACATCGCGCTCGGGCCGTGGCCGCTGGAGCCGGCGGAGCTCGCCGCGGTCCCCCTGGTTATTAGCAGCACCCGCGAGGAGATGTGGGACCAGCCCGGCGCGCGCCGCCTCGACCGGTTCCATATCCCGCCGCGCCCGCTGGCCGCGGCGCTGAGCCTGCCGCGCTTTGCCACCTGGCGCGCGGGGACCCACTCGGTCACAAACCGCGCCGTGGTCGGCGATGCCGCCATCCGCCGCTGGGTCGCCGCCGTGGCCCACCAGCACCCGCACCCGGAGCTGGTCCGCCACATCGAGTTCGTCCGCTCCGACGGGGCGCCGGCGCGCCACTGCGACGACCTGCCGGCCCTCTTCGACCCCGCCGACGGGGTCTTCGCCGACTGGCTGGCCCGCTTCGCGCGCACCGGCGACGCCGGCTTCCCGGCCGGCACGGCCCGGCGCTTCGATCTCGCCACCGGCGCCCACGCGGAACACCCGGGCCCTCTGGACTACCTGTGGGCCTGCTACCGCCCGGACACGCCCAACAGGTAGTCGCGCAGGGCCGGCTCGGCCAGCTCCTCGACCATCCAGGAGCTAAAGGCAAACGGGGTGGCGCAGGCGGCATCGATGAGCGCGCAGGCAGTAACCCACTGGTAGGAGTCCACCTCGTCCGGGTTGGGCGCCAGCTCGGCGGCCGGGTCCAGCTCCAGGACGAAGACGGGGCAGATCTCGTTTTCGACCACACCGGAGGAATCCACCGCGCGGTAGGAGAAATCGGGCAGCACGCACTCCGGCCGGGCGACATCCCGCAGGCCCAGCTCGAAGGCGGCGCGGCGCAGGACGGCATCGGCGGTGTCTTCGCCGGGGCCGGGGTGCCCGCAAAACGCGTTGGTCCACACGCCCGGCCAGGTCTTCTTCCCCAGGGCGCGGCGGGTGACGAGGACTTCGTCGCCGCGGTGGACCCAGGCGGAAAACGCGAAGTGCAGCGGCGTGTTGTCCGTGTGGACCGTGGCCTTGTCGGCGGTTCCGGCCGGCTGGCCGGCGGCGTCGGCGAGGACGACTAGTTCCGGGGCGGGCGTCTTGGGCGTCATAGGTTCAGGTTCCCCACCCAGGTGACGTTGCCGAGGTTTAGGCGGGCATCGGTCAGCGCGGTCGGGGACGCGTCGACGCGGTACTGGACGTTGGTGGTCGCCTTCTCCCCCAGCGGGTAATCGAGCCCGGGCGGGTTGACGTCGGAGTTGACCTCCGGGTCGTAGTCCAGCAGGTCGACCTCCTCGTAGCTGCTGCCGGAGCGGTATTCGAGCTTGGGCTCGCCGATGGCATCGGCCGGCAGGGGCACGTCGTTGAGGTTTTTCAGCGCCACGGTGACCACGGAGCCCTGGACGCTGTCGGCGTAAACGCCCTGCAGGGTCCACTCGACGTTGAGGCCCTCGTCCTTGACGGTCTGGGTGAGGTCGTCCTTGACTTCCTTGTCGGGCACGTCCTCCGGCTCGAAATCGGGCATCTCGGAGGAGGTGACCGTGATTTCTTCGTCGGGGCTCAGTCCAGCTTCTCCGGGCTCGAGCACGCTGCAGGCCGCAAGCCCGAGCGCGCACACCGGCACCAGCCCGAGGGCCCGCCACTGCGAGTTATTCACCGTGGATTATCTCCCGTCCGTGTAGTACTTGCTCGCCGTAAGCTTAACCGACGCAGCCGGCATTTATAGCATCGACGTCCCGTTTGCCTGGCGTGCCGGACCGGCCTAGTATCTGTGGGTTCCCGTGACTTAATCAAAAACAACGCTCAAGGTAGTGGAGGCAGGGCATGAATTCTTTGGCCCGGATCGTCAAAAGCGCGTGGGCACTGTGGCCCTATTACCTCGGGGTGGTGTCGACCGCCACTCTGGCCGCCGCGCTGTCGCTGGCCTCGCCGTTTATCGTGCGCGAGGCCACCGACACCATCGTCGCGGCCGTGTCCGGCGACAGCCCCGCCGAGACCGCCCTGCGCACCGTCCTCTGGCTCGCCCTGCTGCTTTTTGCCGCCGATGCCCTAGGCTCCATCTTCAACAACCTGGGCGGCTACGTCGGCGACGTCATGGTCTCGCGGCTGAGGCAGATCCTGTCCACGCGCTACTTCGCCAAGCTGCTGTCCCTGCCGCAGCGCTACTACGACAACCAAATCACCGGCACAATCATCGCGCGGCTGGACCGCTCGATCATGTTCGTCACGCAGTTTTTGCAGTCCTTTTCCAACAACTTCATCTCCATGCTGCTGCAGGTCGTGGCGATCCTGATTATCACCGCCTTCTACTACTGGCCACTGGCCATCATGCTGGCGCTGCTCTTCCCTATCTATATGTGGCTCACGGCGCTGACCTCCAAGCGCTGGCAGCGCTTCGAGGCGGTCAAAAACGAGCACATCGACGTCGCCAACGGCCGCTTCGCCGAGGTCATCGGCCAGGTCAAGGTCACCAAGTCCTTCGTGGCGGAGCTGCGCGAGCTGACCAGCTTTGCCCGCCACTACCGCGGGTACGTGGAGACCACCCGCCCGCAGTCGCGCTGGTGGCACACCATGGACGGCCTGCGCGGGCTGGCGATGGCCGCCATCTTCTTCGGCATCTACGCCGTCATCTTCTGGCGCACCCTGGGCGGCCACTTCAGCCTGGGTGACATGGTCATGCTCATCCAGATGGTCACCATGGCCAAGCAGCCGGTGTTCATGATGAGCTGGATCGTCGACTCCGCGCAGCGAGCCATCGCCGGCTCCCGCGACTACTTCCGCGTCATGGGCGAGGACGTCGAGCCGACGGCCAACCCGGCGCTTATCCGCGCCGCCCGCGCCGCCGATGCCACCGAGCCCGGCTCCCAAGACGTCGCACCGCTGGCGCAGACCCCGGGACAAGCGGGCTTTGCTTTCCACAACGTCTCCTTCTCCTACGAGGAGGGCAAGCCGGTGGTCGACGACGTCAGCTTCACCGCGCACGAGGGCCAGCAGGTCGCCCTGGTCGGCGAGTCCGGCGGTGGCAAGTCGACCCTGGTCAACCTGCTGCTGGGCCTGTACCGGCCGACGGAGGGCAACCTCGAGGTGCTCGGCCATCCGGTCCACGACCTGACCGCGGAGCAGCTGCGCGCCTCCGTCGGCGTGGTCTTCCAGGAGCCCTTCCTGTTTTCCGGCACGGTGCGCGAGAACATCGCCTACGGCAAGCCGGGCGCTAGCGATGCCGAAATCATCGCCGTCGCCCAGCGCGCCAACGCCCACGATTTCATCACCGCCTTCCCCGACGGCTACGACACCGTCGTCGGCGAGCGCGGCCTGCGCCTGTCCGGCGGGCAGAAGCAGCGCGTGGCGGTGGCGCGCGCGATGCTCAAGGACGCACCCATCCTGGTCCTCGACGAGGCGACCTCGGCGCTGGATACCAAGGCCGAGCGCGCCGTCCAGGCCGGCCTGGACGAGCTGATGAAGGACCGCACCACCTTGATCATCGCCCACCGCCTGTCCACCATCGCGGGCGTGGACACGATCGTCACGCTGGACCGCGGCCGAGTCCAGGAGATCGGCTCGCCGGCCGAGCTGGCCCAGACGGGCGGAATTTATGCACAGCTGCTGCAGCTGACTCAGTCGGCGTCTGCGGCGGATAGGCGGAGGTTGAAGCGTTTCGGCTTCGTCGACGGCAGCCCGGAGCGCGAGCCGGAAGAGGAAGCCGAGGACTAAGCGCTACTAGGCTGGGGGCCATGGAATTTCCGAGTCTTGAGCAACTAGCCGCCCGCGGCACCCGCAAGTGGACCGTCTACGACTCCGACGTCATCCCCCTGTGGATTGCCGAATCCGACTTCCCCACCGCTCCCGCGGTCAAGGACGCCATCCAGGACATGGTGGACCGCGAGACCTTCGGTTATACCCCGGCCCCGCGCTTGAGCGATCTGCCGGGAGCGCTCGCGGATTTTTACGCCGAGCGCTTCGGCTGGCGCCCGGACGAGAAGGGGATTTTCTGGATCGGCGACGTCGTGCGCGGCATGCTGCTGGGCGTGCAGTATTTCACCCGCCCGGACTCCCCGGTCGTCGTGCCGGTGCCGTCCTACCCGCCGCTTTTGGAGGTACCTGCCACCGCCAGCCGGGACAAGGTCGAGGTCTCGGCGGAGCTGGACTTGGGCGAAATCGAGCGCGCCTTCGCCGCTGGCGCCGGCTCCGTCCTGCTGGCCAACCCCTACAACCCGCTGGGCCGCGTGCTGGACGAGGACTTCCTGCGCGGCCTGGTCGATCTCGCGCGTACCTACGATGCCCGCATCCTGGCCGACGAGATCCACGCCCCGCTGGTCTTTGACGGCCAGCACACGCCGGTGGCATCGTTGGGCCCGGACGTGACCATCACGGCGACCTCGACGTCGAAGGCCTTCAACGTGGCCGGGCTCAAGTGCGCGCAGATGATTTTTTCCAACCCCGCCGACATCGCTACTTGGAAAAAGCTGACCGGGGTGGCCAAGGACGGCACCGGCACCCTGGGCGTCATCGCCGCCGAGGCGGCCTACCGCGACGGCGGCGAACACCTCGACGAAGAGCTGGCCTATCTGAAGCAGACCCGGGACTGGCTGCTAGCCGAGCTTCTCCAGCGCGTGCCCGGCGTTAAGACCGCCTGCCCCCAGGCGACGTACCTTTTGTGGCTGGACTTTTCCGACACTAAGATTGGCTCCGATCCGCACCCGGCCCGCTGGGTGCTGGACAATGCCCGCGTCGCGCTCAACGAGGGCTCCACCTTCGGCACCGGCGGCGAGCACCACGCGCGGTTGAATTTCGCGACTTCCCGGGAGATTCTGCAGGAGGCGCTCGAGCGGTTGGGCTGCGCCTTCGAAAACTAGCACCCCGTCTTTACTTTCTCATACAGTGGGCGGTATTGTCTCATTATGCGAACGGCGCGACCCGCCGGCCATAACCCGCCGCACGGCCCCACACCACCCCCGTGGGGCTCGGTGGCGGGAGCGATACTATACGACCCCTGTCAATGAAGGGCTTAAGCAATGGCTCAACCCGTTACGTCCGCACCGAAGCGGCCCGCTGTGACCATCGTCGTGGCGGCGCTCATGTTGTTTTCGATGTTCTTCGGCGCCGGCAACCTCATTTTCCCGCCCATGGTGGGCGTGTCCTCCGGCACTAACTTCTGGCCCGCCGTCCTAGGCTTCCTCGCCGCCGGCGTGCTGCTGCCGGTACTGGCGGTCGTGGCAGTCTCGCTGTCTGGCCGCAGCGTCCGTGACCTGGGAGCCCACGGCGGCGCCTGGTTCGGCGTCGTCTTCTCCGCCATGGCCTACCTGGCCATCGGCGCCTTCTACGCGCTGCCGCGTACCGGCGCGGTCTCCATGGAAACCGCCATCACCCCGCTGCTGGGCTGGGAAGGCACCTCCGCCAACGGCATCTTCAACGCTGTGTTCTTCCTGATCGCGCTGGCGCTGTCCTGGAAGCCGAACTCCATCATGGACACCCTGGGCAAGTTCCTGACCCCGGCCCTGGTGGCCCTGCTGGCGCTGCTCATCATCCTGGCCACCACCGCCAACCCGCGGAACCCGGGCGTGCCTACCGAGGACTACTCCAGCTCCCCCATGGTCACCGGCCTGTTCGAGGGCTACAACACCATGGACGCCATCGCGGGCCTGGCGTTTTCCATCGTCATCGTGGGCTCCCTGCGCAGCAAGGGCTTCAAGTCCACCAAGTCCCTGATGGGCGGCACCATCACCGCCACCCTTGTCGCCGGCGGCCTGCTGGCGGCCATCTACCTGGGCCTGGCCTGGCTGGCGCAGACCCTGCCCAACGGCCAGGACTACGAGTCCGGCGCGGTCCTTTTGGCCGATTCCGCCAATATGACCATGGGCACGGTCGGCCAGGCGGTCTTCTCCACCATCGTACTGCTGGCGTGCATGACCACCGCCGTAGGCCTTATCACCGCCTGCTCCGCCTTCTTCGAGATGCTGGTGCCCAAGACCACCTACCACTTCTGGGCCGTGGTCTTTACCGCCCTGTCCATCCTGCTGGCTTTCCAGGGCCTGGACACCGTGCTGTCGGTGGCCGTGCCGTTTATTACCTTCCTGTACCCGCCGGCCATCACGCTGATCTTCATCACGCTGCTGCAGCCGCTGGTGAAAAAGGCCGTGACCTTCTACTGGGGCTACCGCTTGAGCCTGTGGGTCTCCGTCCTGTGGTCCGCCCTGACGGTCCTCGCCGACCTCGGCTGGGCCAGCGCCCTGGAGCCGATGCTCAACCTCTCGCCGGGCCAGGCGCTGTCGCTGGGCTGGGTCGTTCCCACCGTGATTGCGTTCGTCATCGGCGCGGTTATCGATGCCCTCGTGCGCCCCGCCGCCGAATAAAATCCGCCGCAGGTACCGTGGGTAGCAAGATGTCGTCTTCCGAAGGAGCACCATTGACTACCCACGCACCGCTTTCCGTTCTGGACTTCTGCACCATCTACGAGGGGGAGACCGCCGCCCAGTCCATGGCCCACTCGGTCACCCTCGCCCAGCGGGCCGAGGAGCTGGGGTACAAGCGCCTCTGGTACACCGAGCACCACAACATGTCCACCATCACCTCGTCCGCCCCGGCGGTGCTGATTTCCCATATTGGTGCCCACACCAACAGCATCCGGCTGGGTTCGGGCGGGGTGATGTTGCCTAACCACGCCCCCTACGTCATCGCCGAGCAGTTCGGCACGCTGGCCGAGCTCTACCCGGACCGCATCGACTTGGGCGTCGGCCGTGCCCCCGGCACCGACATGCACACCTTGGGCCGCGCCCTGCGCCGCGACGGCAACGCCGCCGAGCGCTTCCCCGAGGACGTCCGCGAACTGACCAAGTACCTGGCCGGCAAGTCCATCATCCCGGGCGTCCAGGCCGTGCCCGGCGCCTACACGCACGTGCCGGTCTACATCCTGGGCTCGTCGATGTTCGGGGCATCGCTGGCCGCCAAGTACGGCCTGCCCTACTCTTTCGCCTCGCACTTCGCGCCGCAGCACCTGGAGGCCGCGACCAAGTACTACCGGGACAATTTCCAGCCCTCCGACGTCTTAGCCGAGCCCTATGTCATCGCCGCGGTCAACGTCACCGCCGGCGATACCTCCGAAGAGGCCGCCGAAATCTTCGAGCGAGTCGGCTTCAACCGCGTCAAGTCCTTCGCCGGCCGCGGCAAGTTCCTGACCGATGAACAGGTCAACCAGATCATCGGCTCCTACCAGGGCCAGCAGATCCTGGAGATGCTGCGCTACTCCGCCGTCGGCACCGGCGACGAGGTCCGCGAGTACCTCGAGTGGTTCCAGGATCACGCCAGCGCCGACGAGCTGATGGTCTCCATTCAGACCAGCAGCCGCGCCGAGACGCTCAAGTCCCTGGACATCCTGGCCCAGGCCTGGTTTTAAGCCCGGGGCCGGTCCCCCGAGCCGGCGGGGCTATCGCCGTCCCAATCGTCGTCGAAGTCGCCGCCGACCCCCAAGTCGCCTTCGACGATGATATTGCCCGGGATGCGCATATTGCCCTCCTCGTCGTATTCGAGCTCGGGGCGATCCAGTTCGTTGCCCTCGCTGTCGTAGCCAGGGGCGGGGCGGGCATCGGCGGCCTCGTACTTTTCCGGAGTGTCCGTCTTGCTCCAGTGGCGGGTGCGGGTACGACGTTGGGCCGCCGAGTCGTCGTTCATGCCCTTGACCAGGGAGTACATCATGACGAATTCCATCAGGAAGAACGGCAGCGCAACCACGATAACGACTTCCTGGATGGCCTCGATGCCCGTGTCGTTGATAAACAGCAGCGCCGCGGTCACCAGGCCGACCGCGCAGGCCCACGAAACTCGGTAATACGTCGGGGTCTTGTTCTCCTCGCCGCTAGCGAAGGTGTCCATGACCAGGGCCGCCGAGTCCATCGAAGTAATAAAGAAGACGATGATGACCGCCAGCGCAAGCGTGCCGGAGAGCATATACAGCGGGTACTGCTCCAACAGGGCAAACAGCGCGACCGGGGTATCCCCGTCCTCGACCACCGGCTTGGTCAAAATGCCGGGATTGCCCAGCTCCGTCTCGATGGCCGCGCGGCCGAAGATGGAAAACCAGACCACGACCACGATGGTCGGTAGCGCTAGCACGCCGCCGATGAACTGGCGCACCGTGCGCCCGCGCGAGATGCGTGCAATGAACATACCCACAAACGGGGCCCAGCAGATGGTCCAGGCCCAGTAGAAGGCCGTCCACGTGCCCTGCCAACCCGGGTTCTCCTCGAAGGAGTCCGTCCAGAACATCAGCTCCGGCAGGGAGCTGGCGTAGCCGCCGAAGGCCTCCACCGTATGCTTGAGCAGAGTCAGCGTTGGGCCCATTACGAGGACGAATAACATCAGCACGAAGGCGGCGACGATGTTGACGTTCGACAGGATCTTCACGCCGCGGTCTAGGCCAGACGCCACGGAGATGGAGGCGATAGCCGTAACCACCACGATGATGAGCACCTCTACCCAGCCGACCAGCGGAACGTCGAACATGATGTTCAGGCCGGCATTAATCTGCAGCACGCCCAGGCCCACCGAGACGGCGAGGCCGAAGACGGTGCCGATGATGGACAGGGCATCGATAAGCTTGCCGGGCCAGCGGTAGACGCGCTTGCCGAGCAGCGGCGAGAAGACCGAGGACATGCGGGCGGGCATCTTGCGCTTGTAGACGAAGTAACCCATCGCCAGGCCCGGCAGGGCGAACGGGACCCACATGTGCACCGCGAAGTGGTAGTAGGTGAAGTGGAAGCCCCGATCGATGGCCTCCTGGCTCATCGGCTCCAGTCCCCCGCGCGGCGGGTTAAAGGAGTGGTGGAGCGGCTCGGCCGCACCCCAGAAGAGCAGGGTCGCGCCCAGGCCGGCGGCGAAGAGCATGGAGAACCAGACCGGCAGGGAGTACTCGGGTTCGTCATCGTCGTCGCCGAGGCGCAGATTGCCATAACGAGAGACGAAGATTCCAATCAAAAAGACGAAAATAATTGAGAAGCCGCCGATGTACAGCCAGCCCAAGTTGGTAAGCAAGGAATTGGAGGCGACCGCGTAGAGATCGCGGGCCCGGGCCCCGAACAACAGGGTGCCGGCCACGAAGACGACGATAAAACCGGCGGCCACTAAGAAGACAAAGGGGTCGGTCTTGAGCCCAAGAAACCTCTTGGACCGATCGGAAGACATGGGGAATGATCCTTTCCTTGGACGAAATATTTCGTTACCAGAGTAGCGGACGCCACCGCCCGAATCGACGAAACTGAGAATTAATAATCAACCCCCGCCCGATTGACCCACCGACGGAAGCAAAAAATCTACAGATGTAGATATGTACACAGATCAAGGTGCCACAGTTGTGCCACACTCAAACAGCATGGAAGCGGATTTGTATACACTTCCCACCCCTGGTGTCTCCACGCCGACTATGTGACTTATCTATCCTTCTAGGTTTTCTTAGTTTCACGCACGCTCTCGCGCCCTAGATACGCACCCCAGCAACCCTGCAATCGCGCTAGCTAGGGGGCGAACAGCGCGCCGGCAAGCCCGTCCAGATGGACACCATCCCATCGCCTTGACCTAGACAAAGCCTGTCTACATCCCAATAATTACTTGTATGTCGTTTTTTATAAAACCGTCATTCGTTACACTTGACATAACTAAGACAAACCGTTATTAAAACCCACGTTCTCCCCAGCTCGTGGGCCGGCCGACGCCTGCCACCCCAGGTGGCGGAAGCGTCGGCGTTTTCCAGCCTGCCTGGATTGAAGGGAGTACCGAACAACTAATGAGGCAGACCCGAAAACCGCAGCAGCACCTCAAGATCTGCGACTATCTGAAGGAGCAGATCCGCAGCGGCGAACTTCAACCAGGAGATCAACTGCCCAGCGAGGCCGAACTATGTGCGCAGTTCAACTCGTCGCGCGGCCCCGTCCGCCAGGCGATGGCCGTCCTGCGCACCGAGGGCGCCATCTCCTCCGGCCGCGGCCGGCGCTCCGTCGTGCTCGGCAACTTCAACGCCGAAACCTTCGACTCCATCATCTCCGTAAGCTCCTGGCTCAGCCAACACGGCTACACCCCGCAGCAGAAGACCTTCTGGCTGGCCCGCCGCCCCGCCCCGGAGGACGTCGCGCAGCGCTTGGGCATCGGCGCCGACGAGCAGGTAGTCTACGTCCACCGCCTGCGCAGCACCAACGGCCGCCCGCTGGTCATCGAGCGCCTCTACTTCCCGATCGACATCGGGCAGGAAGTCCTCAACTTCGACGCCGACTCCGGCTCGCTGCACGCCCACCTGCGGGCCGCCGGCGTCGATTTCGACAATGTCAACCGGCGCATCCACATCGGCGCAGCCTCGGCCGACGATGCTGAAGCCCTCGACATCGAGCCCGGCTCCCCCATCTGGACGGTGGAGCTGCTCATCGCCAACCACCAGGGCCGCCCCGTCGAGCTGGCGGTCTACCGCTACCGCGCCGACGCCCTGTCGGTGAGCCTGTCCTCGGTGCGCGGCGGCGCCTCCCCACTGGAGGTATTCCCGGGGGTCTAGCGGCAGCGAAGGCGTGGCAATTTCGCCAAAAAGTGACGCGGTGCACTAACCTTTCGTTATGACTTTCCGAGGCAGACGCAGCGCGTCGCTGGCACTCGCCGCCACCCTGCTGTCCGGTTGCGCGGCCGGGCACACCACCGTCGTCGACCCGGCCCCCGCCGGCCAGGCCGCCGATCCCCTCACCGTCGCCACCACCTCCCCCGCCACCTCGTTGGATTTCACCACCGTCGGCGGCGCGGCCATCCCGGCCGCCCTGATGAACAACGTCTACGAGACCCTGGTGGCCATCGATTCCGAGACCGGCGAAGTCGTGCCCCAGCTCGCCACCGACTGGGAGGTCTCCGCCGACGGCACCCACTACGTCTTCCAGCTGCGCCAGGGCGTGCGCTTTTCCAACGGCTCGCCCTTCAACGCCGAGAGCGCGGCCTTCAGCCTGAATTACGTCAAAAACAACTGGTCGAACGCGCTGTCCTCGCAGATGGCCGTGGTGACCAGCGCCCGCGCGACCGGCGACTACGAGCTCACCGTCGACCTGGAGCACCGCTCCAACAATTGGCTGTGGCAGCTGGGCACCACCGTCGGCGCGATGATGACTCCCGACGGCGTCGACGAGCTCGCCAGCCACCCCGTCGGCACGGGCCCCTACGCGGTCAGCAAGTTCAGCCCCAACGAGTTCGTGGCCTTAAGCCCCCGCGAGGACTACTGGGGCACCCCGGCCGCCCAGCCGGTCACGATTAGTTACTTCCCGGATTCGCTGACCGCCCTCAACGCGCTGCGCTCCGGCGGGGCCGACGTGGTCTGGGCCGTCCAGTCGCCGGAGCTGCTCGACGACCTGCCGGACGGCATCGAAAAGCACGTCGGCACCACCAACGGCGAGGTGCTGCTGTCGCTGAACAACCAGGCCGCTCCCTTCGACGACCCGCGGGTGCGCCAGGCCGTGGCCTATGCCATCGACCGCCAGGCCGCCAGCGACATCCTCTTCGGCGGGCTGGCCACCGACACCGGCGCCGCCCCCGTCGCGCCCACCGATCCCTGGTTCAGCGGCGAGGACTACTACCCCTTCGACCCAGAGCGGGCGCGCCGGCTGCTTGACGATGCCGGAGCCGCCGGCGCCCCCATCACCATCACCGTGCCCACCCTGCCGTACGCGCAGACCGCCGCCGAGCTCATCTACTCGCAGCTGACGGAGGTCGGCTTCGACGTGCGGCTCGAGTCCGCGGAATTCCCCGCGGTGTGGTTGGGCCAGGTCATGGGCGCCCGCGACTACCAAGTCTCGCTGGTCTCCCACGTCGAGCCGCGCGATCTGACCACCTTGTTCGGCAGCCCGGACTATTACCTGGGCTACGATTCGCCGCGCGTGCGCGAGCTCTTCGCCGCCGCCGATACCGCCGACTCTCCCGAGCAATTCCGCGCCCGGACCTCCCAGGCCGTCGACCAGATCATGGCCGAGGCCGGCGCCGTAACACTGATGAACATGCCCAATATCGTGCTCACCCGGCCCGGCGTGACCGGGCTGCGCCCCGACATGGTTACCGACTCGGTCGACCTGACGGAGGTGAGCGCGCGGTGAGGGCAGGGGGCATCGTGAAGCTGGTGGGCCGCTACGTCTTCGTGCTGGCGGTGGCCAGCGTGGTCATCTTCGCCATGATGCGGGCGGTGCCCGGCAACCCGGCCCGCGTGGCGCTGGGTATCAACGCGACCGACGAGGCCGTCGCCGAGCTCAGCGCCACCCTCGGCCTGGATCAGCCGCTGCTGGCCCAGTACGCCGAGTGGATGGGCGGGCTGCTGCGCGGCGATTTTGGCGTCTCGCTGGCCTCGCAGACCTCGATTACTGCCCAGGTGCTCGACCGCGCGCAGGTCTCGCTCATCCTGGTGGGGCTGGCGCTGCTGTTGGCGCTTATCATCGCGGTGCCGCTGGGGATTGCCAGCGCGCGGTACCCGGGGCTATCCGTGCTGAGCCAGCTGGGCATCGCGCTGCCGAACTTCCTGGTCGGCCTGCTGCTCATCAGCGCCTTCGGGCGCTGGCTGCCGGCCAGCGGGTGGGTGCCTCCCAACCAGGGCTTCGGCCAGTTCGTGGCGCACCTTATCCTGCCGGTGGTCTCCCTGGCGCTGGTGCAGGCGGCCATGCTGACCCGGTATGTGCGCGCCGCCGTCCGCGAGGTCATGGGGCAGGACTATATCCGCACCGCCCGGGCGTTGGGGACCTCGCCGACGCGCGCGCTTATCCGCCACGGGCTGCGCAACGCGGCCCTGCCGGTGCTGACTGTCGCCGGGGTGCAGCTGACCACGCTGGTTATCGGCGCCGTCGTCATCGAATCCGTCTTCGTGGTCCCCGGCCTGGGCAGTATGCTGCTCGATGCCGTCGCCAACCGCGATCTCACCACCGTCCAGACGCTGGTCATGCTCCTGGTCGCCTTCACCCTGACGGTGAACCTGCTTGTCGACGTGGCCTACCGCCTGATTGATCCGCGCCTGGCGCGGACCCGCGCGGGCGTTAAGGAGGCCGCGTAATGCAGAAGTACTTAGGCGCCGTCCTGGTGGCCATCCCCGTCGTCTTGGCGCTGGTGTCCCTGGTGTGGACGCCCTATCCGCCGGACCTGGCCGACACGGCCGCCCGCTTGGTCGGCCCCGGGGCCGACCACCTGCTGGGCACCGACCGGTTTGGCCGCGACGTGGCCGCGCGCATCATGGTCGGATCCCAGGTCACGCTGCTGGTCGGAGTGCTCGCGGTCGGCATCGCGGCGGTAGTGGGCGTGCCGCTGGGGATCATGGCCGGCATGGGCTACGGCGACTGGCTCATCATGCGCGCCTCCGACCTGGTACTAGCCTTCCCGGCGCTGCTGCTGGCGATTGTTGCCGGCGCCGTGTGGGGCCCGTCGACGGTCACGGCGATGGTGGCCATCGGCATCGCGGGCATCCCGGCGTTTGCGCGCGTGGCCCGCTCCGGCACGCTGCAGGTCATCCACCAGGATTACATCGCCTCCGCCCGGGTCTCCGGCGTGTCCGCGCCGCGGATCGCCTGGCGCCACGTGCTGCCGAATATCCGCGGGCTGATCATCGTCCAGGCCTCCGTCTACTTCGCCTTAGCCGTGCTCGCCGAGGCCGCCCTGTCCTACCTGGGGCTGGGCACTGCTCCCCCGGCCGCGTCCTGGGGGCGGATGCTGCAGGACTCCCAGACGCTCATGGGCGCCGCCCCGTGGCTGGTGTGGGCGCCGGGGCTGGCCATCGCCGTGACCGTGTTGGGCTTTAACCTGCTGGGCGACGGGCTGCGCGACGCCTGGGATCCGAAGGAGGACGCATGACTTTGCTTGCCATCGAGGGCCTGCGCGTGGGCGACAGGCTCGTCGACGACGTCACCCTGCACCTGGACCGCGGCCAGCGCCTGGGCCTTATCGGTGAGTCCGGTTCCGGCAAGTCCCTGACCGCCCTGTCGGTGATGGGGCTGCACGACCTGCCGGTTAGCGGCAGCATCCGCTTCGACGGCCAGGAGTTGGTGGGGTTGGCGGATAAGCGGCATCGGCGGTTGCGGGGCAACCGGATGGCGATGGTCTTCCAGGAGCCCATGAGCGCGCTGGACCCGTCGATGACCATCGGCCGGCAGCTGCGCCTGGCCGGGGGACGGCCGGAGATGCTGGAGAAGGTGCTGTTGCCGGCATCGGTGGCGCGGCGCTACCCCTTCGAGCTCTCCGGCGGGCAGCGCCAGCGCGTGCTCATTGCCATGGCGATGGCGCGCACCCCCGACCTGCTCATCTGCGACGAGCCGACCACCGCCCTGGATGCGACTACGCAGGCCGAGGTCCTCGATCTTATCGACGCCCTGGCCGCCGAGAACGGCACCGCCGTGCTGTTTATCACCCACGACCTGCGGGTGGCTCAGCGGATGTGCGGCGAGATTGCGGTGCTGCGCGACGGGGCCATCGTCGAGGCCGGCGAGCACGTGCTGGACCGCCCGCAGCACCCGTATACCCAGCAGCTCGTGCGCGCCTCGCGGCTGCCGGCCGGCGATGCCGCCCCCTCGCGCCAAGACCCCGTCATCGCGCTGGAGTCAGTCACCAAGACCTTCGGCGGCGCGGCGGCGGTCGAAGACGTCGACCTGGCGGTGCCGCGGGGCGGGCGCGTCGGGGTGGTCGGCGGCTCCGGGTCCGGCAAGACGACGGTGCTCAAGCTCATCGCGGGGCTGGAGCGCCCCGACAGCGGTTCGGTGCGCGTTGACGGGCGCGTGCAGATGGTCTTCCAGGATCCGCAGGGCTCGCTCAACCCGCGGCTGACGGTGGGCCGCTCCATCGCCGAGGGCGGCGCCGGGCCTCAGGAGGTCGCCCGCGTGCTCGAGCAGGTCGGGCTCAAAGCCAGCGATGCCTCCCGCTTCCCCCACGAGTTTTCCGGCGGGCAGCGCCAGCGCATCTCGATCGCGCGCGCCGTGGTGGGCCGGCCCGACATCGTGCTCGCCGACGAGGCCGTCTCCGCGCTGGACGTGTCCGTACGCCGGCAGGTGCTGGACCTGTTCGACTCGCTCATCGATGCCTACGATCTCACCGTCGTCTTCATCTCCCACGACTTGTCCGTGATTCGCTACCTCTGCCCCACCGTGGTGGTCATGCACGAAGGCCGCGTCGTGGAGGCCGGGCCGACGGCCGAGGTATGGGAGAACCCGCAGCACGACTACACGCGCGAGTTGCTGGCCGCGGTGGAGGATTCCTCGGTTTAGGGATTTAGGCATTTAGGCACGCCGAGTAGGCGCTACGGACGTGGTCCGTGGCGCCTTTCGCATGTTTTGGCTGGGTGTGTTCCTTGGGTTTGCGGCTGACCCCCGTGTCAGCCGTCCGCCGTCAGCCGTCAGGGCCCGCCGCCCCAGGGAGGATCCCAGGTGATGTGGCCGTGTCTTCGGTTGACCCGGCCGTGCCTGGGGTAGGCCGGGTCGTCATCATTCCAAGAGTTGTGGAACTCGCACAACAAGGTGAGGTTCTCTTGGTTGGTTTCACCACCATCGACCCACGGGTGGATGTGGTGGACCTGGCACTCATCGGCCGGCTTGCGGCAGTTCGGCCACGCGCAGGTGGTGGTCTCCGCCTTCGCCATGTCTTTTTGTTTGGGTGAGGCGTGGCGTTGGTAGCGGTATTGGTTGACCGGACCCCGCCTAGGGTCCACCAGGGTGGCCAGACCCGCATCCAACAAGCATTGGCGGACATACTCGGCACCCGTCATGGTGGTGCCGTTGGTTAGCTGCAGGGTGATTTCGTCCCCGTCACCGGCAAGGATGCGTACCCAGTCGGGCAGGGGGTGACCACGTGCGTGGCCTTCTGTTGCTTGTTCAGCCCGCCGCTAAACAACGCCTCGACATCCGGGATGGTCTTAATTGACGCCCAGAGGTTTTCTACCAACTCCGGATCACCGGTAACAAAAAAATGCTGGGCCCATCCTTGCGGCGGGTGACCCGCACGCCTTCGGCCGGCGGTGCCGGGCGGTTGAGCTCCAAGACCTTTTGGTTGGCCAGTCGGCGCAGCTGCTTGGTGGTGCCAGGAGTGTTGCACAGTTCGATGAGCATCGCCCAGGCCTCGCCCTGGTTGCGCACCCGCCGGAAGGCGTTGTCCAACACCAGCAGTGTGTCGAGGTGGTGTCCGGATTCCGCGGCGCCTTTCCTCGCGGCGGCTTGCTTCCTCGTGTAGGTGGTGTGTCCGAAGAAGGTCTGGCAGGCGCGGTAGTGGGCGGCCGCGGCAACGTCGGACATGACAGCCTTCAGGGCAGGCAGGCTCAGCTCGCGGCACAGGCCCACGTAGGAGATCCCGTCCGCGAAGATGGAGTGCGCTGCTTTCAAAGTGTCCATGGCTGTCGTTGCTGTCATGCCCCACACGCTAGAAGCACGCGTCAACCCCCACAAGGGCACAAATTCGCGCCTGTGGATAACTCCACCGACCGAGTGAAATAGTTAACGCTCGGGAACCACCGCCTGTGGACAACAGATAACTAGGAGTACAAAAGTTCGCGAAAACCCACAGGAAGAGTACGCTGTATAGGCCGAACAAATTTGATACGAGAAAGGAACGTGTAGCAGCACCGTGACGGACAACCCTACTCCCCAAAGACCAAGTACCCTCCAGCTGCTGACCACCTTCCACTCCTCCGCCCCGCGGTGGCCCGGCGCGCTGCGCGCCGCGCTGGCCATCCTCCTGCCGGGCTGCGTGGCCCTGCTGCTGGGCTATCCCAACGCCATCCTGCTCATCGCCACCGGCGCGTTCTCCGTCATCTACGGCGAGGGCCACCCTTACCGCACGCGCGCCCGGATCATCGCGGTGGCCGGCACGCTGCTGGTCCTCGGATCGGCGACCGGCACCCTGGTGGGCACGCTGGTCTTCGCGCCCGGCCACGGGCACTGGTGGCTCATCCTCTCGGCGCTGTTTACCGTGGTGCTGGCCACCACGGCAGCCTTTGTCCAAAACGCCCTGCGCCTGCCCCCGCCGGGCGGCTTTTTCATCGTGATGGTCTCAGGCGGGTCCACGATGCTCGCCCGCAGCGGCACTCACGTCGGCGAGGTCATCCTGTGGGCCTGCGTCGGCGCGGCGACGGCCTGGCTGCTCGGCATGGCCCCGGCGCTGCTGGACAAGCACGGCCCGGAGCGGCGCGTCGTCGCCATCCTGGAGCGCGCGGCCGAAGACTACGCCAACGCCGATAAGGACCACCTGGCCCGCCACCACCAGGCGCAGACGGCGCTGTCGAATGCGTGGCAGTCGCTGGCGGATGCGGGCATCGTTAGCGGTGGGCGCATTATCAACCAGTCCCAGTCCGAGCTGGTGCGGCGCACGCTGGCGGCGCAGCGCAGCATCGTCAGGCATAACCTGCGCGACGAATTCGGCGCCGCCGAGGCTCTGCTCACCGACACCCCCAACGACATCGACCCCAGCCGCACCGTCATCCCGCATAGCCGCCCGACGGTGACCTACCGCCTCTACCGCTCCGCGGTGCGCAACGGGCACGCCTTCATCACCACCGAGCGCGTCTTCTTCGCCGGCCTGGTCACCGCGCTGCTGGGCGTGGCCCTCGGCCTGGGGCGTCCGGACTGGGGTGCCATTTCGGTCCTGCTGATTCTGCAGTGGGGCCCGGACCGGGTGCCGGGCACGGTGCGCGCCATCCACCGCGCGGCCGGCTCGGTGCTGGGCGTGTGCCTGTTCGCCACCTTCCACTACTTCGGCGTGTGGGGCTGGTCGCTGCTGATCGCACTGGCGGCCTGCCAGTTCTTCGCGGAGATTTTCGTGGTGAAAAACTACGCCTTCTGCGTCATCTTCTCCACCCCGCTGGCGCTGCTGATGGGCAATTCGCAGGCGCCGGAGCTCGCCCCCGTCGTCGGCGCGCGCATGGCGGAGATTTCCCTGTCCATCCTCTTCGCGTTGCTGGTGCTGTGGCTGTACCGGCCGGCATCGGCGGCGCTGAACCACCACCGCCTGCAGATCCGCTGCTACGAGTCGATGGGCGCGCTGCTGGGCGCCCTGCTGACGGAGACGCCGCAGCAATCGCTGAGCCAGCGCCGCGACCTGCAGTACGAGCTGCTGTCCGAGCGCCGCTCCATCCAGTCGGTGGAGGCCAACCAGCCCGATCGCGTGGGCGAGTTCAGCGCCCAGCACGAGGCCATCCAGCACGCTGGCTACCAGCTGCTAGACTTTTGTAACTTGGCGCCGGATACCCAACCCAGCGCGGCGGATATCCAGCAGTTGGCGGACAAGGTGCGTATGGCCAGTCCGCAGGCCCGCTAGCTAGCGCGGCTGCAACAACAGTGAGGCGTCCAGGAGATGCTCCTGGGCCACCGGGGCGAAAAGCTCTTCCAGTTCGGCCACGACGGAATCTGGGAACTGCATGGTGGGATACCTCGCTGAGACAAAGTTAAAGGGGCATCACAAACGCCTGCGATGCCCCTTCATCCTAACTCACACCCGTGTGATTAGCCTCCTTTCACGACGGTAACCTGCCAGCCGGCATCGCTGGCGCGGTGGAAGTCGGTGATGCGGTGGCCGGCATCGTTTGCCCAGGCGGGGATGGAGTCGGTGGCCTGGGTGCAGTCGAAGTCGATGACCAAAGCCTCGCCGTTTTCCAGCTCGTCCATGACCTGCTTGGCCTCGATCAGCGGGAAGGGGCAGACCGCGCCCAGAGTGTCGAGCGCGTAGCGGCCCCCGCCGAGCGGGCGGGCCTTCTGGGTTGACGTGGCTGCCTGCGGCTTGAGGGTTACGGCGCCGGTGGCGACTGGGAAGGGCTGGTTGACCGTGGGGGCATCGTTAAGCACGGCGTCTTCGGCCGAGGCCGGGGTTTCGGCAACGCGGTGGGGCTTGAGCCACAGCTTGGCGCCGACGGCCACGCCCAGGCCCATGAACAGCAGGGCGACCCAGCCCTTGAAGCTGAACAGGGAGGTCTCCACCATGCCGTTACCGACGGTGCAGCCGCCGGCCAGGGACGCGCCCACGCCCATCATGACGCCGCCGGCCACGGCGCGGTAGGCGGTCTGGGCGTCCGGGACGCGCACGCGGAACTCGCCGGTCGCCTTGGCGGCGATGAAGGCGCCGATGAACAGGCCGACGACCAGCAGCGTGCCCCAGTTGAGGTACTGCCCGTCGCCGGTGGTGGTGTAGCGCATGACATCGGCGGTCGGGGTGGTAATGCCCAGGCCGTTGTTGCGCCCGGTCGCGGCCGACAGCGGGAAGGCCACGGTGGCGATAAGGCCTACCAGGATGGCCGCGGTGTTCAGCGACAGCGGGCGGGCCCACCAGGGCTGGCCCAGGTCCAAGGTCGGGCGGCCGGCGTCCTTGCGGCGGTAGTGGCTCCACAGCATGAACGTCACGGTCCAGACCACGGCCACCAGCAGCCAGGGCGTAATCCCCAGCGCACCGTGGATGGTGGTCAGGGGCATCTCCCACTGCTTGAACCAGCCGTCGACCTCGGCCAGCGGGCCGGACTTCATCGCCGCGGCGGACAGGCCGTAGAGCAGTAGCGCGATCCAGGAGCCGACCAGGCCCTCGGCGGAGCGGTACCACGTGCCAGAGGCGCAGCCGCCGGACAGGATGATGCCCAGGCCGAAGATGAAGCCGCCCACGATGATGGCCACCGGGGTGAAGTTGGCGACCTCGGGCTGGATAACGCCCAGGCTGGTCAGCAGGGTCAGCCCGAAGGCGTGCACGGAGATGAGGAACATCAGCGCGGTAAACCCGCGCCAGGTCTTGTTCAGATAGATATCGCGCAGCATGCCGGTCACGCAGAAGCGCCCGCGCTGCAGTACGGCGCCGAAGACGCCGCCCACGAGAAGTCCGGAAATCAACATGGCGCCCACCCTATTCCTCCACAGACGAGCTTGTCTAGTATGCCTAGACTAGGCGGTCGACTCGGCGTGCCTGAGTTGTGACTTATGCCAATTTCCTGAATGATTGACCTTCGTGTCGAAATCCGAACCTGAATCCGCGTCCTCCTCGTCCACCCCGTCTACCTCTTCCGCTGCCTCCCGCGAGCCCCAGCCGCGCAACGCCGGGCCGACCGGCAGCACCGGCCCCGCGGTGGGCCTCTACCCCCACAACATGCACCCGGGCCTGGTCCCGGGCATCGGGGTCGAAGACCAGCGCAACACCTTTGGCCTGGACAAGATCATCTTCGGCGTGACTGCGGTGCTCGTCGTCGGCTTCATCGCCTGGGGCGTGACGATGCCCGACCAGGTGGCGCAGACGGCATCGGCGGCCTTTGGCTGGGCTATTACCAACGCGGGCTGGCTGCTGAATATCACGATGATCCTGGCCATCGTGGTGATGGCGTACGTGGGCCTGTCGAAGCTGGGCCGCATCAAGCTGGGCACCGACGACGAACAGCCGGAGTTCGGTTTCTTCTCCTGGGTGGCGATGATGTTCGGCGCGGGTATCGGCGTCGGGCTGTTCTTTTATGGCCCCTCCGAGCCGCTGAGCTACTACCTGACCCCGCCGCCGCACACCGTGGACGAAGGCGGCACGGTCGAGGCCCTCCACCAGGCCGTCGCGCAGTCCCACTTCCACTGGGGCATTTCCCCGTGGGCGATGTACTCGCTGGTCGGCGCGGCGATCGCCTATTCGTCTTACCGCCGCGGGCGCGTGCCGCTGATTTCCTCCATCTTCAAGCCGCTGTTCGGCTCCAAGGACACCGACGGCCCGCTGGGCAAGGTCATCGACATTATGGCGCTCATCGCCACGCTGTTCGGCACCGCCGCGACCCTGGGTGTGTCCGCCGTGCAGATCGGCCAGGGTGTGGAGATCATCTCCGGCGCCGGGCCGCTGCCCAACCGCATCTTGCTTGTCATCATCGCCGTGCTCGGCGTGGGCTTTGTCATCTCGGCGGTCTCCGGGGTCTCCCGCGGCATCCGCTACCTGTCCAACCTGAACATCACGCTGACGCTGGCGCTGGTGGCCTTCGTCTTTATCACCGGCCCCACCCTGCTGCTGCTCAACCTGCTGCCGTCCGGCATGGTCACCTACCTGGACGAGCTGCTGCCGATGATGTCTAAGTCGCTGTCCTGGGGCGATGAGACGGTCGAGTTCCAGTCCTACTGGACCGCCTTCTACTGGGCCTGGTGGATCGCCTGGGCACCGTTCGTCGGCATGTTCGTCGCGCGCATCTCGCGCGGTCGCACCCTGCGCCAGTACGCGGCGGTGACCATCCTGGCACCCACCATCATCCTCATCCTGGCCTTTACCATCTTCGGCGGGACGTCTATCACCTTCCACGACGCCGGCATCCCGGGCTTCGACGCCGACGCCTCCGGCGAGGCCGTCCTGTTCAACATGTTCAGCAACCTGCCGCTGGGCACCATCACCCCGTTCATCCTGCTGGGCGTGCTGGCCATCTTCTTCGTCACCTCGGCGGACTCGGCCTCGGTCATCATGGGCACCATGGCCTCGAAGGGCAACCCCTCCCCGAACAAGGCCCTGGTGGTCTTCTGGGGCCTATGCATGATGGGCATCGCCGTTGTCATGCTGCTCACCGGCGGCGAGGAGGTCCTGTCCGGCCTGCAGAACCTGACCATCCTGTCCGCACTTCCCTTCTGCGTGGTGCTGCTGGTGATGATGGTCGCCTTCATCGTGGATCTGCGCAGCGACCCGATGTTCATCCGCCGCCAGTACGCGCGCACGGCGGTGGAAAACGCGGTGATCCGTGGCATCGAGGAGCACGGCGACGACTTTGAGTTCTCCGTCGAGGAAGCCTCCGACGGGCGCGGCGCCGGCTCCGACTTCGACTCCGCGGCCGGCCGCTACACCCGCTGGTACCAGCGCACCGACGAGGCCGGCGACGCCGTCGACTACGACTTTTCCACCAACACTTGGTCCGACGGCTACGACCCGAAGCACGACGCCTCGCACCCGGACTACATCGGCGACCAAGAAGACCACGCCGGCCAGGCCAACGGGAAAGCCCAGAAAGACTAGCGCCGTAGTGGCCAGGCTTACAGCGCTATCCCGCCCGGGCTGGAGCGGGCGCCGCTAGGCTTTCAAGGTATGGGCCTTCCCGCAGACGTCGTCCTCGACGGATTCACACTCATTGACCAGCACCGCGTCGACCACGAGTTCTTGCTGAACGGTTCGCCGTTTTCCATCCAGACCCCGCTGTGGTTCGCCGCCACGATGGTAGGCATCGTCCTGGTGGCCGTCGGCCTTTTGTGCTGGGCCTTCCGCCGCGGCAGCCGCGCCGGCATCGCCACCACCCTGGTGGTAGGGGCGGTGCTGGCCACGGCGAAGCTGTGGTGGCTGGCCATCTCGCTGGTCCAGCAGTTCGACGACGGCCAGGTCTTTGGCTACGCCCTGCGCTACTACCCCACCTACTGGGGCGCGGCCGGGTGGGCGTCGGTGGTGATAGCGGCCATCGGCCTCGTCGCCGCGCTTATCGTCCTCATCATTGGCCCGCGGGGCCGTCGCCGTAGAAGGCCGTAACCTCCCGGCGGCGGGCATCGATGAGCAGCTCGCCGCCGTAGGGGATGACGTACTGAGGGCGCTGGTGCCCGATGGGCAGCCCTAGCACCCGGGTTAGATCCGGGTTATAGGCGCCGACCTGCTCGGACATCTCGGCCAGCAACGCGTGTGCTTTCGCCGGATCGGGACTCACCTGCCCGCCGGGGCCGGTCACGGAGTGCGGGGGCAAGGCCAGGGCGAGGGCCGCGACCGCGTCGAAATACCCCGCCTCGCCTAGGGCACGCACGAGCTTGCACACGTTGCCATCTCCGAGCGGCTCGTCGGAAAGCTCGAGGAACATAACGGCCCCCGCAAGCTCGGACGGCTCCGGAAGCTGCCCCATCGCGGCCAGCTGCACCAACGTCTGGAGGCATCCTCCCCACGTGCGACCGCGCACTGCCCTGCGGGCCCCTTCCCAGACATAGGGCGGAAACTCCACGCGGTTACCGTAGCTGTCCAACGCCCGCGGATTCTGCCACTCAACGCCGCGGACTTCATATGCCGCGGGCGCAGACAGTTCTATTGCTCCCCGACCAGCCACGGCGGCACCCAACGATGCCACGTGTTCCGGATCCATCCCCGGCCCTGGCCCCACCTGCACCTGGGTGGAGCCGCCGTAGAACGAGCGCTTCCCCAATCGGCAGAGGAAATTGTGAATGGCGGTGTTGTCACTGTAGCCGATGAAGGGAACAGCGCTGCCGGCCAGCGCCTCAGGGTCCAGGTGGCGCAGCAGCCGGATGGAGTCGTTGCCGCCGGCTACGGCCAGCACCGCCGCGCACTCAGGATCCGTCATCGCGTGGTTGATCTCCGCCGCGCGCTGCTCGGGGCTAGCCCCGCCCCAAACGGAGGCGCCCTCCTTGATCGGCAGGCGGAATAGTTCCTTCACGCGGGCCATGGCCTGCCGGTGAACTGCGGGGCCGATGACGGAGACCGCCACCGACGGCGCCACGACCGCAACGTAGCCCTTGCCGTTGATGACTAATGAATGCAGTTCAGTCATGTTGTTCTGCCTTCACTTCTCTATAGTCCCGCATCCAGCACCGTGATGACGATGTGGATGCGGCTGCGCGCCGGCAGCTTGCGCAGGATGTGCTGGACATGGGTTTTGACCGTGGTGATGGAGACGAACTCGGCCGCGGCGATCTCGGCGTTGCTCAGCCCCTTGGCGACTAGGCGGGCGATTTCTAGCTCGCGCTCGGAGAGGTTGGCCAGCTTCGCACGCGCGGCGTCCTGCTTCGGGGTGGCCTTGGGCTCGGCTTCGAGCAGCGATCCCACCACCCCGGGCGAGAGGATCTGATGGCCCTCGTGCGCGGCGCGCACCGCGGAGGTCAGGGCCTTCGGCGGGGTGTTTTTGAGCAGAAATCCCACGGCCCCGGCGCGCAGGGCGGCGGCGATGAACTCGTCGGTGTCGAAGGCGGTGAGCATGATGACCGGCACGGCTGGGTCGATCTTTTCCACCGCGGCGATGCCGTCGAGCACCGGCATGCGGATGTCCATGAGCACCACGTCGGGCTGCAGGTCGGCGACGACCGCCACCCCGTCGCGGCCGTTGCTGGCCTCGCCGACGACCCGGATCTCCGGATCGGATTCCACCACCAGCTGGACGCCGCCGCGCACCAGCTCCTCGTCGTCGACGATGACGACCCTTATCATTGCGCCTCCTTTAGCGGCAGGGTGATGCCCACGCAGAACTCGCGGCCCTGATGGATGTCCAGTCTACCGCCGACCAGCTTGAGCCGCTGGCGCATGCCGTCCAGCCCGCGGCCGGTGCCTGCCCCCTTCGAGCCTGCCAGGAGCGGGTTGCTGACGCGGCAGGTGTAGGTGCCGGCTTTGGGCTCGGTGGCCTCGACCACGGTGACCGGCTGGCCGGGCGCGTGCTTGCGGGCGTTGGTCAGGCATTCCTGCAGCGCGCGGGCCCGGGCCTGGGCAGCCGCGGTGGACAGGCGCGAGGTGGCGCCGTCGCTGGTAAAGGTGATGGCATCGCCGGCCTCCTGAGCGGAGCTTATGATCTCGCGGACGCCGGGGCCGGGGGCCTGCCGCGAGGTGATGGACCGCAGTACCTCCCGCAGGTCGTCGACGGCGTGGGCGGCCTCGGTGCGGATGGTTTCGGCGGAGCGGCGCTGCTGCTCGGGGCTCAAGTCCTCGCGCTCGGCCAGGGCCCCGGCGTAGAGGGAGATCAGGCTGAGCCGGTGCGAGAGGCTGTCGTGCAGGTCGCGGGAC
Source organism: Corynebacterium sp. LK2590 (assembly GCF_040946105.1). NCBI lineage: Bacteria > Bacillati > Actinomycetota > Actinomycetes > Mycobacteriales > Corynebacteriaceae > Corynebacterium > Corynebacterium sp. LK2590. The sequence continues at coordinate 84,562 of NZ_JAYWMH010000005.1, forward strand.
AGGCGCTCGCGCTCGACGGTGGCGGCGGCCGCGAACCGGGCGCGCTGGTCCCGCTTGCTGGCCGCGCGCCCCATGCCAACGAGCAGCATGGGCACCATGACCACCGCGAGCGCGGCCAGGAAATACCAGTCGTCCAGGGGCGGGGCGCCGCTCGGGTTAAACGCCCAATCCACCAGCACACCCCCGACCATCGCGAGGACCCCGACCACGGACCACCGCGTGGAACCGCGCCCGACCAGGGAGATAAACGCCACCGCGGAGGAGACGCAGCCGAAATAGGAGAAGCCGGCCAAGGCCACCAGCGCGCTGCAGACCAGCGCTGATCGGGGGCCGGGGTGGGCGGAATCTTCTCCCGGCTCGTGGCGCAGGCCGATAAACAGCAGCGGCCAGCCCGCCACGCCAAAAAGCGCCATGATAGCCACGTAGGCGTCGAACTCCGGCGTGTCGGCGGCGGGCGAATCCTCCAGGTCAATGCCCACCAGCACCAGGCCCACCACCAGGTCGCACAGGGCGCACAGCACAACGATGCCTATCCGGCGCACGGTCTCCGGTCCCACAGTCATGGGCTCAGTATAGGCCGCGTCCCCGGCCGCGAAATCCTCCCCGGGGAGGAGACTCCGCGGCCCGAAACCTGACACCGTAGAAGGTATGGACGAATTAACGCAGAGTTCTTTTCACCGTGTGCTGCCGGGCAGCTGGTGGCGCCCGCTGCTAGAAGCCGCAGTCTTCATCGCTATCGCGGTGGTCTTTTTCTTTGGCTTCGCCCTGGTCGCCGGGCTCAGCCTGGGCGGCGAGGCTATCGACGCTATCGATGACATGTCCCGGCCCGGCCCCTTCGCCGTCAGCCTGGGGCTTATCATCGCCCTCGGTGCCGCCGCCTGGGTGGCGGCGAGCATCTGCCGCCGCGGTCGGAACGTGCCCGCTGCCCGGCGCGGGGCCCGCGGGCTGTGGTCGGTTGCCGGCCGCGTGCGCTGGGGGCTGGCAGGTCGGGCCGTGCTGCCGGCCGTGGTCGCCTGGGCGGTGGCCTACCTCCCAATCACGGTCATCGAGGGCCATTCCCCGCGGTGGGATTCCACCGCGGCCGTACTCCTGGCCCTCACGGTGACGCTGGTTCCGCTGCAGGCGCTCAGCGAAGAACTCATCTTCCGCGCACTCCTCCCCCAGTGGCTGGGGCGCTGGATCCGCTCGCCGTGGCTGGCCTACCTGCCCGGCTTCGGGCTGTTTATCGCCGGGCATGCCTACGATGCCAAGGGGCTGGCCGCCATCGCAGTCTTCGCCGCGGCCGCGACCGTGTTGACGTGGTCCACCGGCGGCATCGAGGCCGCCGCGGTGGTCCATGCCGTGGGCAACGTCTTGGCCTTTGGCACCGCGGCCGTGGGCATTTCGGACCCCAACGCCGTGGAGGTGAGCTGGGCCTCCGTCGGCGCCGAGGTCGTCTTCTCCGTGGGCGCGACTGCCTGGATTCTCTACCTCGTGCGCCGCCGCCCGCAGCTGGTGGCGGCTAGCCCTGCTGGGCTGCCTGCCGGGCCGCGTGAATGGTCGGCGACGGGAGCAGCTCCTCGGCCACCAGCCGCTCAAAGGCCACCCCGGCAAGTGCGGCGGCCTGATCGCCCAGAATAGAGTCGTCGAAGCGCGCCAGCGGCGAGTGGTTCCACTCGCGCTTGGACTGCGGGGTCTCCGGGTTGGCGGTACCCAGCCACACGAAGGTGCCCGGCACCTGCTGGAGGACGAAGCCGAAGTCCTCGCTGGCCATCATCGGCGAGCGCATCGGTACCACCCGGTCCGAGCCGAACTGGCGCGACCATACGCCCGCGGCGAAGGCGTTCTCACGCGGGTTGGTCTTGGTGGTCGGATAGAGGATCTCAAAGTCGATGTCCACCGCGCAGCGGTGCGCCGCCGCCACGTTCGAGGCCACCTCGGTGATGACTTGGCGGACGCGGTCGATGGCGGCATCGTCCAGCACGCGGACCGTGGCAGAAAAGCCGCACTTGTCCGGGATGGCGTTGATGGCTCCGTCGCCGGCCCACAGGTTGGTTACAGTGATGACCACCGGGTTCATGGCGTCGAAGCGGCGGGTGACGGCGGTCTGCAGGGCTACCTGGATTTCGGCCATGGCGGCGACCGGGTCGATGGCGTCGTGCGGGCGGGAGCCGTGCCCGCCCTTGCCGTGGACGGTCAGCCGCAGGTTGGACGAGGAGGCCATCAGCGGGCCGGGCACGTGGTAGAAGTTGCCGTAGTCCTGCGGGCCGACGTGGATGCCGTAGGCGGCCACTGGGCGGCGGCCGGCGGCATCCAGCACGCCCTCCTCGATCATGGGGCGGGCCCCGCCCGGGCCCTCCTCGCCGGGCTGGAACATGAAGATGACGTCGCCGGGGATCTCCTCGCGGTGCTGGCTCAGCAGCTTGGCCGCGCCGACCAGTGCGGCAGTGTGCAGGTCGTGGCCGCAGGCGTGCATGTACCCGTTGGTGGCCGCGAACGGCGAGCCGGTGCGCTCGGCGACCTCGAGGGCGTCCATGTCCGCGCGCAGTAGGACGGAGACCGGGTGCTCGCCGCGCTTGCCGCCGCGCAGGACGGCCACCACGGAGGTCACCGAGACGCCCGTGGTGATTTCCAGCGGCAGGCCGGAGAGCTCCTCGAGCACCTTGGCCTGGGTATAGGGCGTGTGGTTGCCGATCTCCGGGTTCTGGTGCAGGTCACGGCGCAGCACCTGCAGCTGCTCGAGCAGCTGCGCTCCGTCCTCGCGCAGGACCTCGCCGGCGGGGCGCTCGCCCAGGGTCGCCTGCGTGACCGGCAGCGGGGGCAGCTGCTGGCCCTGCCGGGGCACGGACTGTTCCGGGGAGGGCTGCCGGTAGGGGCCGGTGCGGTAGGCGGTTCGCGGGTCCTTTTGGTGCGGGGACTGAGGCACCGTCATCGTGACTTCTCACTCCTTGTTACTGGCGTTTAGCAACCGAGCGTACCAAGTTTTTCTCGCTTACCCTTTTATCTCACTTGTATACACACTAATCTGCCTTTTATGAGACGTATAACACTTTTTGTCCTCGCCCCGCTCTTCTTCGTCGCCGCCTGTTCCTCCGGTGAATCCACCCAAGACACCCCCACCCCCGAGGCCGGCAGCACCGTCACGCAGGAACCCAGCGCGGCGGAGAACTCCGCCCAGTCCTCCACCCAGTCCAGCTCGAAGGCCAAAAAACAGCTCCAAAGCCGGCGATGCCGACGCCGAGGCCTCCGCCGACAACACCGCGGCTGCCGACAGCACCCAGGAACCCGCCGCCGAGAACAACCAGGAAGCCGGAGCGGGTGCCGGAGCCGGCGCGAGCAACCGCGCGGTCGACTACGTTGCCTCCGACTACATGGATCTGGTCATGCACAACCCCACCCCCGGTCAGACCGCCACCGTGGCCGGCACCTACTACGAGGTCTGCATCTTAGGCGACGGCTTCGGCATTAACACCGTCCTGGCCGGCGAGAACACCAGCTGCGAGTTCGGCAGGGCCGTCTTCGACGCCCAGACCGCCGGACACAACCCCACCGGCGAGAACGTCCGCGACTTCTACCAGCCGGAAATCTCCGTGGCCAGCCCGGCCACTGGCCAGACCTATAACATGCAGTGCAGCGTGTTGGGAGATAAGTCCATGGAGTGCACCGGCGGGAATAACGCGCGCGTGGTGTTCTACTAGTCGGAGTCGGTCGACAGCGCGGCGACGAAGGCTTCCTGCGGCACGGAGACCGAGCCGATGGACTTCATGCGCTTCTTACCGGCCTTCTGCTTTTCTAGCAGCTTGCGCTTACGCGAGATGTCGCCGCCGTAGCACTTGGCGAGCACGTCCTTGCGCATGGCGCGGATGTTTTCACGGCTGATGATCTTCGAGCCGATGGCCGCCTGCACCGGCACCTCGAACTGCTGGCGCGGGATGAGCTCTTTGAGCTTCTTGGTCATCTTGTTGCCGTAGTGCTGGGCGTGATCGCGGTGCACGATGGCCGAGAAGGCGTCCACGGGATCGCCCTGCAGCAGGATGTCCACCTTGACCAGGTCGGCCAGCTGCTCGCCGGCCTCCTCGTAGTTGAGGGAGGCGTAGCCCTTGGTGCGGGACTTGAGCATGTCGAAGAAGTCGAAGATGATTTCGCCCAGCGGCATGGTGTAGCGCAGCTCGACGCGGTCCTCGGACAGGTAATCCATGCCGCCCATCTGGCCGCGCTTGGACTGACACAGCTCCATGGTGGGGCCGACGAATTCCTCCGGCACGATGACCGTCATCTTCACGATGGGCTCGTAGACCTCGCCGACCTTGCCGCCCGGCCAGTCGGAGGGGTTGTGCACGATCTGTTCTTCCCCGTCCTCCTTGACCACGCGGTAGGTCACCGACGGCGCGGTGGAGATGAGATCCAGGTCGAATTCGCGCTGCAGGCGGTCGCGGGTGATCTCCATGTGGAGCAGGCCCAAGAAACCGCAGCGGAAGCCGAAGCCCAGCGCCACGGAGGTCTCGGGCTCGAAGGTGAGGGAGGCGTCGTTGAGCTGGAGCTTGTCCAGCGCGTCGCGCAGGTCCGGGAAGTCCGCCTGGGAGATGGGGAACAGACCGGAATAGACCATCGGCTTCGGGTCCTCGTAGCCGCGCAGCGGGTTGTCCGCGCCGTTTTTGGCCCAGGTGACGGTGTCGCCCACCTTGGTCTCGCGCACGTCCTTCACGCCGGTAATCAGGTAGCCGACCTCACCGGGGCCCAGCCCCTTGCAGGAGGTGGGCGTGGGCGAGACGATGCCGATGTCCAGGATCTCGTGCTCCACGCCCGTGTTCATCATGAGCACCTTCTGACGCGGCTTCAGGGTCCCGTCCATCATGCGGATATAGGTGACCACGCCGCGGTAGGTGTCGTAGACGGAGTCGAAAATCAGCGCGCGGGCCGGGGCATCCGAGCCGCCCTCCGAAGTCGGGGCCGGCACCAGGTCGACCAGGCGGTCGAGCAGCTCGACGACGCCCTCGCCGGTCTTGCCGGACACGCGCAGGACCTCCTCCGGCTCGCAGCCGATGATGTTGGCCAGCTCGAGGGCATACTTATCCGGATCGGCAGCCGGCAGATCGATCTTGTTGAGCACCGGGATGATTTCCAGGTCGTTTTCCATGGCCAGGTAGAGGTTGGCCAGGGTCTGGGCCTCGATGCCCTGGGCGGCATCGACAAGCAGGATGGCACCCTCACAGGCCTCGAGCGCGCGGGAGACCTCGTAGGAAAAGTCCACGTGGCCCGGGGTGTCGATCATCTGCAGGACCATCTGGGTGCCCGCCAGCTCGCCCGACTGCGGGACCCACGGCAGGCGCACGTTCTGGGCCTTGATGGTGATACCGCGCTCGCGCTCGATGTCCATGTTGTCGAGGTACTGGTCGCGCATGTCGCGCTCCTCTACCACCTTGGACAGCTGGAGAATGCGGTCGGCCAGGGTCGACTTCCCGTGGTCGATATGAGCAATGATGCAAAAGTTCCGGATCTTGGACGGATCCGTGAACGTAGTGGCCGCAAAATTCTCAGACAACGATGTCCCTTAATCTCCTCGAGTAAATAGGTAGTCCGTCCCAGCTTACCCAAGACACGGGCGCTACCGGCAAGTAGGATAGACACATGGTTAACCCCGAGTCTGCTCGCACCTCCTCACCCTCCTGGGGCCGGAAAGTCCTGCACGCGCTGGGCGTGGGCGACAAGGAACCCATCGACAAGGGCCTAAGCCACATCAACCAGAGCCTGGGCCTGCACGGACACCACACGAGCTGGGAGCCGCGCAAGCCCGCCGACATCCGGGTGGAGGCCACCCAGGACCGCGCGCGGTCCATCTTCTTCGCCCCGGACATGGACGGCCAGGCCGACTCCGGGGAGGTCGTCTGGGTCTGGGCGCCGACCGGCGGGGCGCAGTCCCCGCCCACCGAGCGCGCGGTCCTCGTGGTCGGCCGCACCCGCACCACGGTGCTAGGCCTGCTCATCTCCCCCAACCCGGAGCACGCCGAGGACGATTGCTGGCTGGAGATCGGCTCCGGCGAATGGGACGAGTCCGGCCGCCAGTGCTGGATCCGCCTGGACCGCCTGCTGGAAATCAGCGAGGAGCAAGTCCGCCGCCAAGGCATCCTGTTCCCGCAGCGCCGCTTCGAGCGGATCGCCAACCGCCTGCGCGCCGTCTACCACTGGGCGTAGGCGCTAGAGTGCGTTTTGTCCGGGCAGGCACCCGGCTGCTAAGATAGCCGGGTTACTTGGACTCCGGGCGCGTCGGCCGGGCGGGCAGGACCTTGGGTTCGCCTTGTACGCCGGCGCCGCGGCTGCATCTGTGGCCTGGAGCCATGTCCGGAGAGTGCCCCAAGTTTCGTTGTCAATCAGATCGATTACTTAAGAGGTATTTTCAGCTATGGCTAACATCAAGTCCAAGCAGAAGCGCGTCATCACCAACGAGAAGGCTCGCCGTCGCAACAAGGGCATCCGCTCCGCGGTCCGCACCGAGATCCGCAAGTTCCGCGAGGCTGTCGCCTCCGGTGACAAGGCTGCCGCTGAGAAGCAGCTGCGCGTTGCTTCCCGCTCCCTGGACAAGTCCGTGTCCAAGGGCGTGTTCCACCGCAACACCGCTGCTAACAAGAAGTCCGGCATGGCTAACGCCTTCAACAAGATGGCCTAGGCCCACCCCGGCTTCATAAATACTGGCCGCCGGCCCGCACGGTAAGGAGGATTCCTCCCCGCGGGCTGGCGGCCTTTATTTTTAACCCTCCAGGCGAACACCTGTTCCCCGCAAGGCGGGCCGCGCGGCCGGCGGGTCGGCCGGGGCGCTAAGATATTGCCACGATGAACAACCTGAAGCCTTTGATGAAATGGGTAGGCGGCAAACGCCAGCTCCTACCAGCCATTCGGTCCGCCCTCCCCGCGGCCGGGTTTCAGCGCTATTTCGAGCCCTTCCTGGGCGGCGGCGCGGTACTGCTCGCGCTCGCCCCGGGAAAGGCCACGGTCAATGACTTAAATACCGAGCTCATCAATGTCTACCGAGTCGCCCGCGACCACGTGGACGAGCTCATCGGCCTGCTGGCGGGCTACCCGAATACCCCGGAGTTCTTCTACGAGCTGCGCGCCCTGGACCGCGACCCGGAGGTCTTCGCGGCACTGAGCGCCGTCGAGCGCGCCGCCCGCACGGTCTACCTGAACCGGACCTGCTACAACGGCCTGTACCGGGTCAACTCCGCCGGCCAGTTCAACGCGCCCTTCGGCCGCTACAAGAACCCGACCATCTGCGACGAGCCGACCCTGCGGGCGGTGGGCGCCTACCTGCGCGACAACGACATCGAATTGCTCAACGGCGACTACGCGGTGCTGCTGGAGACGGCCCAGGCCGGCGACTTCGTCTACCTCGATCCGCCCTACGACCCGGTCAACGTCACCAGCTCGTTTACCGGCTACGCCGCCGGCGGCTTCGACCGCAGCCAACAGGAACGCCTCAAGCAGGCCTGCGACGAGCTGGACGCGCGCGGGGTCAATTTCCTCCTGTCGAACTCCGCCACGGAATTCATCCGGGACCTGTATGCGGACTACCCCACTGAGATCGTCGGCGCCACCCGGGCCATCAACTCCGTGGCCTCCAAGCGCGGGAAGGTCGATGAGGTCCTGGTCCGCAACTACACCGACACTGTGGGAGGAGCCACCGCATGACCCGGGCCACTGACGCCGAGGCCGCCGAAATAGCCGAGCTGCGCGACCGTTTCGAGATCAGCAAGGACACCAAACTCGGCGTCAACGACATCGGCTGGCTGCGCGTTTTCGCCGCCGAGGAATTCGCCGGGCCCCTGGAGCGCGACGGCTTCGCCTGCATTACCGCCTCCCGCCTGAAGGAGATCAGCCGCCGCGAGCCCCGGCTGATGGCCAAGCACGACTACTCCAGCTCGCGGCCGTGGCCATTCCGGAAACACGGCCTGTCCGTGGTGCCGCTGTCGCGCGATTCCTACCTGGTCGGCAAGTTCGGCCTCTATCAGGCATTCGAGCGCGGGCCGCAGCCGACCCGGCGCCTGCCGGTGCCGGCGGACATCGAGTCCCTGGACTTTTCCCAAATCACCTCCGAGTCGCTGGCCCTGGCTGCGGCGGATCTCAGCGGCATCCTGGAAGACTTCATCGGCAGCAGCCCCCTGCGCTCGACGGTCTCGGGGCGCATGTCCACCCACCAGATCCCGCTGCGGCTGGCAGGCCGGGACTTCACCGTGGACCGCGCGCAGATGGAGATCGACGGCGGCTACGAGTCCGCGGACTGCCTGGTGCTCATCGAGGCGAAAAACCACCTGCCCGAGGACTTCAACATCCGCCAGCTGTATTTCCCCTACCGGCGCTTCCGGCAGGTGGTCTCCAAACCGGTGCTGCCGGTCTACCTGCTGTATTCGAACGGCGTTTTCCACCTGTTCCTCTACGCCTTCGACGACGAGAACGATCCGCGCAGCATCCGGCAGGTGCGCTCGGCGCGTTACTGCCTGGGCAGCACGCAGCTGTCGGCCGACTCGCTCCTCGACGCCATCGAGCGCACCCGCGTGGAAACTGAGCCGGCCGCAGCCCCCTTTCCGCAGGCGGATTCCTTCGCGCGCGTGGTCAACCTGTGCGAGCTGCTCGCCGCCAGCGAGGAGCCGCTGACGAAGGACTATATCCACACCGCCTACGGCTTTACCTCCCGGCAGGCGGACTACTACGCGAACGCGGCGGCCTACCTCGGCTTGGTCTGCACCGACGCGCAGAGCGTGGCCCTGACCGAGCTGGGCGAGCAGGTCATGGCGCTCGATGACCTAGACGCGCGCAACTTCGCCATCGTGGAGCGCCTGGCCGCCCGCGGGGTCTTCCGCACGGCCGCCCGGCGCGCGCTGGGCGGGGAGAAAATAGGCCGCGACGAGGCCGCGGAGATCATGCGCGCCGCAGACTTGGGCCTGGGCGAGACCACCCTCAAGCGGCGAGCGGCCACCGTCGCCGCCTGGACCGAGTGGGTCCGGGACCTGGCCCAGGCCGCCCAGGCCGAGCCCGCGGCCGGGCAGCCGGGCCTATGGGAAGAGGATCTCCCGCAGGCCGTTGACGGCCAACAGGACGCCGGCCACGAGGAAGAAGGCACCGGCGGCGATGTCGATCCAGGGGCCGGCCGCCAGTAGCTTCCGCCGGACCGCGTTGGTGGAAATCACGCAGCTTAGCGCGACGAAGAGAAGGAAGCTGGACAGCGACAGCGACAGCACCAGCGCGACCGATAGCCCCAGCGGCGGGTGCGCCGGCAGCAGCGGGGCGATCATCGCGGCCAAAAACAGCACGATCTTCGGGTTGGACAGGTTGGTCGCCAGTCCCAGGCGGAAGGCCTGGCGCATGCGGCCCAGCCGCTGCACGGCGTCATCCAAGCTCTGCGGCGGGTTGCGGCGCTCGGCCAACCCGGAACGCATGGTCTTCCAGCCCATCCACACCAGGAAGGCACCGCCGATGGCTTGGACGAAGCCTAAAACGGACGGGAAGGTGCTCAGCAGCGCGGCTGCGCCGAAGACGGTCAGCGTGCACCACATCAGCACCCCGACCTGGATGCCCGCGGCCGCGGCAATGGCGTGGCGGCGGGACTTAGTGGCGTACCGGGTCACCAGGATGACGTCCGGGCCGGGGCTGGCGGCCCCGACCAGGTTCATCACGATGATCGCGAGAAACGATGACCAGCTCACGAAAGGCGCTCGACCAGGTCGGTGCGCTCAAACATGCGCGCGGTATCCAGGGCGCTGGGGGTGCCGGCCTGGGGATCGGCGCCGGCGGCCAGGAGGGCGTCGATAACCGCGTCTTCCTTCTTAAAGATGGCGCCGGCCAACGGCGACTGGCCCCGATCATTGAGGAGGTCCACGTTTGCGCCCTCCTCCGCCAGGGCGGCGACCAGCTCAGCGTGGCCGTGGTAGGCGGCGAGCATGACGAAGGATTGCCCCTCGTGGTTGACCAGGTCGATGTTCACGCCCTGGTGGATGTAGTCCAGCAGGGTCTTATCGCCCTGGCGGGCCATGTCGAAGAGGCGGTTAACGAGGTCTTGGAGTTCCGGTCCGGGTGCAGTCATGCCCCTAAGCCTAATCTTTTGCCCCCGGCGGGCCGGCCTTAGGCCCGGGTTTTCATCCGGCCAGCTCCGCGATCCGGCGCACCGCCGACTCCACGGCGAAGTCCGGGTCCTTGCCGGACTGGCCCTTGACGTCGTAGTCGAGCTCGTCGATGAGGATGACGGCCTCCGTGACCGCGCGGCCGGACCAGCGGCGGGCCACCGGCTGGGTCAGCTTGACCACGTACGGGTTCAGGCCGGTCTGCTTAGCCAGGGAATACTGGTCGCCGCGGGCGGAGTACAGCCTGGCGATGGCGCTGACCTTGTTGGCCAGGGCGCTGGCGATGGCCACCGGGCTAGCGCCCAGCTGCAGCGCGCGCCGACAGGTGGCGACCGCGGTGTTGGTCTTGCCCGCGACCGCGGCGTCCGCGATATCCCAGTTGGCTACCTCGGCCACCCCGGAATAGTATTCCTGGACCGCCTGCATGGTGACATTGCCGCCGGTGTCCGCGACCAGCTGGCTAACGGCTGAGGCCAGCTCACGCAAGTCCGAGCCCACGCCCTGGAGCACCGCGTTGACCACGTCCGGGGTCGGCTGCACCTTGTGCCGGGAGAATTCCTTTGTCACCCAGCGGCCCAGCTCGTTCGGGTAGAGGGAAAAGGCGTCGTGGCGCTCCCCCAGCTTCTGGAATGCGGTGATCAGCTCGGGCTGTTTCTTCTTGTTCTTGAGCGTCTTGGCCGTCACGCTGTAGACCGCCACCAGGGTCATCCCGGGGGCGAGCTGCTTCGCGCAGTTGATCAGCAGACCGGTCAGCTCCTTACCGACCTTCTCGGCGTCGGTGACCACGATGAGCCGGTTGTCGCCGAATAGCGACGGGCTGGTGGCCTCGGCCAGTTCGCCTTCGGTGACCTCGCTGGCCCGCAGGGTGGTCGTCTCCGGGGTCTGTCCGGTATCCGCCGCGACCTGCTTGGTGATGGTGCGGCGGGCGCGTTCGGTGAGGAATTCGTCGTCGCCGACGATGAGGTGGACCGGTGAAGCTGGCATGCCCTTCATCTTAGAACCTCCCGTCCACCGCGTGCTGGGTGCCGTCCACATAGACCCGCACGGGACCGTCCCGGGCCGGGTAGAGCACCGGGATATAGTCCGGCGTGCGCGTGGGCCGGTCCGCCGCGGGGCCTTCGCCGGATAAGACCACGATCACCTGCGTGCCGGGCGGGACCGGCTCGATGTCGTCGTCCGTGTCCACCACGTGCGCGCGCAGGTCCGCCAGGTTAACTTCCGGGGCGCTGGTGTGCACGCGCGCCCCGCCCCGGGCCTGGAGCCAGGCGGGCGCGTGCCCCAGCGACCCCGCAATCCCCAGCACCGCGGCCAGGCTCAGCACCAGCGTGACGGTCAGTCGCGGCCGGTGGAAGAGGAAGCCGGCTACGACCCACCCGTAGACCAGCGCGACCGCCACCGGGCCGGTACTCACCACCGCCAGGGGCAAATCCCGCACCGCGTGCGCCACGGAATTGATCCACCACGTGCACGGCTCTATCACCTTGAGCAGCACGCCCGCCAACGGCGTCCCGATCCCCGGGATGTTAACCGCGATGGCGGCCGCCAGCCCCACCACCGTCACCGGCGCGGTGGCCGGGGCGACGGCCACGTTCGCCACGATAGAGACCACTGAGACCTCCCCGGCCATCAGCGCCACGATAGGGATGGTCACGATATCGGCCGCCACCGCCACCGCGAAGGCGCGGGTGATAAGGTCCGGCAGGCCGAGCGGGGCCAGCCAGCGATAAAAGACCAGCTGCAGCGCCACGATCCCCGCCGTCGCCGCCACCGAGAGGGCGAAGCCGTAGTTGACCGCCAGCTCCGTGTCCCACCACAGCAGACCGATGATCGCCAGGCACAGGCCGTGGACAGGTTCCATGCGCGACGAGTTGACCACCGCCAACAGCCCGACCAGGCCGGTCACTCCCGCGCGCAGCACGGAAGGCTCCGCGCCCACCAAAGCCACGAAGACGGCCAGCGCCCCGAGCGCGCTCAGCACCTGCCCGCGCGGCGAGGCCCGCGCCCAGCGCGCCACGAGGGCCGCCGCCGCGGTGACCACCACGACGTTGGCCCCGGAGACCGCCGACAGGTGGCTCAGGCCGGTCTCGATATATAGGGCCCGCTCGGCCGCGTCCTGCAACCCCACGTCCCCCAGGACCATCCCGGGCAGCAGGCCTTGGCTGGCCGGGCCTACCGTGTCCAGCACCACGGCCTGGAACTTCTCGGTCACCCCGGCGGCCCAGCCGGCCCAGCCCTGCGGGGCGGCCAGGGCCGCGGCGTCGCCGTTTATCACGACCTCCACCACGCCGGGACGGTTCGATTCACTCACAGTGCCCTCCACGGCCACCCGCGTGCCCGCCGGCGGGTTTTTAAACCCGTCGACCGTGGGAAGGGACTCGCTAAAAACCGGCACCGTTCCCGGCACCCCGTCCACGTCCAGGCGCAGCAGCCACCCACCGCTGTCCAGGGCCACCGGAGCCGATTGCAGCTCGCCTTCCACCCGCCCGGTCGGCGAAAACCTCGCGGCCCGAGCCTGCCGCACCAGCGCCACCGCCAGCGCCACGCCGCCGGTTGCCGCCACGACCAACGCCTGTCCGACGTGCCGGCGCAGCGCGGCGGCCACGACCACTGCTCCCACCACGCCCAGGGCCACCAGCGGCCAGCCCAGGACCACAGCCAGGGTGGCCGCCCAGACGCTGGCGGCCGCGGGCACTAAGCGCAGCTCCCTCACACGGTCACCTGCCCTTCCAGCTGCGCGAACTTCGCCGGCCCGATCCCACTGACCTCCAGCAGCTGGTCCACCGCGCTGAACCCACCGATGCTGTCGCGGTAGTCCACGATGGCCGCGGCGGTGACCTCCCCCACCCCGCTGAGGGTCTGCAGCTCGCTGGCGCTGGCGGTGTTGATATTCACCGCCCCTCCGGCGGCTTCCGAGGAGCCGTCGGTACTGGCACCGCCGCTGCCGCCTTCCCCGCCCTGGAGGCCGCCGGGCTCCACGGGGGTCTCGCCGGGGCCGACCACGTGGATCTGCTGGGCGTCCTGGAGTACCTGCGCGTGGTTGACTTGCGCCAGGTCCGCCTCCGGGAGCGGGCCGGCGGCGGCGAGCGCATCCGCCACCCGGGCGCCCGGCTCCAGCGTGACCAAACCGGGCCGGGCGACCTTGCCCACCACGGAGACCACCACCGGGCCGGTGGTCGGCGCGGCCTGGTCAGTTGTTGTTGCCTCCGCCCCGCCGGCCTCGGCGGGGTGGGCGCTAAGCGCCAGGTTGGATTCCTCGATCTCGGGACCGCCCTCCTCCCAGGCCAGGTGCGCCTCCTCGGCCGGGTCGTCGCGCAGGGCGCTACACCCCACCCACACCACCAGGCCGAGGATGAGGACGACGCCGAGGACGGCGGCAGGGGCCACGGGGATGCGAAACCGGGGAGCCGGGAAGGAGACGTCCATGAGTTCCTCGGTCCCGGTGGGCCGGGTCAGTTCTCTTAATCTATCGCTCAAATGCGGTGCGCTCATGCCGCCGAGACTAAAGTCCCCGCACCGGAAAGGGAAGGGATTTTCCCAGGACACCGGCCACAAAACGAAATTTAACCCGAAACCATAAAAGTCCTTTTATCGGTTACTCGCAATGGTCCCATCCAGGCACGAAAAATTTCGGCCTCCTTGGCTACATTGCTGTTTCGCTGCTATTGCTCGCGCTGGTGGCGGGCGGCGAAGGTTCCCAAGGGGTTCTTCGGCTTCGGGGCCGGAACCGGGGTTTCGGTGGCAAAGACCGCAGACACTCCGATGGCGCCGGAGCCGACGTGCACGGACAGCACCCCGCCGAGCGGGAGCAGCATGAACGACGAGCCCTCCGGCAGCGCCCCGTCTAGCAGGTCCTGGAGGCGTTCCGCGGCCTCCTCGTCGCCGTTGTGCTGGATGGCCACGAAGGCTGGCTCGCCCTCGGCGCGCTCGACGGCCAGCTCCACCAGCTTGGTAAAGGCCTTGGTCTGCGTGCGGGTCTTGCCCACTAGGTCCACCTTGCCGTGGACGAGCTCCATGATGGGCTTGGTGGCCAGCAGCGCGGTCGAGAGCATCGCGGTGGCGGTGGACATGCGGCCAGAGCGGCGCAGATCGTCCGTACTGGACAGGTAGACCCAGGTATTGGAGCGAGCCAGCGTGTCCTCGGCCGCGGCCCGACACTCCGCCAGGTCCGCGCCGTCTTGCGCCATCCGCGCGGCCGCCATGACCGCCGCGCCCATGCTCATGCCGGTGGAGCCGGAGTCGATGACCGCCAGAGCATCGGCGGCAAAGGCGCCGGAGGCCGTCACGGCGGAAGAATACGTCGAGGACAGTTCCTTCGACAGGTGGATGGCCAGCACGGCTTCCTCGCCGCCGGCGGAGGCCGCGCGCTCCATCTGGCGGCCGTAGAACGCCGCGAGCTCGATGGCGCTGACCCCGGCGGTGGACTGTTCGGTGCCGTCCTTGCCCTCGCCGTCCATGACGTGGAGCTGGATCACACCGATGCCCAGCTCCGCCACGATCTCCTCGGGCAACCCGGCCGAAGAATCCGTAACTACGCGTACCGCCACTAGATATCAGCCCCGCCGTCGCCGACGACGCGCCCTCCCATGTTCCAGCCATCGAAGTACCAGGTGGCCTTAGCCGGCTGGGCGGGATCGAAGTGCACGGGGGCGAGCGGACGTGCCGCGTCGAAGACCGGGCGGGCGGTCAGCTGCGCCCAGTGGGTGTTCTTCAGCCCGGACAGCGTGCCGTACTGGCGGTGCTCCAGGCCGAGCAGGTGGCAGGTCAACGCCGCGATAGCCCCGCCGTGGGCCACCACCAGCAGCGCCTGGTCATTCCAGTCGTGGAACGACTCCATGAGTTCGTCGATGACCGGCCGGGCGCGCTCGGCTACCTGCACGCGGGACTCACCCTCCGGCGGGGCCCAGGTGGCATCGTGGCGCCACAGGGCGCGGGCGCCGGGGAACTGCTCGTCCACCTCAGCGGAGCTCATCCCCTGCCAGTTGCCCAGGTTGGTCTCCCGTAGGCGCGGATCGGTCTGGTAGTCCAGCCCCAGGGCCTCGCCCACGACGCAGGCGGTCTCCGCCGCGCGGCGCAGGTCCGAGGCGACGATCTTGGCCACGCCTTCCCCGCGCAACAACTCGCCGGCTGCCCGGGCTTGGGCGTAGCCGGTCTCCGACAGCTCCGTATCCAGGTGCCCTTGCATGCGGCCCGTGGCGTTATAGGTGGTCTGTCCGTGGCGAATCAGGATCAGGCGGCGGCTCATGATGCGGGGACTACCTAGATCTCTTCGTGTTCGCCCGGGGCCTTGTCAGCCAGCGGGAGGTCGGCGACGGATTCCGCCTCGCGCGGGTTGACCTCGTCGGCCCACTGGCCGGGGCGCTGCGGGGCCTCGACGCCCGGGATTTCCACCAGCGGGCAGTCGTGGTAGAGGCGGTCGAGGCCGTAGTGGTCCCGCTCGCCCTCGCGCTGGACGTGGACGACGACGTTGCCGTAGTCCAGCAGCACCCAGCGGTTTTCCCGATTGCCTTCGCGGCGCTTCGGCTCGTAGCCGGCCGCGGTCATCTCGTCTTCGATCTCGTCCACGATGGAACGGACCTGGCGCTCGTTATCGGCGGAGGCGATCACGAAGACCTCGGTGACCGCCAGCACGTCGGAGACGTCGATAGCGGCGATGTTGCCACCCAGCTTCTCTTGGGCAGCGCGCGCGGCTACCTCGGCCATGCTCCGGGCTACGTCAGTAATAGACAATGCGGGAAATCCTTTAACAAATTCTGCAGACGTTAATTTCTACCAATAATCGATACTAGTGTCCCACGTTTTCGGACATTTTCCTACTCGCGGCGCGCTGCTAGAGCGGCTGATCGGGGTTGATCCGGTAGAGATTGTTCTTGGCAATATATTGCACTACCCCATCCGAGACCAAATACCACACCGGCCGGCCGGCGGCGGCGCGCTCACGGCAGTCGGTGGAGGAAATAGCCATCGCGGGGATCTCCACCA
Organism: Corynebacterium sp. LK2590; assembly: GCF_040946105.1. Taxonomy (NCBI): domain Bacteria; kingdom Bacillati; phylum Actinomycetota; class Actinomycetes; order Mycobacteriales; family Corynebacteriaceae; genus Corynebacterium; species Corynebacterium sp. LK2590. The sequence goes on from NZ_JAYWMH010000005.1 coordinate 100,629, forward strand.
ACTCTATCCCCTGCCGCGACTCGCGGGGCAGCATTTTATCGGTCAACTCGTAGCCCGGGCGCGTCACGCCGACGAACCGGGCCATCTGCAGCATCTTTTCCCAGTCCCGCCAGCTCATAATCGAGCTGAGCGCGTCCGCGCCGGTGATGAAGAACAGCTCGGACTCCGGGTAGTACTCCCGCAGGTCCTGCAGGGTGTCGATCGTATAGGTCGGCCCCTCGCGGTCGATGTCCACGCGGGAGACGGTAAACCGCGGGTTGGAGGCGGTGGCCACCACCGTCATCAGGTAGCGGTGCTCGGCGGGGGTTACCTGCCGGTCCGCCTTCTGCCAGGGCTGGCCGGTGGGCACGAAGACCACCTGGTCCAGCTGGAAGCGGTGCGCTACCTCGCTCGCGGCCACCAAGTGGCCGTGGTGGATGGGATCGAAGGTCCCACCCATAATCCCTATACGGTTGCTCATGGATGATGAGTATACGTCCCGGCTAGGGGCGGGTGTGGCCGTTGCCCTGCAGCACCCACTTGGTGGAGGTCAGCTCCGGCAGGGCCATGGGCCCGCGCGCGTGCAGCTTCTGCGTGGAGATGCCGATCTCCGCACCCATGCCGTAGACCTCGCCGTCGGTAAAGGCGGTCGAGGCGTTGAGCATGACCGCGGCGGCGTCCACCTCGTTGGCAAAGCGCAGCAGGACGTCCGCGTCCTGGGCCGCGATGGCCTCGGTGTGGCCGGTGGAATAGCGGCGGATGTGCTCGATGGCCCCGCCTACACCGTCGACGACCTTGGCGCAGATATCCATCGAGAGGGATTCTTCCGCCCAGTCTTCCTCGCTGGCCTGCACCGCGCCCTCGACGCCGAGGGCGGCTAGCTCTTCGGTGTCGCCGTGGATGGCCACCCCGGCGTCCTGGAGGGCCTGGATGACGCGGAGCTGGTCGGCGGCCGGCAGGGCGGCATCGACCAGCACGCACTCGGTGGAGTTACACACCGAGGTCCGCCGGGTCTTGCCGTTGATGACCATGTCGATGGCCTTGTCCAGGTCCGCGGAGGCGTCCACGTAGAAGTGGCAGTTGCCGGTGCCGGTCTCGATGGTCGGCACGGTCGCGCCGGTGACCACGGCGTTAATCAGGCCGGCGCCCCCGCGCGGGATGACCAGGTCGACCAGGCCGCGGGCGGTAATCAGGTCCTGGACCGAGTCGCGGGTGGTGCACGGCAGCAGCTGGACCCCGGCGCGCGGCAGGCCCGCGCCCTCCAGGGTGGACTGCAGGATCTCCACCAGCTTCTCGTTCGAGTTGCGCGCCGACTTCGAGCCGCGCAGCAGCGGCACGTTGCCGGACTTCAATGCCAGGCCGAAGGCGTCGACGGTGACGTTCGGGCGGGCCTCGTAGACCATGCCCATGACACCGAGCGGCACGCGGATCTGGCGCATCTGGATGCCGTTATCCATGGTGCGGCCCTGCACCACCTCCCCCACCGGGTCTTGCAGGCCGGCCACCTGGTTGAGGCCGTCGGCGATGCCGGCGACCCGGTCGGCGTCCAGGCTCAGGCGGTCGATGAGCGAATCCGACATGCCCGCCTCGCGGCCGGCGTCGATGTCCTTCTGGTTGGCCGCGAGGATCTCCTCGGTGGCCGCGACCAAGTCCTTCGCCGCCTGCCGCAGGATCTCGTTCTTCTGCGGGGTGGTCAGCTGCGCGATCTGCGCGGCGACCTCCTTGGCCGCGCGGGCCTTGGTCAGCACCTCGTCGCGCTCGGCTTGGCGTTCTGGGCTCAGTTCATCCGTAGATTGAGTCATGCGTCCCAGTGTACGTAACCCCCGCCCGCTCATCCCCCGGATTGATGCACTGGGTCACACGGAGGCTGTCGCCTCCGCGCCGTTATCCGCGGCGTTAATAACCGGCGTCCACGTCGACCTCGGTGGGCAGGCTGCCGTCGTGGGCGAAGGCCCGGGCCACCTCGACGGTGTGGGCGCCGCTGCGCTTTTTGACCGAATACGGCGGGTTGGCCACGTGCGGGGTGATGACCACCTGCGGCATCTCCCACAGCGGGTGCCCGTCCGGCAGCGGTTCCGGGTTGGTCACGTCCAGGCCGGCGCCGGCGATGGACCCCTCGCGCAGGGCCTTAACCAGCGCATCCGTGTCCACCAGGGGCCCGCGGCCAACGTTGATGACCACGGCGTGCTCCGGCATCAGTTCCAGGGCGTGGCTATCCACCACGTGGTGGGTTTCATCGGTCAGCGGCAGCAGGAGAACGAAGTAGTCGGCCGCCGGCCAGACCTTCTCCAGCTGATCGGTCGGGATGGTGCGGTCCGCGCCCGGCACGTCCTTGCCGCTGCGGTTGACCGCGATGATCTTTGGGCCGAAACCGCGCAGCATCTCGATCAGCCGCTTGCCGATGCCCCCGGCGCCGACGATGGCGACCGTGCTGTCCTCGAAGAGGAAGGAGGTGTGCGCCTCCACCTCGTCGCGGTTGCCCCAGCTATCCCCCACGCGGCGGTGGGCGTGCAGCTGCGCCAGCAGCAGGGCGATGGCGGATTCGGCCACGGTTTCATCGTAGAGCCCGGCCGCGTTCGACCAACGCGTGCCGCAAGTGCGGGTCAGCTCGCGCATCTGCGGCAGCAGCGCGTCCACGCCCGCAAACGGCAGCTGCACGAAGCCGAGGGATTCCGGCAGGCTATCCGGCAGCTCCTCGGCGCCGCCGGTGAAGAACAGGAAGTCCGCCTCGCCTAGCTGGTCCATGCCCAGCTGGGTGAAACCGGCCTCGTCGAAGGCGGCCTGGGCCGCCTCCCAGCGCTGCGGGTGCATCACGTATTTCATGGCTTAATAACCTGCTTCCGGGTTGACTTCGGTGGGCATGCGCTCGCCGGCGGCAAAGGCCCGGGCGTTCGCGTCGAAGACCGGGCCCATGTGGAAGCGCGCCACCCGCTGGGAGGCCGCGATGTGCGGGGTCATCGTGCAGTTCGGCAGCGCGTAGAGCGGGTGCCCGTCCGGCAGCGGCTCCGGGTCCACGACCTCGAGGCCGGCGCCGGCGATGGTGCCGTCCTGCAGCGCCTGCACCAAGTCGTCGGTGACCACGGTGTCCCCGCGGCCGACGTTGATGAAGATAGCGCTGGGCTTGAGGCGAGCGAAGAAGGAGGCATCGATAAGCCCCTTGGTCTCCTGCGTCAGCGGCAGGATGTTCACGACGAAATCGGCGCGGCCCCAGACCTGCTCGGATTCCCTGAGGGCGAAGGTCTCGCCCGCGCCGGCGACCTCGCGGCCCGAATTGTTCACGGCGATAACGTGCATGCCGAACGGGGCGAGCATCTCAATCAGGCGCTTGCCGATGCCGCCGGCGCCCAGCACCACCACCGTCTTTGGGTCGCGGCCGGCCGGGCTGTAGAGCCACGCCTGCTGCTTGTCCAGCTCGCCGGCCACGCTCCAGTCCGCGGCCAGGGCGAAGGCCTTGTGCTGGTGGGCCTGGGAGAGTAGCAGCCCCAGCGCGGATTCGGCGACCGGGGTGGCAAAGGCGCCGGCCGAATTCGCCCAGCGCAGCCCGCCCTCACTAATCACCCCGGCCTCGATAAGGCCCTCCACCCCGGTGAAGCAGTGCTGGACAAAGCCGATGTTGTCGGGCATCTGCGGAATCTTGGCGGGGTTCGGCGAGGTGTTGATATACGCTTCCGCGTCCTCCAGCCGGTCGACGCGCTCATGGCCGGCGGCGTCGATATCGGCGACCGTCTCTTCCCAAATATAGGGGCCCATAAAGTACTTCATGGGCCCCACGCTACGCGACGGCGCCAGCCCGCGCTGGCGCCTTGCGCATTCTTTTCGCCGCCGCCTTAGAGGCGGGAGGCGTAGTTGGACAGGTAGTCCGCGTGGACGACGGCGCGCTGCATCTCCACCGGCAGCTCGTCGGTGTGCCGGCCCATGATTTCGCGCAGCGTACTCGAGTCGAAGTTGACCTCACCGCGGCCGATGACCTTGGACTCCGGCCCAACGATGTCCACGATCTCCCCGGCGCGGAACTCGCCGTCCACGTCGGTGATACCGACCGCGAGCAGGGAGTTGCCGCCGCGGGTGACGGCCTCTTCCGCGCCGGCGTCCAAGCGCAGGGTTCCGCCGGAGTCCGCCGAGTACAGCGCCCAGAACTTCCAGGCGGACAGGCGGCGTTCCTCGCGGGTGTGGAAGACCGTCCCGACGCGGGAATCCTCCAGGGCCGGGCCGATGTTATCGGCCGAGGTCAGCAGCACCGGCACCCCGCCGCGGGCGGCCAGGCGCGCGGCCGAGACCTTCGAGGCCATACCGCCGGTGCCCACCTTTCCACCGTCGCCGGCGGCCACGCCCTTGAGATCCTTGCCGGTGCGGACCTCGTCAACGAACTGGGCGTCCGGCTCCGCCGGGTTGCGGTCGTAGAGCCCGTCCACGTCAGAGAGCAGGAAGAGCGCGTCCGCCGAGGTCAGGTGGGCGACCAGGGCGGAGAGCCGGTCGTTGTCGCCGAACCGCATCTCGGAGGTGGCCACCGTGTCGTTCTCGTTGACGATCGGCACGGCGCGCAGGTGGCGCAGGCGCTCGATGGTGCGCTGGGCGTTGCGGGCGCGGTCGCGCTTGCCGGCATCGGAAGCCGTCAGCAGGACCTGGCCCACGGTGCGGCCGTAGCGAGCGAAAGACCGCGACCACTCGTAGGCCAGGTGCACCTGGCCGACCGCGGCGGCGGCCTGCTTGGTGGCCAGGTCCGTGGGGCGCTGGGTCAGCCCGAGCGGCTTCATGCCCGCGGCCACGGCGCCGGAGGAGACCACGATGACGTCGGAGACCTCCATGCGGGCCTGGATGGCGTCGACGATCCGGTCGATCTTTTCCGGGGCGACCGAGAAATCATCGCCCGTTAGAGAGGAAGAACCGATTTTGACCACCACGCGCTTGGCCTTGGCGATCTCCTCGCGCAGCTGGGATTCGTGCCCCATCGCCAGGGACTCGTCGGCTTGCGGCGCCGGATCCGGGAAGGGAGTCTCCGGAGCTTGGTCCGCATACGGTTCCAGCGGCAGGGGCCGGGAAGGCTGGTCGGCAGAAGTACTGTGATTGTCCGATTGCGCAGTCATGCCCACCGATCATACAAACCTACCGCGCCGGTGTGCAGGCCTTACCTACTTTTGGCCCACCTCGCCGCGTCAGCACAGCCCCCGCGCTGGCGAAAAAAAGGGCATTGGCTAGCCCTGCCAGCGGTCGCGGTTGGCGCCCTCGCGGGTGACTTCTTCGTCCTGGCCGTAGTCGTATTCGTCGATAAGCCCGCGGCGGGCCTGGGAGGCGCGCTTGCGCTCGGCGGCAGATACGCGCGAGGTGCCCTGCAGGCGGGCGTCGTGGCCGCGGCCGGCCAGGGTCGGATCCCCGGCGGTCATCGGCTCCCACTCGAAGGTGATGCCGCCGATGGTCACCGGAGCGCCCTCGACGGCTCCGGCCTTGCGCAGCTGGTCTTCCACACCGGCCTTGGCCAGGCGGTCGGCCAGGTAGCCCACAGCCTCTTCGTTTTCGAAGTCGGTCTGGGTAATCCAGCGCTCGATCTTGTCGCCCTCGACGATGAAACCGCCCTCGACCTCCGGGTCTTTTTCGACCGTGAACTGGGCGAAGGAACCGCCAGTGCGGGGGCCAACCGCCTTGGGGCGGATGACCGTGTGATTCGGATCGGCCTTCTTCTTCGGCCGCTCGCGGCGGGCCTTGTCCACCGCTTCCATCAGGGCGTACTTCAGCGGATCCAGGCCCTTGCGGGCCACCGCGGAGATGATAAATACCGGCCAGCCGAACTGCTTTTCCAGGTCCTCCTTGACGAATTCCGCCAGCTCCGCGGCCTCGGGCACGTCGGCTTTGTTGAGGACGATAAGCCGCGGGCGGTCGCGCAGATCGCCCAGGCCCGTGTCCTCGTCGAGCACGGACTTGTACTGGGCCAGCTCGTTTTCCAGCGCCTCAATGTCCGAGACCGGATCGCGGCCGGGCTCGATGCTGGCCGTGTCCACGATGTGGACCAGCACCGCGGTGCGCTCGATGTGGCGCAGGAAGTCCAGGCCCAACCCCTTGCCCTGGGACGCGCCCGGGATAAGCCCCGGCACGTCCGCGATGGTGAAGGAGGAATCCCCCATGTCCACCACGCCCAGGTTGGGCTGCAGGGTGGTAAACGGGTAGTCACCGATCTTCGGCTTGGCGGCGGAAAGCACCGAAATCAGCGAGGACTTGCCGGCCGAGGGGAAGCCGACCAGCCCGACATCGGCCATGGACTTCAGCTCCAGGACCAGGTCGTGCGCCTGCCCCGGCTCACCCTGCAGGGCAAATCCCGGGGCCTTGCGCTGGGCGGTAGCCAGCGCAGCGTTGCCCAGGCCGCCGTAGCCACCCTCGGCCGCGATGAAGCGCGTGCCCGGGACCGTGAGATCCGCCAGCACGCGGCCCTTGGTGTCCTGGACGACGGTGCCGGCGGGCACCTCCAGCACCAGGTCCTTGCCGCGGGCGCCGTTGCGGTTATCGCCCGCGCCGTTGCCGCCACGCTCGGCCTTGATGTGCGGGCGGTAGTGGAAGTCCATCAACGTGTGGATCTGGTTGGAGACCTCCAGGACGATGTCCCCGCCGTGGCCGCCGTTGCCGCCGTCCGGGCCGCCGAGCGGCTTGAACTTTTCGCGGTGGACGGACACGCAGCCGTGCCCACCGTCGCCTGCCTGCAAGTGCAGCACGACGCGGTCAATAAAACGAGCCATGGTAGAAATTCCTCCGCAAAAATCTAAAACGTGAAGGCCCCAGTCTAGCAGCCTATTCGGCTTCCTCCGAAGCCTCGCGGGCCTCCTTCGCCGCACGGGCACGGCGCTTCCGGCGGTATTCGTTCCAGGCGACAATCAACAGCACCAACGCGATGACGATGAGTGCGGCGATCATCCACCAGGACAGCTTCGGTACCCAACCGCCATCGTCAAGTTCGTTGCCGAGGTACACGCGCTCTGCGTGTACCAGCAGGCGATCGGTGTTGATGCCATAAGGCGTACACGTAATCAACGTCAGGCGGTCTTCGCCTTCGACGTATTCGACCGCCTCGTAGTCATCCGGGGCGACGACCTCGCGGCCGGTGACCTTGTAGTGCAGCACCCGGCCCATGACTTCGATGCTGACAATTTCGCCATCTTTGAGCCGCGGCAAATTATCAAACATGGAGGCATCCACCATGCCGGTATGCGCTGACAACACTGCATTGTTGCCCTCGCCGCCTACAGGAAGGGAGGAGCCAAACATGTGCCCGGCGCCATCGTAAAGCACGTCTGGTGCCGTGGTGTGATAAACGGGCAGGTCAACCTCAATGGAAGGAATGCGCAGACGCGCAATCACACCGTGGGTCTCCGGCGCATCCAGGGTCTGCATGTAGCGCTCATAGCCTGGTGAACCTGGTAACGGCGGGTACGCGTGGTGGCCCTGGCCGGCCAGCCACTCGTTGTACTCCTCTGCCTCGCGCAGGTACTGCTCGCGCTGGCTCGGCGGGTCAATCTGGCGCACCGAATCCTCGTACAACTCTGCCTGTTTTTGCAGGTTGTAGTCGTTAATCTGCGTGGCGACGATCGGGTACAGCAGAAGCAGAATGCCGGCCAGAATCAGCCACAGTGAGCGCCGCCGCTTGCGCGGCGGACGCTGCACCTTCGTGGAATTAGCCATCAACCATCCTGGTTTCTCGATTACTGCTCGCTGGTCTGTGCAGCCAGCTCTTCGTCTTCCTCATTGCGATTGCGCAGGTAAGACCACAGTCCCAGGCCCAACACTAGCAGTGCAATAAGCAGCACCCAGACCAGAGTTTGCATACCGGTATCCGGCAGCAGGAAGCCCAGAGCCGCGCTCAGGCGGAACGCACCATAAGTATCTTCCGCGGTGAAGGTCGCACCCGCAGCCGTACCCGTGACTACCGCAGTACCGCGGTAGCTATAGGACTCATCGGTTGGGGCGTTAATCACCACATCGAAGGAACAGGTGCGCTCTTCACCCTTGGGCAACTCGCCACCATCGTTGAGGTTGCACACTTCAGCCGGGATAGTGCCGTTGTCATCGATGACATACTCGCCACCGGCGGCATCGCGGACCGTGTAGCCAGCCAGTTCCGGCTCGCGGATGCTGAACTCCCCGGCAAGAACTGCACCATTGTTTCGAACGGTGTAGTTAAAGCGCATGGTCTCTGCCTCATCAGGCAGCACCGCCGTATCAGCCACCGCACCGGTAACCGCACTAATCGGCGCACCTTCGATGTGCTTGTCTAACTCAAAGCCTGGGAAGGAGTTCTTCGCCACCAGGGTCCACGGCGGGCCCGAACGACTAGTGTCACTGGCGTTGCCCACTGGCTGCACACCAAAGTTCCAGAATGCCGCACCTAGGCGCCCATCCTCAGTGGCAGTCAGATTGCCCGCCGTCGAGTCGCCTAAGTTCGCACCAGCGCTTTCCACACTGGCGACAGCATTGATTTCTTCGGCGCCTTCCTCAGTATCTCCCGTCAGGATAGGACGCTCTTGGATGAAGCAATCGCGGTCGACTTCGATGTCGCGAAGCAGCTGCGTCTGGTTGGCAGTCAGGTTGAAGTCCGATCCACAGGTAGTACTGAAGTGGAACTGTCGTCCCTCACCAGCAGCACCTTCTGACGTCTTTTTGAAGCTGACATCCACCTTGGCGCGCAGGTGCATTGCCTCAGCAGCAATCGTCATCACAGGTGCACCATTAGCCGATACCAGCTCATCGCTGACGCTGAAGTCGTAAGAGTAGTTCTTGAGGTTCTGCCCCACCTGATCTGCCTTCAGGTCGACCAGCTTGGTATCCGGGTTGTCCTCTTCGGCGACACCGCCGACCCACTTACCGAAGGCCACGTAAGGCGTACGCGCACCATTGGTGACCTCCAAATGCGGGCGGGCAGCGAGTGCCGACGAATCATTCAAGTCCAAGGTGCAGTCCGCGCCCACCGGAAGCTGGACGACGCGGTTGCTAATTGGTGGGGCATCGTCAGCCACGGTCGCCGACGAGTATGCCTGACCAACAGTGAAGTTCTCAGTCAGGGTCGTGCCTTCTTCATCAGTACAACGGATGTTGAAGTTGTAGGAAGCATCCTCCGCACCAGCGATGTAGCCATCCTGCAACGCAGCCAAGCGAACCGGAACGGTGCGCTGGTCGAAGTTGTTGACGAAGTCATAGGACTCAACGTCATCTTCGGCACGTCCGACCTGCTTGGAAATCTCAGTTTCGTCAGCTTCCCAATCCAGCGCAGCTGGCTTGTTCTCCGGCTCCAGCTCCTGCATGGTGCACCATGCACCGGCAGGAATCTGAACAGTGTCACTGGTAAAGCGACGATCCGCATTGTCGAAGTTACCGTCCTCAGTAACCCCTACAGATCCTGGAAGGCCCACATTCGATAGCGAGTAGCCAACACCCTGGCACTGGTAAGCAAAGCGGAAGGAGGTATCTGCTTCCTGCAGCTTCTGCCATGCGTTGTCGCTGGCGTTGACCTTCTTCGTCATCTGCATCTGCGTGGGGACGAACTGGTAGTAGTTGGTCAGGTCCACGACGTTACCGTCGCCGCCGGAACCCACATTGTCATCCACGGTCATCTTCGGTGAAGTCGTCTCACCATCATCGAGATCCGTATCCGTGAATGCTGACTGGTCGTCACGACGCAACTGCCAAATAACCTGGTTCGGCTTCAGCAACGTCTCCAGCGTACGGCCAGACGGATCATCCTTCGTTAGGTCCAACTGACCAAACTGATCACCGGTGATGTCGCACTCAGCACCCACTGGCACGTTGGTAAACGTGGTCGTTCCAGGGCCAGTGATGGTCTGTGTAGGAATAACCGGCAGGTTGCCGCTGCCATTGGCGTCACCTTCTGGGTCACGGCACACCAGGTTGAAGTTGTGGGTGTAGTAAATCTCTTCCTTCGACTTCTCCGGAAGTGCGCCTTCAATATCAATCGGGGCATTAGCAATCTTGTTGACCTGCACGTCTGCCAGACGACGGGAGTAGGTGTTAATCAACTCCACGTCATTGTTTGTGCCGACTACAAAGTCGACGGTCCTGTTACCGCGGTTGCCACCAGCAGCAACTTCCTGGGTGAAGTCAATGCCTTCAGCAGCAGTGGTTGCACCTTCGGTGGCAGTACAGTTCGCACCATCGGGAATGTTGTCGAACTCCAGGCGCTGCGATGCCGGGTCATTCGACTGCGGGGAGCTGACCACACCACCCAAGCTCAGCGGGGTATCGGAGTACGGCACCGTACAAATCAACGTCATGTTGAACTTGCGGTTGTACTTCACGTCCTTGCGCACCTGGGAAATGTACTGCGCGGTGGCCGGGTCGAACTGCACGTTCTTGGTCACGTTCACCGGACGATCGACGTAGTCATAGTTCGCCGCAATCGAGACCACAGTCTGCTCACCGACAGTGAAGTTAGAAACTTCAATCGGTGCTTCATCTTCGAAGTTGGAAGCTTCACCATCCACCGTGGCAGTGACATCACGGTCAATCTCGAAGGTGTCGCCATTATCGGTACGAGTACCCGAATCGCGGCCTTGCTCTTCGAGCGAGCACTCGCTGCCTTCCAGGATCACGCCGGCGGGTATCTCGACGCTGTTAACGCCACCGCCGAGGGTGAAGTTGGCGTACTGGCCCAGGTCCAGCGGCAAGCCGGACTCATCCGTACAGCGGATCGTGTAATCGATTGGCTCGTACATCTCCGTCACACCAGTTTGCTGCTGGTTGACGGTCACACCATTACCAGCGGCATTAAAGGTGTTGTTGACGGTGACGTTTTCCTGCTCGGAGTCAACAACGGCATCGATTTCACCGGCGTCGGTGCTCCACAAAATGCCAGAGCCAACCTGCGGGGTGGTCTCGGTGAAAGTACAGGTGTTGCCATAAGGCACACCGAGACTGCCGTTTTGGTCATTAATCAGTGCTTCCAACCTCGGGTTTGCCGCAGTACCCACCAAGGTGGCGCTACCACCATTGGTGAGCTCCACCGTGCCCTGCAGTGCGACCGACTGGTAGTTATTTTCGGAAACCTCCACCGAACGGGTACCGCAGCGGAATGCCAGCTCGAACGTGCTCGGCAGCTGTCCTGCGGCAATCTCCGAAGTGACCTGCTTGGTCACATTCACCGTGCCCAAGCGGTTGACGTAGTGGTTGGTCACCGTCACGCGGTTCTGCGTCGGCGCGGTCGAGGTATTCACCGACAGCACCGGCTGAGTCTGAGCTTCCTCATTGGTCAACGTGGTGACGGTATCGCTCGGGTCGCTAGCAGAAATCGTCGTGCGGTCCAGCTCCACATTGTCAGATTCGGGAGTATCCGACTCGTAGACCAAGCACTCCGACTGCACACGCACCTCCGGGATGACCTCAGGTTCATCCGAGTTAGTGGTGATGTTCATCTGACCTTCGCGCAGGCTCGAGCTATCCCCTGGCACCTCACAGCGATAACGCACCGGGTAGGTAGCGTCGTTGTCCATCAGACCAGCTGCCGGACCAGCCAATTCCTTCACAATGGCAACGTCACGAGTCTTGTAGGCGTAGTTTGCCTGAATCTCGACGTTGCTCGAGGTTGGCGTGCCACCTGCCGGGTAATCCGGTAGACGCACCGTGTAGGAGCCATCTTCTTCAGCCTCGGTCGCTTGACCATTAACGGTCACATCGCGGCCTTCGAACAAGATCGTCTGGCCTTCCGTATTCGACAGACCCGACAGTGGTCGCAGCGAACAATCACGCGCGACCGGCACGTCTTCAAAGGTCAACGAACCGTCCAGGTTATCCCCACTACCCGTGGCATTCAGCGTGGCAATCTGCGAGTAATCGGTTGCCTCACAAGCCAGCTCAAACTGGTATTCACGCGGACTTCCCAAGTCACTAACGGCCTCACCACGGATGTGCTTGTTAATAGTCACCGTGCCCGGGCGGTAGTCATACTTGTTCTCAATAGCGACATCATTCGTACCAACCGCATTGTTGGCACCCTCGCGCAGCGTAATCTTCGCCGTCGGCAAATCTGTCCCCGACAGTGTTTGCACTCCTGTGCCTGTCCACTGCGTGGTCAACTGCTTGCCTTCCACTACACGTGGTTGACCAGCAAAGCCCTCGGTCAGAGTGCACTCGGTACCAGCAGGCAGACCGGCAACGGTGAAGCTACCGCCGGAAGCCACCCGGCGAGTATCTTTGGCTTCAATCGCGTCATAAGCAGCGGCATAGTCTTGCGACACCTTGCACTCGTAGCCCAGATCGAAACGACGATTCTCCACATCGTTGAAGTTTTGAGCGGTACCCGTGACGTTCTTACGCATAGTCAGCGAGGATGGCTTAAACTTCGGAACCCAAGTCACCACACAAGAGGTCGGACGCGACTGCGGGTTCTGATAAACAACCTCAGATGTACCCGCCGCCACGTTGTTATTCAGGCTAAATCCTGCGGGCACCTGTCCTTCACGGATAGTGAAATTGCTACTATTGCTGCCACCGAGGTTGCAACGCCACTCTGGGGTATAACGCAGCAGGGCTTTGTTCTTTTGTGCACCCGTAGCGGTGGACTTAAAGACCATCGAGTCGCTTGCATTGCGGCCTACGGGATCTGCAGGATCCATCTGACGAACTGCCTGGGTGTACGTACCCTGGCCCTGCCATGGAACCGGAGTATCAGTACCGCCCTGGCGCATCGCCATCGAGAATTCAAACTGCGTTGCCTGGTTCGTTGCGGCACGCTCCATGGAAGTATCCACGGGGTTCACGCCACCGGTCATACGCCCCATATTGATTGACAGTGCAAATGCCTGAATGTCCTTACGGGAGAACAGACCAACATCCAGGTTCCTAACACCATCGCCACCAACGAGGTAGCTACCGGTATTCCCGCCAGCGAATTCGCGACAGAAGAAATTCACATTCGCCAGAGCACCTTCGAGGTAGTACTCCTCTTCCCCCGGGCCAAAGACGTTACGGCCATCCCGGGCAGGGTCACAGGCTGGACGGTATCCGTTTGGGGTAAAACGCGTCAGCGCGCGCATACTCTGGCCACCGCTTGGAACGTGCATAGAGACCGCCTCCGCGTTGGCACCCCACGGGTTGCGGGTCATCTGGGCATCGGCAGCAGTGATGCGATAGTTGTTCACATATTGACCAGTAGCCTTATCCAGCAGACGGATGTTACGGAATTGGAATTTCGCCATCTGGTCGCGGTCTATTGCGGTGGTATCACCGGTAAAGCTCACTATCGGCGAAACCGTATCGTCAGCATACGGAGTGAAGTAATCGGTGGTTCCATCGCTTCCACCAAAAACGGAATTACCCATGCGGTCCTTCGAGACCGACAGGCGCTCAGTATCGGTGTACCAACGAGTCCAGTCACGGTAGTTGTTGTTCTCGTCGAGCAGATTCACGTCAAAGCTAAGTTCGTAGCGCCCCAAGTCCTTCGTCATGGGCTTAGGCGTCGTACCCAGGCCGTTAAGCAAGCCCTTCATATCCAACCAGCACAACTGGTTCGCATATGGGCCGGCTTCGGCGGTGCCGCGGCGGAAGGAACAATCCTTGAAGGCGGTGTCACTGGTAGACCAATTGCGGGAAGTCTGCGCGTCGGCCTCCGGGGTCACCGCTTGATTGATCGGTGAGATTGGCGATACCGCGACGGTAAACACAACTAGCAGCGTGATAAACATCGCCATCACGCGGCGTAATTGCATTCTATGGGACATCGTCGTTCTCCTCGTATGTGAAAGGTTCTGGGGCAAGAAGATAAAGGTGGAAGATTTACTTGGCATCGGCTGCGTCCACCTCTTCCTCGTCTTCGTCGGTCTTGCGTCGCATCAGCCAAATGCCGAGCAGCACTGCGAGCAGACCAATAACCACGATGCCGATCACTGCGGCACCGGTTCGTGCCAGTTGGGCTGGAGTGGACTGGGCATCAGAGCCATCGCTGTGCGACGTCTCCCCTGCCTCGCCCGGGACTTGACCGTCTTCGGTAGAACCTGGCTGGCCAGGGGTGGTGGAGCCATCGCCAGGCACCTCACCTTCGGCACCTGGTTCCGAGGAACCAGAGGAGCCATCAGAGGATCCATCACTGCTGCCTACCAGCGCGCCCAAACCAAGAGCGCCCAAAACGATGACCCACCAGGGATCACCCTTGCTGGATCCGCCGTCGGAATCTTCTGGCAGTACCAACACGGTCACCGCTTCGGAGTGCTCCGGAGAGTGTGCTTCAGTGCAAGAAAGCTCATCGCGGGTGTAGGCGGCATCGGCAATGTCTTGGTCCGGGATGCAGTAACCATCCGGGGCGAAGTTAATGGCATTGCGCAGCGGCGCCGACCCGGTTGCGTCCGGGCGCAGGCGCGTAAGGAGGTCGAACTCAACCATGGTCTCCGGGTGACCAGCGCGTGCCGCAGCCAGCTTGTCCAGGCCGGCTTGCGTCAGCGACATCACCACGGTGTTGCCGACCTGGCGAACCTGGAAGTCCGTATTCGGGTCCAAGCGAATCTCACCGGCCGCATGAATCTCACCGGCCGCATTGCGGATCACGGCGTTGCGAATAGCCTCAAACGCTAAACGCGGTTCCAAACCATCGAAGAAAACGTACTGGTGCAGACGCCCATCGACATCCACGCGCGGGACGTTGGCACTCACCTTGAAAGGCACTTCGTCGCCGGGGCGGGCGGCATCGATAAGCGCTTCTTTGCTCACCGACAATGCCTGCGGCTTGGCTTTGACCTCAGTAACTGCACCGGCAGTGACATACATCAGGAAAGGCGCGGATTCTTCCGACGAATAGTTGCCGCGGTGCTTGGCCACCTCAGTGACCTGATAAGCACCGGCAGGCAGACCATTTATCAGCGCCACGCCCGAGGCGTTGGTGGCTGCCTCATGCTCCGGGCCCAGCTCGTAGCCTGGCTCAGCAGTCAGCAGCTCCGGGCGACGCTGGGACAACTCCCCCAGCTTTTCGATGTCCGTCTCTTTCAACCCAATCAACTGTCGGGCCTGGAAGTAAGCAGTGTCCACAGCCGGATTAAAACCCTTACCGGCTTCCTTAGTGATGCGCAGCGACCCTGTCTCCTGTGCATTCGCAGCCGGCGAATTGCCCACCGGAACCACACACAGGCACGCTACAGCGAACGCCAGAAACAACCCGAGTAGTCCTCGGCGCTCTGCGTGCTTCATCACCATGTCTTTGTACCTTTTCTTGAACTTCTATTCCTGGACTGCCATCGCTGCTTCTTCAGCTTGTTTCTGCTTCTTGCGCTGGCGGTACAGCCACCACAGCAAATACAGGATGATGAACAGCGCAATCGCAATCGCGATGGTCATCCACAGCTGCCACGGTGAATTGACTTTGTCGTCGTATCCGGCTGGCAATTCGGTGCGCTCGCCATGAACCAACAAACGGTGGGAATTGATGCCATAAGGCGTGCACGTAATCAGGGTGAGCATGTCTTTGCCCTCGACCGGCTTAATCTTTTCGATTTCCTCCGGCAGCACTGTCTCGATGTCTGTGACCTTGTAAGCAAGTGCTTCACCCATGACTTCGACGGTGAACACGTCACCCTTTTTCATGTGGGTGAGGTTGTCAAACATCGTCAGCGTGGTCAGTCCCGTGTGGCCAGTCAGCACCGCGCGGGTGCCCTCCCCTCCTACGGGAAGTGCAGTTCCGTAGAGGTGTCCCACACCGTGGGCCAGCACACCAGTGGATGTGCCGTGGTAAACCGGCAAATCAATGCCTACCGAGGGTGCACGCAAACGCGCCATGGGCAACATCACGCTCAAAATATCTTCGTATTCCTGATATTCCGGCGACTGCGTATCCACACCATTAATCCACGGATCCGGGGCGCCAACCTCAGGAAGCGTCTTGTTGTATTCCTGCGCCCGGACGAACTCTGCTTCGCGTTGCCCATCTTCCAAGTTACGAACCGCTTCGGAGTACTCATCAGCAATCCGCTGCTGCTCTGCATTCTTGTAGGTGGTCAGCACCACCGGAGTAAGAAAGACCAACAGCGCCAGAAGCAAGTACACCACTGAGCGAATTCGACGCTTCTTCGGTTGGGCGGGCGAAGCCACGGGCACGGCACTTCGACTATGTCGTGCCATGGCGTGCTCCTTCCTACCTGGCCGGGAACACCAGAGCGGTTAGGCTCAACGCGCCCCGGCATAGGGAGTGTTTACGCAGTTGCGCGGGAATCCTTGTAGGAGGTGTAGATACCGCGGGCCAGCAGCAACAGACCAACCAGGAAGACCAACAGGATGCCCCAAGCACCGGTAGCCGGCAGCATGCCCGCAATGGTGTCCTTACGGTTGTCCACAGACACAGTCAGAGCGAGGTTTTCAATGTCAGCGTTAACCGGCTGCAGCTCCGGGTTACGTGCGTAGTTTCTTGGCGCCTTGGTCTCCAGCACGCAGTACTGGTTTTCAACGGCACCGGTACCCGCTGCGAAGGAGGTCATCGGGATGGCATAGCCATTAGCGGTAGCGTCTCCACCTGAATCGTTACCGCCAGAGGTAGTCAGTTTGTTCAAAACATTGCCGGTTTCAGTAGTAGCCACCGGCAAGGCCTCGCCTAGCGAGGTGTAGGTGCCATCTTCTTCAGCCTGGCAGAGGTAGAGCTCAAACTCTGCACCGTTCAGCGTGGAATCACCATTTTGGGAGGTCTTAGTGATGGTCAAATTGCCGAAAGTAGTCGAGGTCGGCTGATCGCCACCCTCAGGGTTATTCGGGTCCGGGCCATCGGTATTTACGAATGCACCATTCGGCAGCTCAATCGTCGCGGTGTTAGTAATCTGACCATTCGCAGGAATCGAGTTCACAGTCGCGTTGAACTTAACGGTGACCTTCAGGTCCGGGTTGCCCTTACGTGCCTCCTGCAGCTTTTCACGACCTGCTTCACTGAAGTCCACCCTAAGGGTGTTGTCGTTGGTCGTGACGGTGTAATCGCCATCATCGAAGGACACTGCGCCGACTGGGCTTGTGGCGACCTCAATGCCTTCTGGCTTCAAGGTAAGTGCAGAAATCAACGGGTCAACAATATTGAAACGGGACAAGGTGCCTGCAGGAACCGGTGCGTTGATCGTGTAGGTCAAGTCCTCACCGAGGGTGACACCATTATCATCAACCTGCTTAGAAGGAATGATTTGCTGGTTCTTCGGGTAGACGTCGCGAGTGTAAGTCCAGTTGCCGTCACTATTCGCGTACGGGAGCGCAATCAGAAAAGCAGGCGCAGTGGTGTAGCCCTGGTTGTTACGCTCAGTAACGCGGTACAGACCAATAGGACCCTCGAAATTTGCTTCGCCGTTTGCATCGGTTTTAACTTCGACAACATTTTCGACTGTTAGACCAGCAATTTCCGCTTGGTCCAGACCACCGAGTCGGCTCGCTTGAGCCTGACCAGCCTGAGTAGTCAGGTCCACGTCTGCCACACGTCCGATCTCAAACGTTGCACCCTCTAGCCCTGGCAAACCCGCTGCCTCATCGGCACTAGTTGGGTCACCAAGCTTCTTGTGGATATTCAGAGTGACGGTCGCATTCGGATCAATGCGGTCAGCGTTCTGAGTAGCGGATGGGGTGGTCTCAGCACCTACTTCCCCAGTAGGAGTAGGGGTTGCCTCCTGGCCGATGGCAACAGGAGCGGCGAAGCCGGTGCCCATGATGGCGAGCGCGCTAGCGGTGATGACGCTGGCGATGCGAGAGTTGAGAGAGGTCATAACCCGACCTTTTCCTTCCAAGCAGGGTTAGTGAAGGCCAATCAATAAGTCTTGTCAGCCTTCTCCAGTGTTAACTACGCGCTTAGCATATAGCGATCTGCTCATGTTTGCAAGAGGAAATTTTCATACACCTTTTAACTTGTATGAATCTCAGGATTTTATTAGCCCAGCGTACAGCCTTGCAGTCAGTGAAAGACCAGGTTTTGCAAGGTTTGCATTGTATCGATAATTAAAATTCGCTTGTTGTTCTCAGTAAGTGAGATCCACCTACTAACAAGGGGAAATGCACGCGGGATAGACCTTTAATACTGATTGGGCATAGAAAAAGACCCAAGGACCAAAAGTCCTTGGGTCTTAGCAGAAGTTATTGCTTAGGCAGAAGCCTCAGCTGCGGCCTCCTGAGCCGGAACAATGCTGACGATGCGACGCCCGCGCTTGACACCGAACTCAACGGAGCCGGCCTCGAGAGCGAACAGGGTGTCGTCGCCGCCACGGCCAACGTTCTCACCCGGGTGGAACTTGGTGCCGCGCTGGCGGACGATGATCTCGCCGGCCTTGACCTGCTGACCGCCGAAGCGCTTAACGCCGAGGTACTTCGGGTTGGAGTCACGACCGTTAGAAGTGCTGGATGCGCCCTTCTTGTGTGCCATTGTGGTTTCCCTCCTTCAAGGGGTCTTTAGTGCAAGCCTCGCAGCTTACTTGATACCGGTAATCTTCAGAACAGTAAGCGGCTGGCGGTGGCCCATGCGCTTCTTGTAACCAGTCTTGTTCTTGTACTTCATGATGTTGATCTTCGGGCCCTTGGCCTGATCAACGATCTCAGCGTCGACCTTGACCTTAGCCAGGTCATCGGCCTTCGACTTGACGTTCGCGCCATCGACGAGCAGAACCGGGGTGAGAGCCACGGCAGAGCCTGGCTCACCCTCGATCTTCTCGACCTTAACGAGGTCACCTTCGGCAACCTTGTACTGCTTTCCGCCGGTCTTGACGATCGCGTACATAGAGGGTTACCCCTTATCTAAACTCGGCTCAGGGGCAGGCGAGACCCAACCCCTGAATGGACAATTACATTTTGCGCTTGAGTCCAGTGCCAGCGCTACACGTAAGTCATGAGACTTCTGGCGCGGCTCAACTGGACTTAAACGGCGACTTGGAAATCCTACCCCGACGGGACCAGAAAAGACAAACCGCGTCTTTCCTGCACCCGCCGGTCACACCAATTTCTGCCTATTTCCCGCTCCGGCGGGTCGCCCGACGGCGGCCCCGGCCGGTGTGCTTCCGGGACTCAGCGCCGGCGTCGTTCTGTTCTGCCGGGGCGGTTTGCCGCGGTTGACTTTCCCGACCACCGCCGGAATCGGACTGCGTCGGCTGGGCGGCCTTGGCAGAGCGGCGCACGGCCCGGCGGCGGCGCCCGCGCACCACGGTCTTGGTGCTGTCTTCTGCCTGGGCGGCGAAATCATCCCGCGGGTTCTCTGCTGGGGCCTGCGTCGGCGCGTCGTGGCCGCCGGCGCGATTGCCGCGCCCGCCGCGCTGTCCGGCGGTGCGGCGAGTGGCCCGGCGACGGCCGCGCTTGCCGCGCGCCGGCTGTTCCTCGCGGGAGCTGCCGGCATCGTCGGCACCCGCGTCGGCCTTCTCCGGCGCTGCGGCCTTGTCCTCAGCGTCGGCCGGCACGGAGTGACGTTCGCGGTCCGGGAAATCCTCCCGGCGCGGGCGGTGATCGGAGCGGGAGTTCCCGCGGGTCTTGCGCTTGCGGCGCGGGGAGGCCTCGAATTCTTCGATTGCGTCCTCGTAGGTGGTGGATCCACCAGCCTGCGCCGGCTGCACGTCCTCGTCCGGCACGTAGTCCTTTAACTCGGCGACGTCGTCGCTGTCGGCGGCGTTGTCCGCTGCGGCGAAAGCGATCTTCTCGATGTCGCTGACCGAGTCCTGGGACTGATCGTCACGGGACTGCTCGTCGCGGGAGCGGTTCGAGCGCCCGCCCCGACTGCCGCGGCGACGGCGACGGCGCGAGGAAGAGCCCTTGCGGTCCTCGGAATCACTATCGTTGCGTTCGTCGCGCTCTTCGCCGTCGTTGGCAGCACCCTCGTCCTTGACCACGCTGGCTACCAGCTCGTCGAGCTGCTTGGCGTCGCCGCGCGTCTCCGCCGGGGAGTCCTGCTCCTCTTGGGAGCGCTGGTTGCGGCCGTGGCCCGTATCCGCGTGCTTGTGGTTGCGGCGGTCGTGGTGCCCGTGGCCGGAATGATCGTCGGTGTGCTCGACCGGGTCATCGTGGATGATGATGCCGCGGCCCTGGCAGTGCTCACACTCGGTGGAGAAGGTCTCCAGCAGGCCCGCGCCTAGGCGCTTGCGGGTCATCTGCACCAGGCCCAGGGAGGTGACCTCGGAGACCTGGTGACGGGTGCGGTCGCGCCCCAGGGCCTCCTTCAGCCGGCGCAGGACCAGCTCCTGGTTTTCGGGCAGGACCATGTCGATGAAGTCGACGACGATCATCCCGCCCAGGTCGCGCAGGCGCATCTGCCGCACGATCTCTTCCGCGGCCTCGAGGTTGTTGCGGGTCACGGTTTCCTCGAGATCGCCGCCGGAGCCGGTGAACTTGCCGGTGTTGACGTCGATGACGGTCATGGCCTCTGTGCGGTCGATGACCAGCGTGCCGCCCGAGGGCAGCCACACCTTGCGGGCCAGGGCCTTCTGCAGCTGTTCGTCGATCCGGTAGGCCGCGAAGGCATCTTGGCCGCCGTGCTTATTCCGATCGAAGCGCTCCACCCGGTCCGCCAGATCCGGGGCGACCGACTGGATATAGGCGTTGACCGTGTTGAAGGCCTTCTTGCCGTCCACGACCAAGTGCTTGAAGTCGCCGTTGAACAGGTCGCGGACGACCTTGACCAACATATCCGGCTCCTCGTAGAGGGTCACCGGCTTCGCGCCCTTGGACTTCTTCTCCTTCTCCGCGCGGTCCTGGATGTCCTCCCAGACCCCGTGCAGACGGCCCACGTCCGTGGCGATGGCCTCCTCGGAGACGTTCTCCGCGGCGGTGCGGATGATGGTGCCGCCCTCGCCCGGCACGACACGCTGCAGGATCTCCTTCAAGCGCTTGCGCTCCGGAGCCGGCAGCTTGCGGGAAATACCGGCGCTGCGGCCTTTCGGCACGTAGACCAGGAAGCGACCGGCCAGGGAAATCTGCGTGGTCAGGCGCGCGCCCTTGTGCCCAATCGGGTCCTTGGATACCTGGACCAGGATCTGGTCGCCGGACTTTAGGGCCTGCTCAATCTTGCGGGAGCGGCCCTTGAGCCCCATGGCGCGCCAGTTCAACTCGCCGGCGTAAAGCACACCGTTGCGGCCCTCGCCGAAGTCCACGAAGGCGGCCTCCATCGACGGCAGCACGTTCTGGACGCGGCCCAAGTAGATGTTGCCAATCAACGAGGCCTGCGAGTCGGAGGTCACGAAGTGCTCGACCAGCAGGTCGTCTTCCAGGACGCCTACCTGCGTGACGGAACCGGCGTGGTCGACGCGCTGGCGCTCGCGCACCACCATGGTGCGCTCGACGGATTCCCGGCGCGCCAGGAACTCCGCCTGGGAGACGATGTGCTTGCGCTCGCGGCCCTTCTCGCGCATCTCCGCTCGGCGGCGCTTCTGTGCCTCGATACGGGTCGAGCCCTTGATGCCGCGCGGGGCCTCGATGCGCTCCGGCTCGTCGTCATCACCGTCCGCATCATCGGGTTCAGCCTGCCGGGCCGGCTTGGCGGCATTCGCCTGCGGGGCGATGAATACCGGCGCGTAGTCCGCGGCGTTGTCCTTGGCTGCCGCGTGGTGCGGCGGCGTCAGGGCGGCGACCAGCTCCTCCAGGTCCTCGTCGTGGTCAAGCTCGGCGGGCTCGTCGTCTGCCTCTGCGCTGTCGATGCCGCCGTCTTCAGCACCCTCGGCCGTGGCGAGGTTCTGCAGCTCGGACTCGACCTTGTCGGCGATCTGGTTGAACTCGTTTTCCACGTTCTTGCGCACGCGGTCGCGCAGCTTCTTCTCGGCGGCCGTGGCCACGGCGTCGGCCGAGTCCTCCTGCCCGGAGTCGTCGACTGCCGGGGCCTCGGCGCCGGCAGCGGTTTCGGTATCCGCGGTCTGCTCGCGCTTCTCCTCCTCCGGCTGCTGCGACTTTGCCGGCGCGGCAGCACGCACGGCCCGCTTCTTGGTGGACTTGCGGGACGCGCGCTTGCGCGTGGCCTTCTTAGGCTTGTCGGCGGTGTTATCTTCGGCCTGGTCCTCAGCCGGGTCGGCCTTATCGGTCTTGGTTTCCTCGGCCTTGGTCTCTTCGTCCTGGGCGGCGGCGCGCTTGCTCTTGGTCGTAGCCTTGCGCTTCGTCTTCTTGGTCGCCTTGGCCTTCTTGGTGGCCTTGGACGACTTCTTCTTGGCCGGGGGCGCGTCCTGGGCCTCGGACTCCGCGTCGGTTGCGGGCTCGGAGGGGGCATCGCTAGCCGGGGCCTGGGAGCCGGCGGCCTGGATGTGGTCGAGGATCTGCTCGGCCTCCGCCTTGCTCAGGCCGGACTGCGGGGCCTTCTTGATTCCCTGCTGGGCGAACTGTTCCACCAGGACCTTGGAGGAAATCCCCAGCTGCTTCGCGAGGGCGTAGAGCCGGGTCTTCTCCCCCAGCTGGCTCCGATCGATCCGCTCGGCCAATGCGGCGGCCGCTGATAAATCCGTATTCTGTTCGTTTTTAGTCTTTGCAGCCACGGGCTACTCCTGACGTCTAGTGGCGCGAGGGCAAGCTCGCCGCGGGGCCGCGCAAGTCATCCAAGCTGCAGGCAAGCACACCGCGGGGCTGTCTACCCTCTCAGCGCCGAAAGTTTAAGTGTTAAAGATTGAGTATTTAGTTATGCACAACTGCAAGCCTGTCTTAAAGGCTCTGGCTCCTATTGTGGCACACTTGGGCGCCCGCTTCTTGGCGCACCTGCCCGGACGCGCGGAATTTCGCCCTGTGTTAGCTTAAGACCATGTCCGACGGCAAACTCGTGCCCACCTCACCGGCAGCAGCGATCCGGCACTTCCGCCGCCGCAACGAGTTCAACCCGCGCGAGCTGCTTGCCTTCACCACCACGGCGAGCTTCGGCGTGGGCTTTTTCTTCCTGGACCATGCGGCCTTCTCCGTCCTGGGCGCGCTGCTGTTGATTGCGGCGGTGGCCTGCGGGGTCAAAATCGCACGTCACTTCCCGAAGGCCGTGGCCGTGCCGCAGACGGAATTCCGCGACGGCGACTACCCCGCCGTCGCCTACTTCGCCCCGTTCATCCCCATCGTCGCGCCCCTGCTGGTCCTGCCGGTGCAGGCGCTGGGCTGGGATTTTTCGGTGCCGCCGGCGGTTGCCACGCTGTCCACGGCGGCGTTTTACAGCGTGGGGCTGTTTCTTTCCGGCACCGTGCTCTTCCGGCGCTCCTTCAGCATCGGCCGCCGGCGCATCCAGCGGATGGACTTCGAGCTGACCGAGCTGACCACCACCACGCAGCGCTTGGCCGAGGAGAATACTGATATCCTCGCCGCGCTTATCGCCATCGGCGCCGTCGACGGCAACGAGGTGAGCTTGAAGGGGCTGCAATGGATTCTGGACCCCGCGATGAGCGCAGACGAGGAGGCGCTGCGCGAGCGCCTGCAGGAGCTAGACAGCGTCAAGCTGATTAAACTCCGCGCGCCCACCTGGCAGGGACAATCCGCCCGTTGGGACATGAGTATTACTCCCCTGGGCGTGCACGCACTGACCGAGTCGCAGCGGCGCTAAATCCAGGCCCCGCAGTGTGGCCGCGTAGTGGTGCTTTGAATGCACGAAACCCCCGCGCGGCGGCCGGAATTCCGGGGCACCGCGGGCGGGGGGCAGTAAAGAGGTTGCGTCTTAGAGGTTCGGGAACCAGATGGCGATCTCGCGCTCAGCGGACTCCGGGGAGTCGGAGCCGTGAACGACGTTCTCACCGACGGTCAGGGCGAAGTCACCGCGGATGGTGCCCGGGGTGGCCTTCTCGACCGGGTGGGTGCCGCCGGCCAGCTGACGCCAGGCAGCGATGGCGCTTTCGCCCTCGACGATGCCTGCGACCAGCGGAGCGGAAGTGATGAAGTCCACGAGCTCGCCGAAGAACGGCTTGTCCTTGTGCTCAGCGTAGTGCTTTTCTGCGGTTTCGCGGTCTGCGGTGCGCAGATCCATCTCCACCAGCTTGAGACCCTTGCGCTCAATGCGGGAGATGATTTCGCCTACGTGGCCGTTCTTGACGCCGTCCGGCTTGATGAGAATAAGAGTACGTTCAGTCATACGGGCCATCGTACCGAATACCGCGCGATCCTTCGCACTGGAGCCGCCAAAAATCGGCCGCGACCGCGGAACGCGGTCGCGCTAGCGGCCGGTGGTCAGCTGGCTGACCATGGCTTCGGCCTCGTCGTGGCCGACGTGCCGGTACCACAGCCGGACCTGCTTGACCGCGGTGCCGTACTTGCCGGCGGAGACGAGCTCACGGATTTCTTCCTCGCGCTCCGGGGAGAAATCCGCCTGACGCAGCGGCCGGTCCTTGCCCGGGCGGTCCTGATCCCCGCGGAACAGGGCCAGCGCCAGGAAGGCGGCCGCCACGATAAGGCCCACCACGATGACCGCGCCCGGCCAGTTAAAAGCGCGCGCCAGGATGACCACCACGCAGGCCAGCGCGGCCAGCAGCGAATACACGTAGCGCACGGCGGCCTCCCTAACCCTTCTGATCCAGGTGCTGGGTGGTCAGCAGGCCGCGCTCCATGCGCGCGATGAGGTTAGAGCGCAGGTAGGCCGCCAGCAGCCAGACCAGGCCGAAGACCACCATGATGGCCACGATCGACCAGTGGATAAACAGGCCGGCGATGATGCCGAGCACCTGCACGGCCAGGATGACATTCAGCGACCACCGGCGGCTGGCGAAGACCAGCATGACCAGGTGGAAGACCATCAGCGCCACGACGATGGCGATGTTGACCCCGGTCCACAGCTCACCGCTGTAGAGCATGCGCAGCATCGGCAGCGCCAGCACCAGGGTGAGCGCCTCCAGCGTCAGGGTGCTGGAGATGACCATCCCGTTAAAGCCCTTAATCGGGTCCTTGACGGGCTTGTGCCCCATGCCCAGGGGCCCGACGTCCTTGGGTTGCTCCGTCATGCCGGCTCCTTTCCAAACATCGCGCGTGCCTCACCGGCGGTGACCACCGATCCGGTGATGACAATACCGGAACCGGACTGGATTTCCGCATCCTCGGCCAGC
Organism: Corynebacterium sp. LK2590; assembly: GCF_040946105.1. Classification (NCBI taxonomy): domain Bacteria; kingdom Bacillati; phylum Actinomycetota; class Actinomycetes; order Mycobacteriales; family Corynebacteriaceae; genus Corynebacterium; species Corynebacterium sp. LK2590. Next base: position 125,546 of record NZ_JAYWMH010000005.1, read on the forward strand.
TCGACGGCCTGGGCGTAAGCCGACTGCAGGTCGGGCTCGACGTAGACGCGTTCCTCGCCGAAGATGTCCCGGGCCAGCTCGGCCAGCTCGCAGGCGTCCAGCGCCCGCGGGGAGCTGTTCTGGCTGATGACTACCTCGGTCAGCACGTCCTCCAGCGCGGTGAGGATCCCGGCGGCGTCCTTGTCGCCCAGGATGGCGACCACGCCGACTAGGCGGGCGAAGTCGAAATCGCGGCCCAGGGCCTGGGCCAGGGCGCGGGCGCCGTGCGGGTTGTGCGCGGCGTCGATGAACGTGGTCGGCGACTGCCGCATGCGCTCCAGACGGCCCGGCGAAATGGTCTGGGCAAAGCCGTTGCGCACGCTCGCCGCATCCAGCGGGTGCCCGGCCGAGGCCCCGAAGAAGGCCTCCACGGCCGCCAGGGCGACCGCGGCGTTGCGGGCCTGGTGCTCGCCGGCCAGGGGCACGAAGACGTCCTCGTAAAGGCCGCCCAAGCCCTGGATGCGCAGCTGCTGGCCACCTACGGCGATGGTGGATTCCAGCGCGGCGAACTCGCTGCCGGCGCGCGCCACGCCCGCGTCCACGGCCACGGCTTGCTGCAGCAGGACCTCCATGGCTTCCGGCTCCTGTTCCGCCAGGATGGCGATGTTCTCGGCCGGGGTGATGGGGTCGTCGGCGTCCGGGCGGGCCTTGATGATGCCGGCCTTCTCACCGGCGATTTCGGCGAGGGTATCGCCCAGGTAATCGGTGTGGTCCATGCCCACCGGGCAGACGACCGCGACCTCGGAGTTGACCACGTTGGTCGCGTCCCAGCGCCCGCCCATGCCGACCTCGATGACAGCGACGTCGACCGGGGCATCGGCGAAGGCGGCATAGGCGATGGCCACCAGAACCTCGAACTTGGACATGGCCGGGCCGCCGGCGGCCAGCGACTCGGCGTCGACCATCTCCACGTAAGGCCGGATTTCGCGCCAGATGCGCACGTAGTCGCGCGGGTGGATGGGCTTGCCGTCGATGCCGATGCGTTCGGTCACCCGCTGCAGGTGCGGGCTGGTGAACAGGCCGACCCGACGGTGGAAGGCCCGCAGCAGCGAATCGATCATCCGCGAGGTCGAGGACTTGCCATTGGTGCCGGCCACGTGGATGGCCTGGAAGGCCCGCTCCGGGTGGCCGAGCAGGTCCATGAGCTTCTCGATGCGCTCGAGCGAGGGCTCGATCTTCGTCTCCGGCCAGCGGGCGTTGAGCTCTTCTTCGACCTCGGCAAGCTCGCGCAGTTCCTCGGCGCTCACGGTCTCCGGCGCGGGCGCGGAATAATCCTCCGCCCCGCCCAGGTTGAGCGTGAGCCCCGACTCGGTGATTTCCACCGGGGAGCCATCGGTGCCCTCCTTGAGGGCGTCGACGATCTCGTATTCGGTCTCTTGGTCCTTCTCGCGGCCGTTCTCGCCGTGTCCGGTACGGTCAGTCACTACTTGAGCGCCTCCAGACGCGCGCTGATGCGGTCGACTTCCTCCTGCGCCACGGTCTGGCGGGTGCGGATCTTTTCCACGACCTCTTCCGGCGCCTTGGACAGGAAGTTCTCATTGCCGAGCTTCTTGGTGGTCTGTTCCAGTTCCTTGTTGGCCTTGGCTAGGTCCTTTTCCAGGCGCTTGCGCTCGGCCGCGACGTCGACGGCCCCGGAGGTGTCCAGGGTGATTTCGACGGTGGCCTGCGACAGGCGGACCTCGATGGAGGCGGACTCGGTAAAGTCCTCGCCCGGCTCGGTGGTCTTGGCCAGGTTGCGCACCAGGTCCTCCTGGCCGGCCAGGTCCGCAGCAGCGAAGTCCAGGCGGCCCGGCACCTTCTGGGAAGGCTTAACCCCCTGGTCGGAGCGGAAGCGGCGCAGCTCGGTGATGAGCTTTTCCGCGTCCTGGATGCGGCGGGCGGCGATCTCGTCGGTCTCGGCGCCGCCGTTGGTGTCCGCGGCGGTCGGCCAGTCGGCCACAACCAGGGATTCGCCGCCGGTCAGGGCCTTCCACAGGACCTCGGTGACGAAAGGCATGGTCGGGTGCAGCAGGCGCAGCACGACGTCGAGCACGCGGCCCAGCACGATTTGGGTGGTGCGGGCGCGCTGCTTTTCGGCCTCGTCGGCCGGTTCGCGCGCGATCTGGGTCTTGGCGATCTCGACGTACCAGTCGCACAGCTCGTCCCAGGCGAAGTGGTAGAGCAGCTCGTTGGCCTTTGCGAACTGGAAGTCGTCCAGGTAGGCGTCGACGCGGGCGCGGACCTGCTCGGCGCGGTCCAGGATCCAGCGGTCGGCATCGGTCAGCGCCTCGCGCTCCGGCAGCTCCGCCACGCCGGCGCCGTTGAGCAGGGCGAACTTGGTGGCGTTGAAGAGCTTGGTGGCGAAGTTACGCGCCGAGGCCGCCGCGTCCGGGCCCAGCGGCAGGTCGACGCCCGGGTTGGCGCCGCGGCCCAGGGCGAAGCGCAGCGCGTCCGCGCCGTAGTCGCGGACCCAGTCCATCGGGTCGATGCCGTTGCCCAGGGACTTGGACATCTTGCGGCCCTGCTCGTCGCGCACCAGGCCGTGCAGGTAGAGATCCGCGAAGGGCACCTGCGGGCGCCCGTCGCTGCCCTGCCCCAGCAGTTCCGGGGTCTGGGTGGCGGCGAAGGTGCCGAACATCATCATGCGGGCGACCCAGAAGAACAGGATGTCGTAGGCGGTGACCAGCACGTTGGTCGGGTAGAACTTCTCCAGGTCCGGGGTCTTTTCCGGCCAGCCCAGGGTGGAAAACGGCCACAGCGCGGAGCTGAACCAGGTATCCAGGACGTCCGGGTCCTGCTCGTAGCCGGCCGGGGCCTTTTCGTCCGGGCCCACGCAGACCACGTCGCGGTTGCCGTCGGCGTCCTCCGGCCCGTACCAGATCGGGATCCGGTGGCCCCACCACAGCTGGCGGGAGATGCACCAGTCGTGCATGTCGTCGACCCAGTCGAAGTAGCGCGGCTCGAGCGAGGCCGGGTGGATGGTGGTATCCCCCTGGCGGACCGCCTCGCTGGAGTACTTGGCCATCTCCTTGACGTTGACGAACCACTGCTTGGACAGGCGCGGCTCGATGGCCTCGCCGGAGCGCTCCGAGTGTCCCACCGAGTGGACGTAGGGGCGGATTTCCTTGACGATTCGCCCCTGCTCGGCCAGCGCCTCGCGGATGGCGACGCGGGCATCCTCGCGGGTCATGCCGTCGAACTGGGTGCCGGTATCCGCGATGTGGCCGGTCTTGTCCATGATGATGGGCATGTCCAGGCCGTGGCGCTGGCCCATGGCGTAGTCGTTCGGGTCGTGCGCCGGGGTGATCTTGACCGCGCCGGTACCGAATTCCATGTCGACGTAGTCGTCGGCGAAGATCTTCAGGCTCAGGTCATCGCGGAACGGGTGCGGGAATTCCTTGCCCACCAGGTCGGCGTAGCGCTCGTCGTCCGGGTGGACGGCGATGGCGACGTCACCCAGCATGGTCTCCACACGGGTGGTGGCCACGACCAGGTGCGGCTCGTTGTCGTCCAGCGAGCCGTAGCGGATGGAGACCAGCTCGCCCTCGACGTCGTCGTAGACGACCTCCATGTCGGACACGGCGGTCTCCAGCACCGGCGACCAGTTGACCAGGCGGTAGTCCTGGTAGATCAGGCCGGCGTCGTAGAGCATCTTGAAGATGGTCTGCACGGCCTTGGACAGGCCGTCGTCCAGGGTGAAGCGTTCGCGGGACCAGTCCACGGAGTCGCCGATGGCGCGCATCTGGGACTGGATGGTGCCGCCGTATTTTTCCTTCCACTCCCAGACCTTGCCGATGAACTCGTCGCGGTCGTAGTCCCAGCGGGTCTTGCCCTCGGACTCCTTGAGGGCGGCCTCGACCTTGGTCTGCGTGGCAATACCGGCGTGGTCCGCGCCCGGCAGCCACAGCGTCGCATACCCCTGCATGCGCTTGCGGCGGATGATGGAGTCAATGAGCGTGTGGTCCAGCGCGTGGCCCATGTGCAGCTGGCCGGTCACGTTCGGCGGCGGCAGCACGATGGAATAGGCGGGCTTGTCGGAGTGGGCGTCCGGGGTGAAATACCCCGCGTCGACCCAGCCCTCGTACAGGGCGGTCTCCTGTTCTTGCGGCTCCCAGGACTTGGGCAGCGCGTCCGCGCGGTTGGTACCTACTAGTTCCTCATTTTTACGCTCAGTCACGCCGACCAATTCTACCCTGTCGGTCAAACCCCTTTGGGCCCCACCCAGTCGAGACCCCGGGTTTTTCTGACGGGCCTAGCCCAGCAGGTGGGCGACGGCTTCCTTTTCCTCCCGCAGCTGCGCCACGGAGGCGTCGATGCGGGCGCGCTGGACATCGTTAAGCTCCAGGCCCTGCACGATTTCCCAGCGGCCGTCCCGGCTGACCGTCGGGAAGCCCGCCACCAGGCCGGCGTCCACGCCGTAGGAGCCATCCGAGACAATCGCCGCGGTGCGCCAGTCGCCGTTCGGGGTGCCGAAGAGCCAGTCGTGCATGTGGTCCACGGCCGCCGAGGCCGCCGAGGCCGCTGAAGAAGACCCGCGCACCTCGATGATTTCGGAGCCGCGCCCGGCCACGGTCGGGATGAAGGTCTCCTCGTACCAGGACTGCTCGACCGCCTCGGCGAGCGGGCGGGAATCCGCCGTGGCGAAGGTGATGTCTGGGAACTGGGTATCCGAGTGGTTGCCCCAGACGGCCAGCTTCTCAATCGCGTCCGGGCGCACGCCCACCCGCTGGGCCAGGAGCCCAGCCGCGCGGTTGTGATCGAGGCGCATCAGGGCGCTGAACTGGGAGTCGTCCAGGTCGGGCGCGTGGTGGGCGGCGATAAGCGCGTTGGTGTTGGCGGGGTTGCCCACTACCAGCACGCGCACGTCGCGGGCGGCCACCCGGTTCAGGGACGCGCCCTGGCGGGAGAAGATCTCCGCGTTGGCCGAAATCAGGTCGGCGCGCTGCATACCCTTGGAGCGCGGCTGCGCGCCGACCAGGAAGGCGGCGTTCGCGTCGGCGAAGGCGGTGTCCTCGTCAGCGGTGATCTCCACGCCGGCCAGCAGCGGGAAGGCGGAGTCCTGCAGCTCCATGGCCACGCCTTCTGCGGCGCGCACCGCGGAGTCGAGCTCCAGCAGGCGTAGACGAACAGGCTGGTCCTTGCCAAAGACCTCGCCGGCCGCGATCCGCCACAGCAGCGAGTAGGCGATAGCCCCGGCGGCGCCGGTGACCGTGACATTGACGGGTTCTGAAACGTTGTGCTTCGGTGCAGCCTGTGCTGTTAGCTTCGACATAGTGTGTGCCATCCTTCCCAGATAAACACCTCGAGTTTTTGCTGAACTCCCTAGTCTAGACGCAGAAACGATAACGCGACAGGTTCTGTTTCATTGCCCTCAAATTGAGGTAGCAGAAGTACACCTTTCGCTCGTCTGTGCTGGCGTTTTACCTCCCCCGGGGGCAATTCGCAGACGGGTTCGCGAATTTGCGGCACGATAGGGAATGAACCAATCCGTCTAAGCGATTCTTAAAAAGAGGGGCATGTTGCTATGGGTAACTCCGATTCTCCCACCGCCGTCACGGGAGCCGAGTCTGCCCAGCGCGCCGTCGACGTCGCGCTCGAGCAGTTTTCCCAGTTCGGTTTCACCGAAACCAAGATGGAGACCATCGCCAACCTCTCCGGCCTGTCCAAGCGCATGCTGCACTACCACTTCGGCGACAAGCGCGGGCTCTACCAGCGCGCCCTCGAGGCCGCGGTAGAACGGCTCAATCCCCCGATCGAGGATCTCGAGGTCGACTCCGCGGTCCCGGTCGAGGGCGTGCGCAAGCTTGTCGATGCCCTCTTCGCCTGCCACATCGCCCACCCGGAGGCCGTGCGCATGCTGGCGATGGAGACCACCCAGCAGGTCTTCGGCGTGGTCGGCCGGCAGCCGGTCAACGACGTCAGCGGCGTGGCCCTGCACCTGGACAAGCTCCTACTCCACGGGCAGGACTCCGGCGCCTTCCGGCCCGGCATTTCCGCGGACGATATCTTCACCCTGATCTCTTCGCTGACCATGTACCGGGTGACCAACCACAACATGATCGACAACTTGTTGGGGATCGACATGCAGTCCGAGGCCAACACCGCCGGCCTGCACCGCATGGTGGTCGACGCGGTACTCGCGTTTTTGACCGCCAACATCCCCGACAGCGGCGAGGCCTCCTACCTCACCGCCCGCGAGGCCGTCGATACCGCCGACAACAACAGCGACATCTACGGCTAGCCCCTCCCCCGCCGTACAAACGCAAAGCCGGCCCGCGCTTCCTTTTCGAAAGCGCGGGCCGGCTAATTTTCTGCCTCCAGCTATTATAGACATCTATACAGTGATGCTGGGGTCAGGGCTTAGGCCGACTGCTCCTCGGCGTCAGCGTAGATGAACTCCGGGCCGTCCTCGCCGCGGACGACGTCTGCGGTAATGCGCACCCCGGTGATGTCCTCGCGGTCCGGGATGTCGTACATGATGGGCACCAGCAGCTCCTCCATGATGGCGCGCAGGCCGCGGGCGCCGGTCTTGCGCTCCAGTGCGAGGTTGGCGATTTCCTCGAGCGCGCCGGTATCAAACTCCAGCTCCGCGCCGTCCATGACGAACAGGGCCTGGTACTGCTTGACCAGGGAGTTGCGCGGCTCGGTGAGCACCCGGATGAGCGATTCCTGATCCAGGTTGTCCACCGTCGCCACGACGGGCAGGCGGCCGATGAACTCCGGGATGAGGCCGAACTTGACCAGGTCCTCGGGGCGGACCTCTTCGAAGAGGTCGACGCGCTCCTGCTCCGACTGGGTCTCCAGCTTGGCGCCGAAGCCCAGGCCCTTCTTGCCCACGCGCTCGGAGATGACCTTCTCCAGCCCGGCGAAGGCGCCGGCCACGATGAACAAGATATTGGAGGTGTCCAGCTGGATAAATTCCTGGTTGGGGTGCTTGCGCCCGCCCTGCGGCGGGATGGCTGCGACGGTGCCCTCCAGGATCTTCAGCAGGGCCTGCTGCACGCCCTCACCCGAGACGTCCCGGGTGATAGACGGGTTGTCCGACTTGCGGGAGATCTTGTCGATCTCGTCGACGTAGATGATGCCGCGCTGGGCCTTTTCCACGTCGAAATCCGCCGCCTGGAGCAGCTTGAGCAGGATGTTTTCCACGTCCTCGCCCACGTAGCCGGCCTCCGTCAGGGAGGTCGCGTCCGCGATGGCAAACGGCACGTCCAGCATGCGCGCCAGGGTCTGGGCGAGGTAGGTCTTGCCGGAGCCGGTCGGGCCCAGCATCAGGATGTTGGACTTGGCGATTTCGACCGTGTCTTCCGGTTCCTTCTTGGCCCGCTTCCCGCCGCGCGCGGCGGCAGCTTCCTCCGCCTTGATGCGCTTGTAGTGGTTGTAGACCGCCACGGACAGCACCCGCTTGGCCTGGTCCTGGCCGATGACGTAGTTATCCAAGAAGGCCGAGATTTCCGAGGGCCGGGGCAGCCGAACTTCTTCCTTTTCGGCCTGCTCGGCCTGGGCGGCGCCCAGCTCTTCCTCGATAATTTCGTTGCACAGCTCAATGCACTCATCGCAGATGTACACACCGCCGCCGGCGATGAGTTTCTTAACCTGCTTCTGGCTCTTGCCGCAGAAGGAACACTTGAGCAGATCCGCGCTTTCTTGCATACGTGCCATTAAACCCTCTCAACACATAGGGCACAATTTCCTTTATCCCAGCAACCGTACCACGCCCACCCGACGCAGCCGGCGCGCCTTAGCGGAAGGTAGCGAACTTGCTAACGACCCATTTGGCGAGCGCCAACAAGACCACGCCCAGCGCGATAGAAACGATGCCCAGAGTGATAAAGAAGGTGTTTTCCGCGCCGGCGTCGTCCGGGTTGTAGAAGCCGGCCAGCGTGCCCGCCAGGGAGGTGCCCATGGCCACGGCCATCATCCACACCGCCATCATGCGCGACGGGAAGGCCTCCGGGGCAACCTTGGTCGCCAGGGAGTTGCCCACCGGCGACAGCAGCAGCTCGCCCATGGTGAACAGGAAGAGGATCCAGATGATGGCGAACATCGGGGTGGAGTTCGGGCCGCCGCCGCTGAACGGCAGGAAGAAGAACAGCGAGACGCCGATGATGACGTTGGCGATACCGAACTTGGTCGGCGTCGACCACTGGCGGTCGCCCAGCTTGGTCCAGATGAAGGCGAAGACGCTGGAGAAGATGACGATGAAGATGGGGTTGATGAGCTGGACCATCGACGGCGGGATCTCGATGCCGAAGATGTGGCGGTCCAGGCGCATATCGGAGTAGATGGTCAGCACGGTGAACTGCTGCTGGAAGATGCCGAAGAAGAGCACGCCGGAGACGAACATCGGGATGAAGCCGAGCAGGCGGCCGCGCTCCTGCGGGGTGGTCAGGCGGGAGCGGTACATCTGCAGCCACAGCGTGACCGCAGCAAGGAATGCCACGACCGTGACGATGTTGGACAGCCACTCCAGCTTGACCACGCCGGAGGCGATAAGCCACACGCACACGACGACGATGACGGCGAGGACGGCCAGGGCCACCAGCAGCTGCTGCCGCGAGACGGGGTTCGGGACCTCGTGGCCGGCCTCCTTGATGGTGCTGCCGCGCATGAGGGTGTACTGGACCAGGCCGAAGAACATACCGACGGCGGCGATGCCGAAGCCCCAGTGGAAGCCCTGCCAGCCCCACAGCAGCGTGGTGATCAGCGGCCCGAAGAGCGCGCCGATGTTGACGCCCATATAAAAGATGGAGAACCCGCCATCGCGGCGGGGATCATCGCGCGAGTAGAGCGCGCCCAGCACGACCTGCGCGGTGGTCTTCACGCCGCCGGAACCGACGGCGATAAGCACCAGGCCGATGGCTAGGCCCGTTACCGCGGGGATGAAGGCCAGCGCCAGGTGGCCCAGCATGACCATGATGGCCGAGTAGTACAGGGTGCGCTCCGCGCCGAGGACGCGGTCGGCTACCAGGGAGGCCAGCAGGCAGGCCATGTAGACCAAGCCGCCGTAGGCGCCGACGATGGAGGTCGCCGCCGCCTTGGGGATCTCCAGACCGCCCTCGGACACGGAGTAGTACATGTACAGCAGGACCAGCGCCTGCATGCCGTAGAAGCTGAAACGCTCCCACATCTCCACGCCGAAGAGGTTGGCCAACCCCCACGGGTGGCCGAAGAACTGCCGTTCCTTTTCTGATGGTTGTCCAACCGCCGAGGCGTCGCCGGACGCACCTGACACTGAGTGAGCGTTTGTGATTCGTGACATAGAAATATATAGCCACCTTCCACGCCACAACGCAATTAATGTGAGATCCTCCACCCCCATTTTCCGGTAGCCTACCTCGCCCTTCCCACCCGGTGGGACGGGCCGCTGCAGCCAGCGGCGCCGGGGCTGAGCAGGCAACTTCGCGGATCATTAATAGTTTTCGCTTGGGTAGTAACCGTCCCGGCACGGGGGCAGCCGCTGCCCCACTACCCCATGCGAAAGGCCCGCCGCCGGATGCTATTCCGGAGACGGGCCTGAACTACCCCTAAATTTAGGAGTTCAGCTTGCGGTACTCAAAGACCTGGTCGATGATGCCGTATTCCTTCGCTTCCTGAGCGGTCAGGATCTTGTCGCGGTCGGTGTCGATGCGCACCTGCTCAGCCGTGCGGCCGGTGTGCTCGGCGAGCGTGTTTTCCATCAGCTTGCGCATGCGCTCGATCTCGGCGGCCTGGATCTCTAGGTCGGAGACCTGGCCCTGGGTGCCCTGGGTGGCGGGCTGGTGGATCAGCACGCGGGCGTTCGGCAGTGCGGCGCGCTTGCCCGGTGCGCCGGCGGCCAGCAGGACCGCGGCGGCGGAGGCCGCCTGGCCCAGGCAGACGGTCTGCACGTCGGGGCGCACGTAGCGCATGGTGTCGTAAATAGCCATCAGCGCGGTGAAAGAACCGCCCGGCGAGTTGATGTACATGGTGATGTCGCGGTCCGGGTCCTGGGCCTCCAGGACCAGCAGCTGCGCCATGACATCGTTAGCGGAGGTGTCATCGACCTGGGTGCCCAGGAAGATGATGCGCTCCTCGAAGAGCTTCGAGTACGGGTTGGTCTCCTTGGTCCCCTGCGCGGACTGCTCGATGAACGACGGCAGCACGTAGCGGGAAGAAGGCATCTGCGATTGCGTCATATTAAAAATTCTCCTTGCTTCTGAGCTTTAGTGGTGGGTGCTACCTAGTTGCTGATGGGGCCGTTGACCGTCTCGATGACGTGGTCGACGATGCCGTAGTCCTTCGCCTGCGCGGCGGTGAACCAGCGGTCGCGGTCCGAGTCCTTCGTAATCTGCTCGAAGGTCTGGCCGGTGTGCTCAGCGATCAGCTCGGCCATCTCGCGCTTGGTGGCGGCGAACTGCTCGGCCTGGATGGCGATGTCCGCGGCGGTGCCGCCCACGCCGGCGGAGGGCTGGTGCATCATGATGCGGGCGTGCGGCAGGGCGAAGCGCTTGCCCTTGGTGCCGCCGGAGAGCAGGAACTGGCCCATGGAGGCGGCCAGGCCCATGCCGTAGGTGGCGACGTCGCACGGCGAGTACTTCATGGTGTCGTAAATGGCCATGCCGGCGGTCACCGAGCCACCCGGGGAGTTAATGTAGAGCGAAATATCGCGCGTCGGGTCCTCCGCAGACAGCAGGAGGATCTGGGCGCAGAGCTTATTGGCAATCTCGTCATCGACCTGGGTGCCCAGGAAGATGATGCGCTCGCGCAGCAGGCGCTCGTAGACGCTGTCGCCCAGGTTCATGCCCGGTGCCGGTGAGGTCATCTGAATACTGTCAGACATAGAATTCATAATCTCCTTGGTGACGGATCTTTGTCTTAATACGACCCACGATACTGCCTTTCCCGCCTCCCGTGGGACGTGTTCGCTGTCAGCGTTGCAGCCGCCGCAGACAGACGAAAAGCCCAGCCGAAGCTGGGCTAGGCGGTCCCACCGCGCCCGCTAGGGGCGGTGGGCCAAGGCCTTTACTCGGAGTCGGTTGCCTCGTCCTCGTCTTCGTCGATCTCGCCGAAGTACTGGTCGACGTCGACCTTGTTGCCGTCCTCGTCCTTGACGTCAACGCGGCAGATGGCGGCGGCCAGGGCCTTGCCACGGCGGACGTCGGCGAACAGGTTGCCGATCTGGCCGTTGGACTGCAGCTGCTGGACGAACTGGTTCGGGTCCATGCCGTAGGACTGCGCGGTGAACAGGATGTGGTCGGTCAGCTCCTGCTGGGAGACCTCCGGCTGCTCCTGCTCGGCGACGGTGTCCAGGAACAGCTGGGTGCGCACGGACTCCTCGGCGGACTTGCGGGCGTCAGCGTCGAATTCCTCGCGGGTGGTGCCCTGCGCCTCGAGCAGCTGTGCCAGCGCCTTCTCGTCGTGAGCCAGCTGGCCCAGGACCTGGTGCAGCTGGGCGTGCGCCTGCTCTTCCACGATGGACTCCGGCAGCTCGAAGGAGACCTTGTCCAGGGCGGCCTTCAGGACCTCGTCGCGGATGTTGCCGGCCTGCTGGGCCTTCTTCTGCTCCTCGACCTGGGATTTGGTGGCCTCACGCAGCTCGTCGATGGTGTCGAACTCGCTGGCCAGCTGGGCGAACTCGTCGTCCAGGGCCGGCAGCTTGCGCTCCTTGGTCTGCTGGACGTGGACCTTGATGGTGGCCTCTTCGCCCTTGTGCTCGCCGGACTCCAGCTTGGCGGTGAACTCGGCGTCCTCGTCGGTCTTCAGGCCGCGCAGGGCGGTGTCCAGACCCTTGATGAGGTCGTCGTCGCCGATACGGTAGTTCAGACCCTCGGTGGAAGCCTCGTCGATCTTCTTGCCGTCGACCTCAGCGGTCAGGTCGATGACGGCGATGTCGCCGGTCTTCATCTTGCGCTTGGTGTCCTTGAGCTCACCGAAGCGCTCCTGCAGGTTCTCCAGCTCCTTGTCCACGTCGGCGTCCTCGACGGTAAGGGCCGGGACGGTGACGGACAGCTCGGAGAAATCCGGAACCTCGATCTCCGGGCGGACGTCGACCTCGGCGGTGAACTCCACGAAGTCCTTGTCTTCGATCTTGGAGATATCCACGTCCGGCTGGCCGATGACCTTCAGGTCGTTTTCGGTGACGGCCTGCTCGTAGCGGGACGGCAGCATGTCGTTGACGACCTGCTCTAGGATCGGGCCGCGGCCGAAGCGGGCATCGATAAGCTGGCGCGGCGCCTTGCCCTTACGGAAGCCCGGGATGGCAACCTGCTGGGCGATTGCGGCGTAGGCCTGATCAATCTCTTTATCCAGCTCTGCGAACGGGACGTTGACGGTGAGCTTAACGCGGGTGTCGCTCAGCTTGTCGACGGTAGTCTTCACGAGTAACTCTCCTGGCTCTCAATTGGTAGAAGGATTTCTGGTACAGAGTATAAACAAGGGGCCCGGCAGCACCTCGCATGAGGGTGGCTGACAGGCCCCTATACGTCGGGGCGACAGGATTTGAACCTGCGACCCCCTGCTCCCAAAGCAGGTGCGCTACCAAGCTGCGCCACGCCCCGTATAGCTTGCCCTGCCAGCGCGGAAGCCCCCGCGCCGGCGTTGCTCGCCTTAGCTTACCGATGCCGCCACGCAATGCCCAACTTCGGGTCCCGGTTGGCCGGGTTTCCGCAGGCTCCGGGTGCGCGACGGCGCCGTCTAGCCGCTATTTCGCGTCCATTTCTGCCGGGTGCGCGCCGCCCCGGCCCTCCTCGCCGCGGTCCAGCGAGGTAATCCCGGCCATCTCGTCCTCGCTGAGCTCGAAGCCGAGGACATCGAAGTTTTCGCGGATGCGCTCCGGGGTGGCGGTCTTCGGGAAGACGATCGTCCCGTTCTGCAGGTGCCAGCGGATAATCACCTGGGCCGGGCTGACGCCGTGGGCCTCGGCCGGATCGGTGATTTCCGGCTGCTCGAAGATATCGGTCTTGCCCTGGCCCAGCGGGCCCCAGGCCTCGACCTTGATGCCGTGGGCCCGGGCGGCGTCGATGTCCTTCCACTGCTGGAAGTACGGGTGCAGCTCGATCTGGTTGACGGCCGGGGTGACGTCCGTGTTCATCTCCAGCTGGTCGAGGTGCTCCGGCAAGAAGTTGGACACGCCGATGGACTTGGCCTTGCCCGCCTGGCGCAGCTCAATCAGCTGCTTCCAGGCCTCGACGTAGTTGCCGTCGGCCGGGACCGGCCAGTGGATCAGGTAGAGATCGACGTAATCGAGCCCCAGCTTGCCCAGGGAGGTATCCAACGCCTCCTCGGCGTTGAGCTGGCTGTCGTTCCACAGCTTGGTGGTGATAAACAGCTCGTCTCGCGGGATGCCGGAGGCGGCAATCGCCCGGCCCACGCCCTCTTCGTTGCCGTAGATGGCGGCGGTGTCGATGTGCCGGATGCCCTGGCGCAGTGCCTCGGCCACCAGCTCCTCGGTCTGGTCCGGGTCCACCTGGAAGACGCCGTAGCCCAGCTGCGGGATGCGGTTGCCGTCGTTGAGCTCAATCATTGGTACGTTCATGCGCCCCACTGTACTGAAACCGCGCTTTTTAAGACGTCAGCGCGCCCCAGAGGACGTCGACGGTCCCGTTCTCGATGAGCAGGTAGACGCCCAGCCCGATGAAGACCACGGGCACGATGACTTTCTCATATTTCTCCACCGTCTCCCCGATGGCCGGGACGGCGGCCAGCCGCTGGGCCAGCTGGCACAGCAGGAAGATCCCCAGCGCGAAGACGGCCAGGATGACGAGGATCTGCGCCCCGCTGGTCCGGCTGAAGTAGGGCACGTAGACGCCCAGGTTGTCCCCGCCCAGCGCCAGGGTCAGCGCGGTGAAGGCGGCCAGCTTCGATCCGCTACCGCGGACCTTGTCCGCGATCTCCTCCTCGTCGACGTCCTCGTCCACCAGCAGCACCCGGATGCCGAGCACGATGGGGATAAGCCCCAGCAGGCCGATGATCCAGTCGTGCGGGATGAGGTTCATCAACGACGCCGCGACCAGGCTGGCCGCCACCAGGATCCCGGTGCCCAAGTACTGCCCGCCGTAGATGGCCCGGCCGTGGCGGGCACCCTGCGTGGCGAACAGGATGGTCAGCACGACGAGGTAATCTATCGAGGTCGAGATAAACACCAAGACCGCGGTCACGATAGTCTCCACCGCACTCCCCTTCCCAGCACAGCGGGCTCGGCTTCGGGCCCGCACATCAAAAACGCCGGAGACCAGGCTACTGGATTTTTCCAGTGCGGTCTTCTCCGGCGTTGGCGTGGAGGGAATGACGGGAATCGAACCCGCGTCTTCAGCTTGGAAGGCTGAGGTATTAGCCACTATACGACATTCCCACTGCCCCGTTTAAAGGCGTGGGAACAATAATAGCGCATGGTTTGGGCCGCGCCCAAAACCGCCCGGGCGGCTCCGGAAGCTTAACGGGAGGGAACTTTTCGGGATAGGCTGGCGTTTAACCTAGTAAGTACCCAGAGAAGTACCCCGCGCCGGGGCCTCGGCCCGCCGGGTGCGGGAGACAACCCTCGATTATCGGGAAGTGAACTTTTAAGACATGGATTTGCTCATCCTTCTTATCGTGGTCGGCGGCGGCGTGGCCTGGTGGGCCAGCAGCAACAACAAGAAAAAGGCCGAGCAGCGCCAGCAGCAGCAATTAGAAGACGCCCAGGCTGAGGCGCGGCGCTGGATTGAGCGCCTGGGCGGCCAGGTGATGAGCCTGTCCGGCACCGACAAGGCCTCCCAGCAGGCGATGGCGGATGCTTCGGAGCGTTTCACCGCGGCCAATTCCGCCATCTCCCGGGCGAATACCACCAAGCAGGCGCAGCTGGCCCGCGAGTCCGCGCTGGAGGGCCTGCACTACGTCAACGCGGCGCGCGAAATCATGGGCATGGATCCGGGCCCGGAGCTGCCGCCGCTGGAGGGCCAGCGCAAGGCCGGCAAGGTCACCGAGCGCCGCACGGTCGACGCCGGCGGTCAGGAGATCACCGCCTCCCCGTACGCGTCCGACGAGACCCCGAACTACTACCCCGGCGGCACCGTGGCCGGCCGCCCGGTCCCGGCCGGCTGGTACTCCCGCCCGTGGTGGGCCGACGCCATGGCTACCGGCGTGTGGATGATGGGCTATTCCATGATGTTTAACGCCATGTTCGCCGGTATGGCCGGCGTCGGCTACTCCGGCGAGGAGGCCGCAGCGGGCGACTTCAGCGACGGCGGCGACATGGGGGATGCCGGCGATATGGACGACGGCGACGACATGGGGGATGCTGGCGATATGGGCGGCGACGGCGGTGGCCTGTTCGACGGCGGCATCTTCGACGGCGGCCTGCTCGGCGGCGACGGCTTCGACTTCGACTTCTAAGCCGGAGCGTCCGCTCAAAGGCGCCGGGGAGAAAGAACCACTGAAGTTCTTCTCCCCGGCGCCTTTTGTCTGGCTGGGTGACTCTAGTTGCCTAGTCCTCCGGGACCTCCGGGGCGATGCCGGTGCGCTCGTAGTCGGCCAGGATGTCGATCCGGCGCTGGTGGCGCTCCGCGCCCGACCATTCCTGATCCAAGAAGGCGTCCACGATGGCCAGGGCCTGCTCCGGGGTGTGCATGCGGCCGCCGATGCCGATGAGCTGGGCGTTGTTGTGCTCACGGGCCAGGCGCGCGGTCTCTTCCGACCACGCCAGGGCGCAGCGCGCGCCCTCGACCTTGTTGGCCGCGATCTGCTCGCCGTTGCCGGAGCCGCCCAGCACGATCCCCGAAGAACCCGGATCGTTGACCGTGCGCTGGGCCGCCTCGATGCAAAACGCCGGGTAGTCATCCTCCGGGTCGAAGGTGTGGGCGCCGCAGTCGATGACCTCGTGGCCGGCGTCGGACAAGTGCTGTGCAATCAGGTTTTTGGTCTCAAAACCTGCGTGATCTGCTCCTAGGTATACGCGCATAATCTTTATCCTACCGCCGGGCCTACTCGGCCGCCGGCATCTCGGTGCGGGTGCGCTTGAGTTCGAAGAAATAGGGGAACTCGGCGAGCTTCACGGCGGCATCGAAAAGCTCGCCGGCCTCCTCCCCGCGCGGGATGCGGGTGATGACCGGGCCGAAGAAGGCGGTCTCGCCCAGCTTGACCACCGGGGTGCCGACGTCCTCGCCGACCGAGTCGATGCCCTCCTGGTGGAAGCGCTTCAGCTCCGCGTCGGCGTCGGTGGTGTTGGCTACCTCGGCGTAAGCCGCGTCCAGGCCGGCCTGGTCCAGGGCCTGGGCGATGATCTCGTCGTAAGCGCCGTAGCCCTTCTTGCCGGCGTTGCCGTCGACGTGGACCAGCGTGCCCATCGCGGTGTAGAGCTCGTCGACCTTGGCCGGCTCCTGGGTGGCCACGCGGGCGAAGACGCGGGCCGGACCCCAGTTGGCTTCCATGGCCTCCATGTAGGCCGGGTCCAGGTCGCGGCCCTCGTTGAGCACGGACAGGGACATCGGCACGAAGGTGACCTCGATGTCACGGACCTTCTCGGCCTCCTTGATCCACCGCGAGGTGGCCCAAGCGAACGGGCACGAGACGTCGAACCAGAACTTCACCTGCTGAGTCATGATCGTTTTTCTCCTAATTTCTAGAGGCTGTTGTAGTGGTTATGGGGATTCCGCGCGCCCCAGCCTAGGCGACGGCTAGGCTGGACCGTAGCCTAAAATTCACCACCTAGGAGGTAAAACAGCTATGACCTCGACAAACCTGACTCGCGACGAGGCCCAGCATCGCTCGCAGATGCTGCGAGTCAACCATTACGACGTCGCTTTGGACCTGACGCAGTCGGACACGCACTTCATCTCCACCACCCGCGTGGACTTTTCGTGCCTGCGCCCGGGCAGCACCTTCCTCGATCTGCGCGCCGAGGAAATCCTGGACGTGCGGCTGAGCGGGGCTCCCCTGCCGACCGCCGCCTACGAGCCGGAGTACGGCATCCCGCTGTCCGGCCTGCAGGTCGCCGATTACACCGTCGAGGTCACCGCGCGCATCCCCTATTCCCGCACCGGCGAGGGCCTGCACCGCTTCGTCGACCCAGCCGACGACCAGCCCTACCTGTACACCCAGTTCGAGACCGCCGACGCCAAGCGGGTCTTCGCCTGCTTCGATCAGCCCGACCTGAAGGCGACCTACGACCTATCCTTCGCCGTGCCGGAGGGCTGGCGGGTTATCACCAACGGGCCGGCCTCCCAGCGCGGCAACACTTTTAGCTGCCACCTGGACTACCCACTGTCGACCTACCTCATCGCCGTATGCGCTGGTCCGTACGTCGAATTCACCGACACCTGGCGCGGGCAGCTTACCGCCCACCCGGAGGGCCAGCCCGCCCAGGACCTCGAGGTCCCGCTCGGCCTGTACTGCCGCCAGTCCCTGGCCGAGCACCTGGACCACGAGCGCCTGTTCACCGAGACCAAGCAGGGCTTCGACTTCTACCACCGCAACTTCGGCTTCGCCTACCGCTACGGCAAGTACGACCAGGTCTTCGTGCCGGAGTTCAACGCCGGCGCCATGGAAAACGCCGGCTGCGTGACCATCCGCGACGAGTACGTCTTCGCCTCCCAGGCCACCCACTACATGTACGAGCGCCGCGCGGACACCATCCTCCACGAGCTGGCCCACATGTGGTTCGGCGACCTGGTGACCATGCAGTGGTGGAACGACCTGTGGCTCAACGAATCCTTCGCCACCTGGTCCGCGGCCATCTCCCAGGCGGAGCAGACCCAGTACGACACGGCCTGGGTGACCTTCGCCAACGTGGAAAAGGCCTGGGCCTACCAGCAGGACCAGCTGCCCACCACGCACCCCATCTCCACGGACGCCTCGGACATCGAGACCGTCGAGCAGAACTTCGACGGGATTACCTACGCCAAGGGCGCCAGCGTGCTTAAGCAGCTGCAGGCCTACGTCGGCCGGGAGAACTTCTTCGCCGGGGTGCGCCGCCACTTCTCGGCGCACGCCTGGGGCAACGCCACCTTCGACGATCTCCTGCGCCACCTGACCGAGGCCTCCGGCCGCGATCTTTCCTTCTGGGCCCAGCAGTGGCTCAAGACCACCGGCGTGAACTCGCTCAAGGCCCGCTTTAACGTCGCCGACGGCGCCTACACCGACTTCGCCGTCGAGCAGACCGGGGATACCTTGCGCACCCACCGCGTGGCCGTGGGGCTCTACCGGCTGGACGGCGAGAAGGTCACCCGCTACCAGCGCGTCGAGCTGGACATCGACGGCGCCAGCACCGACGTCGCCGAACTGGTCGGCGCCCCGGCCGCGGATCTGGTCCTGGTCAACGACGACGATCTGACCTACGCCCTGCAGGATCTGGACCCGGCCTCCCGCGATTTCGTGGTGGACCACATCGACAAGATCGCCGATCCAATGGCGCGCACGCTGTGCTGGTCCGCCGCCTGGGAGATGACCCGCGCGGGCAGCAAGCGCGCCCGCGACTTCATCGCCCTGGTCGCCCGCGGCGCGGCCGCCGAGACCGAGCTGTCGGTCCTCGAGCGCATCCTCACCCAGGCCGTGCAGGCCCAGCTGAGCTACGCCGATCCCGCCTGGGCCAAGGACTCGTCCCTGCTGGCCGATGCCCTGGTCGCCGGCGCCCGCAGCGACGATGAACAGCGCCGCCTGGTCTTCGCCAAGGCCCTGGGCACCCTGCCGCTGACCGAGGCCTCCCGTGACTACTTCCGCGAGGTTATGGAAACGTCCGAGGACAACGGCATGCGCTGGCGTGCCCTGGCCGCCCTGGTCGCCGACGGCGCCGGTGAGGACGCGGGCCAGCTCATCGATGCCGAGCTCGAGCGCGACAACTCCGCCACCGGCTACCAGGCCTCCCTCAAGGCCCGCGCCGCCGTCAACACCCCGGAGAACAAGCAGGCGGTCTGGCGCGAGCTCGTCGACGGCCAGCTGGGCAACCGCGACACCGGCTCGAAGCTGGCCGGCCTGGTCTTCCCCGGCGCGGAAGCCAACCTGCCCAGCGAGGACTACTTCGAGGTGGCGGAGAAGATCTGGGATGGCCAGTCCCACGAAATCGCCCTGGCGACGGTCACCGGCCTCTTCCCGTCCTGGGACGTCAGCCAGGACACCGTGGATCGCGCCGAGGAATTCCTGCGCCGCGATCTGCCCACCGGGCTGCGCCGCGTGGTCACCGAACAGCGTGACCGCACCGCCCGCGCCGTACGCAACCGGGCGGTGGACGCCAGCTAACAGTATGGGCGTTACGCTGGGATTTTAGCAGATTTGGTCCCGAAACTACTAAGCGGCGAGCTGTGATTATTAGCCCGCCGCTTTCATTATGTCCGATTGTGTCCGCTTCGATAATATTTTTACTGTCCCCCTTGTTTGTTATTAGTGGAAAGGCACCTCGATGTTAGCCACTGTCCTCGCCCCGGACTCCGTCCTGGCGATCGTGCTGCAAGTGGTCATTATCCTTGTTGCCCTGGTGCTGGGTACCCGCTACGGCGGGCTCGGCCTGGGCCTGATTTCCGGTATCGGCCTGCTACTTATGGTCTTCGTCTTCGGACTGGCCCCGGGCGAGCCGCCGGTATCGGTGATGCTGACCATCATCGCAGTCATCGGCTGCGCCGCAACCCTCCAACAGGCGCGCGGCCTTGAAGTCATGATGCAATTCGCCGAGAAGATCCTGCGCGCCCACCCGGAGCGCATCACCATTCTCGCTCCCCTCACCACGTGGTTCCTCACCGTGCTCTGCGGTACCGGCCACGTCGTCTACACGATGTTCCCCATCATCGAGGACATCGCCTTGAAGAAGGGCATCCGCCCGGAGCGCCCCATGGCCGTGGCCTCCACCTCGGCCCAGATGGGTATTACCGCCTCGCCGGTCTCGGTCGCTACCGTCTCGCTGGCCTCCATCTTGGCTGAGCACGCCGGCGTCATCGACCAGGCCTACTCCATCCCGCAGATCCTCATGGTCGCCATCCCGGCCTCCCTGTCCGGCGTCCTCCTGGCCGCCCTGTGGTCCCTGCGCCGCGGCAAGGACCTGGACAAGGATCCGGTCTTCCAGGAGCGCATGAAGGACCCCGAGTTCGCGGAGTCCATCAAGAACTCCAGCCACTCGCTCATCGGCGTGGAATTCCCCAAGGAAGCCAAGCGCTCCGTGGTGATCTTCCTGGTTGCCATCGTCTGCGTGGTCTTCCTCGGTGCCTTCGAATTCCTGCGCCCGCTCGTCCCGGGCGAGGACGGCGAGCTTTCGCCGGTGTCGATGAACCTGGTCATCCAGATGGTCATGCTGGTCGCCGGCGCCGTCATCCTGGTGAGCTGCAAGGTCGACCACAAAAAGATTGCCAGCACCCCGGTCTTCAACGCCGGTATGACCGCGGTCTTCTCTGTCTTCGGTGTGGCCTGGATGGCGGACACCTTCTTCCAGGCGCACATCGATGCCCTGGAGGCCGGCCTCGGCGACGTCGTCGCCCAAGCCCCGTGGGCCTACGCCGTCGTGCTGATTATCGTCTCGAAGCTGGTCAACTCCCAGGGCGCGGCCCTGGTCGCCATCGCCCCCATCGGCCTGCAGCTGGGCATCGACCCGGCCGTCATCGTCGGCTTCTACGGCGCGGCTTACGGCTACTTCATCCTGCCGACCTACCCGTCGGACCTGGCCTGCATCGGCTTCGACCGCACCGGCACAACCCGGATCGGCAAGTTCGTCATCAACCACTCGTTCATTATCCCGGGTGCCATCTCCGTGCTGACCTCGTGTGTGGTCGGTTCCCTGCTGGCGCAGGTGCTCCTCTAGCCCCTGCGCGGGCCAGCGCCCGGCCCTATAAATCTAGGTGCAGCTCCGCGACGTCGCCGCGCAACGCCATCTCTGTGAAGTCAAGGGGGCGGCCGGCGGCGTCGAGTGCGCAGCGCTGCACCCGCAAAATCGGCGTGGTGCGCGACAGCCGCAGCGCCTTTTGTTCCACCGCGTTCGGCAGAGCCGGCTCCAAGGACTGCCGGTAACTGGCCGGCTCCCGCCCGGCCCAGTGGGCCTGCAGATCTGACGCCGGCACGAAATGGTGGGAATACAGCGCCGGCGTCCCGTCGACGGTGTGCAGCCTTTTGACCGACCACACCCGCTCGGTCTCCGCAATCGCTAGCTGTTCGGCCACGGCCGGCGGCACCTGCACGTGAGATTCCTCGATCTCGTCAATGACGAGCTCGTTTTCGTCGTTACTCAGCTGCGCGCCCAGGTCCTGGACGCGGCTCAAATCCACCACCGGCGCCGTGGTGCGCACGAAGGTGCCGCCGGTGCGGCCGCGGCGGCGATCGATGAGCCCCTCCAGCTGGAGGATGTCCAGGGCGTGGCGCACCGTCATGCGCGCGACGTTGAATTCGTGCACGAGCGCGCGCTCGGTGGGAAAACGATCGCCGGGTCGCAGCTCGGCGCGCTCGATACGCCCCCGCAGAGCATCCGCGATAGCCAGGTACGCCGGTTTAGAACTGGGCTGGTTAGTCACAGATTAAGTTTAGCGCATGAATCTGCCCGAGTTGTTCGACCCACGCGGCCTATTCCACGCGCGGGCGCACCTGAATTTCGGTCAGCTGCGTGGTCGGGCCGGCATCGACGACGGCGCGGATAGCGCGGGCTACCTCCACCGGGGCGATGACCTCGTCGCGGTTGTAGTCGGTCAGCCCCTGCAGCATCTCGGTATCGGTGGGCCCCGGCGCGACGGTGCTTACCCGGATGCCGTGCTCGGACTTGCGCAGCCCGTCGGCCAGGGCGTAGAGCGCGTGCTTGGTGGCCGCGTAGACCACGTTGTCGCCGAAGCCGCCACGGCCGGCGCCGGAGTTGATAAACACCACGGTACCGCCGGCGCGGTTGAGCGCCGGCAGGAGGCGCTGGGTCAGCATGGCCGGGGCCACCACGTTGATGGACAGGTGGCCTTCCCAGTCCTCCCGGCTGGCCGATGCCACCGAGCGCCGCTGCGCAATCGCAGCGGCGTGGACCAGCACGTCAACGCGGTCCAACTCCGGCAGGTCAAAGTCCTCGGTCAGGTCCGCGCGCACGCAGGACACGCCGGGGCCTTCCAGCTCCGCCAGGCGCTCGGCGTTGCGGCCGATGACCACGACGTGGTGATCGCGGGACAGGTCCGCTACGATCTCGCGGCCCATCCCGCCGGTGGCGCCGGTAACGACTGCGGTCTTGGTCTGTTCTTGGATAGTCATGCCGGCCAGTCTAGGCGCTCTAGCGGAAGCGCCGGGGCACGTCCGGGGTGCCCAGGGTCAGCATCAGGCGGTTCGCCCAGTTAAAGAAGGACGAGGAGTAGATAACGTCCAGGACCGCCTGGTCGTCCAGGCCCGCCTTCCGCAGCGCGTCGACGTGCTCGGCGCCGAATTCGAGCGGGGTCCGGCTGATGGCCACCGCGGCGTCGCGGATGGCGGCCCAGTCCGCCCGCCCCAGGTCGACGTCGACGCCGTCGTCGAGGAGCCGGTCGATGGTCTCCCGGTCGCCGCCCTCGTCAACGTAGCGCTGCTGGTGCACCGACGCGCAGTACTCGCAGCCGTTCAGGCGCGAGACCACCGTGGCGGCCAGCTCGCGCTCCGCGCGGCCCAGCCCGCCGTCGGTGTTGTAGAAGATGTCCAGGTCCGTCAGGGTGCGGGCCTTCAGCGCGGCGGGGTCGCGGGCCAGCAGGCGGAAGTAGGGCTGCTCGATGCGCTCCGGCTTGATCAGTGCCTCGCGCTGCTCCTCGGTGAAGTTTTCCTTGCTCAGCCCCGGCACCCAGGGCTTCCAGCCCAGCGCGTGGTTGACAAAGCGGCCCGGGTGGACCACCTCGGGGGTCTCCACCCCGCCGGTGACCTCCCAGTCGGGTCGCTCCTGCGGGGTATCGGCCACGGCCCCCGGCGCGGCCGGCTCCTCGCCGCTGAGCACCGCGATGCCGCGCACCACGCGCAGCTGGAAAGCCAAAAAGCTAATCAGCTGCGCCAGGCTGACCATGCCGGTCGGCCCCCACCCGCTGGCGTCCAGGTGGCCGATGGCCGCCGGATCCGCGTCCTTCGGGTGGAAGACCAACAGATGCGCGAAGTCGAAGGCCGCGCCCAGACGCTCGCCCAGGCCTGCGAAGGTGCTATGGCCCCCGCCCGCGTAAGGACCGCGGTGCTGTCCGGCCGCGATGGCCTCCTTGACCAGGGCGAGAAGCTCCTCGTCCTCGTCGCCGAGCAGGTCCAAGTAGAACTCCGCCGGGCGGCCGGCCTGCGTAATCCCGGCCACGAAGGCCGCCACGGCGTAGCGCTCGGCCTGGCTAAACTCGCCGGCCTCCGCCGGCTCCAGCAGGGCCTCGAAGCTCAGCTGGGCGTTCTCGCGGGCCGCCGGGCGGGCGTTGCGCAGCTGGCCCACCTGGGTGCTGGTCTGCGCCAGCTCGTCGATGATATCGGTCATTATTTCTCCTCTGTTCTTCGCTTCTTCTTGCTGCTGCTTCGCTTCGTTTTGCGCTTACAGGCCCAAGTTTAGGTCGCCGCCCCGGTAGCGGGAGCCGGGGATGGCCTCGATGAGCCGGCGGGTGAGATCCGCCTGCGGGTTGGTAAAGACCTGGGCGGTCGGGCCGTATTCGACCTGCTGGCCGGATCCCAGCACGCTGACGGTATCGCTGACCTGGTTGACCACGGCCAGGTCGTGGGAGATGAAGATATAGGTCAGCCCCAGCTCCTGCTGCAGGTCGTCGAGCAGGCGCAGGATCTGCGACTGGACGGTCACGTCCAGGGCGGAGACCGCCTCGTCCAGGACGACCAGCTCTGGCTCGATGATCATGGCGCGCGCGATCGCCACGCGCTGGCGCTGCCCGCCGGACAGGCGCGCGGGCAGGCGCTGGCCCATGTCCGGGTCCAGGGCGACCAGCTCCATGAACTCGCGCGCGGCCTCGCGCGCCCGCGCCCGCTTCATCCCCCGGAAGTTCACGAGGGGCTCAGCGATGGTATCTGCGATGGTCCGCCGCGGATCCAGCGAGCTATACGGGTTCTGGTAGACCAGCTGGACCTGGCGGCGGGCTTCCCGCCGGCCGGCCGCATCCAGCTCGGTCAGCTCGGTCCCGCCCAGCCGGATGCTGCCCGCGGTCGGCTGGTTGAACATCGCCACCGACCGGCCGGTGGTGGTCTTGCCCGAGCCCGACTCCCCCACCAGCGCGTGGGTCGTACCCTTGGCGACCTCGAAGCTGACCCCGTCGACGGCGGTGAAATCGCCGAAGCGCTGCACCAGGCCGTCGACCCGCAGCAGCGGCTCCTCCCCGGCCGCGACCGGGGAGGCCTGCTGCCGGGTGAAATCAGCTGCGGTCAGGGAGGGGGCATCGGCGAGCAAGCGCTTGGAATACGGGTGTTGCGGGTCGGTGAGCACGGTGGCTGCCAGGCCGGACTCGCGGACCTGGCCGGCCTCCATGACCACGATCTGGTCCGCGCGGTCGCCGGCCACGGCCAGGTCGTGCGTGATAAACAGCAGGCCCAGGCCGAGCTCTGCGCGCATGTCGTCCAGCAGGTCCAGGATCGTCTTCTGCACCGTCACGTCGAGGGCGCTGGTGGGCTCGTCGGCGATGATAAGCTCCGGCTCCAGCGCCACCGCCGCGGCGATGAGCACGCGCTGCTTCATGCCGCCGGACAGCTCGTGCGGGTACTGGTGGTAGCGGCGCTCCGGGTCATCGATGCCGACCCGCTCCAGCAGCTCCAGCGCCCGCGCGCGCCGATCAGCGCGGCCATGGATTTCCATCCCCTCTTCCACCGCGGCGCCGATGGTCTTCAGCGGGTTCAGGGAGTTGTTGGGGTCCTGCGGCACCAGCCCAATGTGGGCGCCGCGGATGCTGCGCCATTGCTTGCGGCTCAGCCCGGTCAGGTCGCGGCCCTGGAAGGTCACGGAGCCGGCATCGACGGCCGCGTTGTCCGGCAGCAGGCCCAGGATGGCTAGCGCCGAGGTGGACTTGCCCGAGCCGGATTCGCCGACGATGGCGGTCATCTGGCCCGGTTCCACCTCCAGGTTCACGCCCTGG
The DNA here is from genome assembly GCF_040946105.1 of Corynebacterium sp. LK2590. NCBI lineage: Bacteria > Bacillati > Actinomycetota > Actinomycetes > Mycobacteriales > Corynebacteriaceae > Corynebacterium > Corynebacterium sp. LK2590. The sequence continues at coordinate 150,490 of NZ_JAYWMH010000005.1, forward strand.
ACCGCCGGGGAGCCGTCGTAGGAGACGTTCAAGTCAGTAACAGTTAACAGTGACACGAGTTCTGCTCCTTGTGGTTTAAGCCTGCGCCCGGATGTTGCGGGAGAGATGGTTGGCGGCCATGACGACGGCGACAATCGCCAAGCCCGGGATGACAATCAGCCACCAGGCCGTGGCCATGAAGTCGCGGCCCTCGGCGATGATGAGCCCCCACTCCGGCGTGGGCGGCGGGGCGCCGTAGCCCAGAAAGCCCAGGATGGACAGCTGCAGGATGGCGGAGCCGAACTGCAGGGTCGCCAGGGCCACCACGGGGGTCAGGGAGTTGGGCAGGATGTGGCGCACCATTACCTGCAGCGGGCGCGCGCCCGAGCCGTAGGCGGCCTCGACGTAGTCCGCCCCGGCCACGCTGATGACCTGGGAGCGAGCCAGGCGCGCGAACGCCGCGATGCTGGTGACACCGACGGCCACGGCCGCCTGGACGGAGCCGAAGCCCAGCACGATGATGATGGACAGCGACAGCAGGATGCCCGGGATGGACAGCAGCACGTCGACCACGCGCATCAGGACCGTGTCCACCCAGCCGCGCAGGCTGCCGGCGAGCACGCCGATGATCGTGCCGACCACCAAGCCGACGGCCACGGCGATGAAGGCGCCGACCAGGGACTGGCGGGCGGCGTAGACGACGCGGGCATACAGGTCGCGGCCGACGGCGTCGGTGCCGAACCAGTGCTCGGAACTCGGCGGCAGCAGGGCGACGTCGGTGCCCGCGTACGGGTCCGAGCTCGCCAGCAGGCCGGGCCACAGCGCCGCGAGCGCGGCGATGACTAGGACGACAATCGCCACGATCGACGTCGGGCGGGTCCAGGGATTGCGGGGCTTAGACATGGGTCTTCCTTCCTGCCACCCGGGCCGGGGCCTTCTGGCCCCGCAGGCGGACGTCCAGGACCGGGTACAACAGGTCCACGACCAGGTTGATAATGACGTAGGCGGCCGCGGCGATCACCACTACCGCCATCAGCACCGGGGTGTCTCGGTTGGCCACGGCCTGGGCGGTCATCTGCCCCAGACCGGTGCGGCCGAAGACGGTCTCGGTGACCACGGCGCCGCCGACGAGCTCGCCGAAGAGCAGGCCGGCCATCGTCAGCGCCGGGAGCAAGGAGTTGCGCAGCACGTTGCGCCAGAAGATCCAGGACTCCGAGGCGCCGCGGGCGCGCACCGCGTTGACAAAGGGCTGCCCCTGCGTCTGCTCGATGGAGCGGATGAGCACCTGCGTCAGCGGCGCGGAGATCGGCACCGCCAGCGTCAGCGTGGGCAGGATGAGCCCCTCGATGCTGCCCGGCTCAATCACCCGCACCCAGCCCAGCTGGAAGGAGAAAACCTGGATGAGCAGGATGCCGACCCAGAAGCCCGGCAGCGAGACCAGCAGGGAGGGAAGCCCGCGGAAGAAGGAGCCGATCCAACCCAGGCCCGGCAGCGTCGCGGCGAAAGCGACCAGCAGGGCGACGATGACAGAGACCACGATCGCCGAGGCCGCCAGCGCCAGCGTGTGCGGCAGCGCGTCCGCAATAAGCGTGGCCACCGGCGCGCCGGACTCGGTGGAGTTGCCGAACTCGCCGACCAGGAACCCGCCCAGCGAGGTAAAGAACTGGACCCACAGGGGCTTATCGATGCCCATCGAGTCCCGGATCTCGTCAATCTCGGCCTGCGACAGGCCCAGCGCCGGGTCGCCGAAGCGGGACTGCACGGCGTCGGACGGCAGCGCGGACAGCAGGAAGAACGCGACCGTGTAGGTAATCAGCAGCACCAGCACTGCCTGCCCGAGACGGGCCAAAATCTGCTTTCCGGTCATTAGTTAATCTCCTCCACCTCGTAGAACCAGGGGCGGGCGACCGCCTCCGGCCGGAAACCTTCCACTCCCTCGGCGACCGCGTAAACCTGCGGCTCCTCGAACAGCGGCAGCGCGTAGGCCTTCTCCGTGATGTAATCCTGGGCTTCCTGGACCGCCTGCTCGCGCTCCTGGGTGCCGGTGACGGAGACGACGCGGTCGAGCAGCTGCTCCAGGTGGGCGTCGATGGGCTCGCCGGCGGAATCCTGGTTGAGGAAGGCGTCGCGGTTGTTGATGCTGTAGAAGGACGTAATCGCGTCGTAGTCGGCGCGCGCGACCATGGAGTGGTACAGCTGCACCTTGTCGATGTCCTTGGCGTCCGCGTTCTGCGTGGCCTGGTCGCCGGCGTTAATCTCCACGCCGATGCCGAGCCCCCCCAGCTGGTCCTGAATCATCGTCATGACCTCCTTGGAGCGCGGCTGCGGCAGCGCCGTGTTCGAGCGCAGCACCAGGCGCTTGCCGTCCTTTTCCCGGATGCCGTCCGGGCCCGGTTCCCAACCGGCTTCTGCCAGCAGCTCGCGCGCGGCCTCCGGGTCGTAGGCATAGGCGTCGCCCTGGTCCTTGTAGCCCAGCCCCGTTTCGGCCACGGTGGAGGTCGCCAGCGGGTAGGAGTCGGAGAAGAGCACGCGCAGGATTTCCTGCCTATCGATGCCGTGGATAATCGCCTCGCGCACCCGCTGGTCGCGCAGCAGCGGGTGGTCGAAGCGGAAGGCCAGCTGGTTGTTCATCGAGTTGGTGCCGCGGGTGACGATATTCACCCCGCGGGATTCCAGCAGGCTTTCCTGCGGCGCCGAAATCTGGCGGGCGATATCCGCCTGGCCGGACAGCACCGCGCCCGTGCGCACGGATTCCTCGGCGGCCAGGATGTAGTGGACGCCATCGATGGCGGCCCGGCCCTGGTGGCGCGCCTGAGGCGGCGCCCAGTCGTAGTCTTCGCGGGTCTTGAGCACCAGGTCGGTGCCGATCTCCTCGTGCTCGACGACGAAGGGGCCCGAGCCGATGACGTTGCGCGCGTTACCGGGGCCGAAGCCCTCGTTGTCCAGCTTGAGCGACTCATCGGACAGCAGGCCGGAGTTGTACGAGGCGGTGGCCTGCAAAAAGCCCGGCGAGGGGGCGGAGAAGTGGAAACGCACGGTGTCTTCGTCGATGACCTCGCCGCGCTCGTAGTTGGAGATCTGCTCTGAGGCGGTCAGCGTGCGGTCGCTGTCGCCCAGCCCGTAGAGGTCGAAATTCGCCACGACGTTCTCCGCCGTCAGCGGGGATCCGTCGGAATAGGTCACGTCCGTGCGGATATTAAAGGTGTATTCGGTGGCGTCCTCGTTAACCTCGGGCAGCTCCGTGGCGATCCAGGGAGAAAGCTCCAGGGTTTCCGGGTCCTGGTAGAGCAGCCGGTCGGTGATCTGGTTGACCACGCCGCCGTTCGGGTAGAAGCCGGCGGCCGGCGGGTAGAGCGTGCGGAAGAACTGCGGCTCCAGGTACGTCAGGACGTTGTCGGAGCTGCCGCCTTCCCCATCCGGCGCGGTGGTGCACCCCGCGGCCAGCGCTGCCGAGGCGACTAGACTGGTGAGGGTTCTGAGTAGTTTCACGGTGATGATGCTTCTTCGGGTTTAGTTCAACTCTTAACTTGTCTGCGAATTTAACACAGTTTAGACCGTTTAGTATCATTACTGTAGACCAACTAGTCTAATTTATTCTCTCGTCTCTGAAGGATGAAGACATTGTCAGCACCGTTAGCCGTGGCCATCGTGGGAATGGGCCCGCGGGGAATCTCCGTCATTGAACGCCTCGCCGCTCACCTCCACGAGCACCCCTCCACCCCACCTATCACCCTGCACATCATCGACGACGCCGAGCACGGCGCCGGCCGCATTTGGGAGACCGACCAGACCCGCACCCTGTGCATGAACACCCTGGCCGGCGCGGTCACCCTGTTCACCGAGCCGGAGTCCACCCTTTCTGCCCCGGCGCTGGAAGGCCCCATCCTCTACGAGTGGATCCAGCTCCTGCGCGGCGACGACCCGGCCGCGGCCGGCATCAGCGACGCCAAGGTGAAGCTGTTCCGCCAGTTCCCGCCCACCGTCGACCGCGCCTTTGCCACCGAGCTCGACGAGTCCCGGCCCGAGTCCCACCCCTCCCGCGCCCTCTACGGCGCCTACCTGCGCTGGGTGCTGACCGTCGCGCTGGCGCAGCTGCCCGATGACGTCCAGGTGGTCCACCACTTCAGCCGCGCTACCGGCATCGCCGACGCCGGAGACCACGACGTGGTGACCCTGGCCGACGGCTCCCAGGTCACCGCCGACAAGACGGTGCTGGCCTACGGCTGGCAGGTGCCGGCGGCTAACGACGAAGAGCAGCGCCTGGCCGCCGCCGACCTCAACTGGGTGCGCCCCGACAACCCCGTCGAGCAGCCCGTCGAGGAGATCCCGGCCGGCCAGAAGGTGCTCGTGCGCGGGCTCGGTATGGGCTTCTTCGACGTCATGGCGCTGGTGACTATCAACCGCGGCGGCGAGTTCGTCGCCGACGACTCCGCCCGCGGCGGCCTGCGCTACCAGCCGTCCGGCCGCGAGCCCCAGCTGGTCGTTTCCTCCGGGCGCGGCTACCCCTACCTGCCGAAGTCCCAGTACCACTCCCTGCCGCCGAAGGCCGATCTGTCCCGCTTTAAGGCCGCACTGGCGGGCCTGGGCGACGACTTCGACTTCGGCGCCGAGGTCCTGCCCGCCCTGGTCCGCGACGCCTACGCCGCCTACTACCCGGAGCGCGCCGCCGACATCGATGCCGCCGAGCTGCACGCCGACACCCTGCCCGCCCTAGCCGCCGAGCTCACCGCGGCGCTGGGCTGCGAGTTCCGCCTCGACTACTGGATGAACCCGCTGGCCGCCTACGACGGCGACGACCCGACCGGTTTCATCGCCGCCGGCTTGGAGCGCGACATCGCCGAGTCCCAGGCCGGGCGCGACTCCCACCTCAAGGCCGCCCTGTGGGCGATTTCGGCAGCGCGCAAGCCCGCCTCTATTGCGGGCTCGGAAGGCCGCATGAGCTGGGACTCGCGCACGGGTTCCTACCGCGAATTCATGGCCTTTGGCCAGATGATTGGCTCCGGCCCGCCGCTGTTCCGCACCCAGCAACTGCTCGCGCTCATCGATGCCGGCCTGGTCACCTTCTTAGGCGATCACCCGCAGCTGGAAATCGGCGACGAGTTCACTCTGCGCACCCGTTTCGGCGCCGCCAGTTCCGACTGGCTCGTCGATGCCTGGATGCACCAGCCCGACGTGCGCCACGCCGTCGACCCGATGTCGGTGTCGATCCAGGCGCGCACGCGGCCCTTCTACGACCACGGGCACCCGACGGGCTCGCCGGAGACCACGTGGCAGCGCCGCACCGTCCACCCCGACGGCGCGGTGGATGAGCGGCTGCACATCATTGGTATCCCCACCTATGCCCAGTGGCCGGATACCACCATCTCCCCCATGCCGGGGACTGATCCCCTGATGCTGCAGGAGACCGACCGCACGGCCGGCGACCTGCTAGCTTAGGGCGTCCAGCGCCTGGGCGAGGTCGGCCAGCAGGTCGGCCTCGTCCTCAATGCCAATCGACAGGCGCACCATATCCGCCGGCGGGACCAGCTCGGAGCCTTCCGCCGAGGCGTGCGTCATCTTCTGCGGGTGCTCGACCAAGGACTCGACCCCGCCCAGCGACTCCGCCAGACAAATCAGGCGGGTGTTCAGGCAGAACTGCTCCGCGTGCTCGGGGTCATGGAAGCGGACCGAGAGCATGCCGCCGAAGCCGCGCATCTGGCCCGCGGCCGTCGCGTGGCCGGGGTGGTCTTCCAGCCCCGGGTAGGAGACCTGGCTGACCTCGGGACGGGCGGCCAGGTATTCCGCGACCGCCTGCGCGTTGGAGCAGTGGCGCTCCATGCGCACGCCCAGGGTCTTGATGCCGCGGGCGGTGAGGTAGGCATCGAAAGGCGAGGACACCGCGCCGACGCAGCCCTGGAAGTACAGGAGGCGCTCGTCGACGTGCGCATCGTTAGTGATGACGGCGCCTCCGAGGACGTCGGAGTGGCCGCCCAGGTACTTGGTGGTCGAGTGGACCACGTGATCCGCGCCCAGGGCCAGCGGGTTTTGCAGGTAGGGCGTGGCGAAGGTGTTGTCCACCACCAGCGCGGCGTGCTTCTTCACTTCCGCTACGGCCGCGATATCCGTGACCGACAGCGCCGGGTTGCTGGGCGTTTCCAGCCAGATGATGCGGGTGTTGTCGCGCACGGCGGCCGCGACCTCGTCCGGGTTGGTCGTGTCCACGACACTCAGCTGAATGCCCCACTCCCCGAAGTCGTGGTGCAGCAGGCGGTAGGTGCCGCCGTAGGCATCGTTGCCCAGGATGACGTGATCGCCGGGGCGGGCCAGGATGCGGATGAGCGTGTCGATGGCCGCCATGCCCGACGAGAACACGCGGGCAAAGCTGGCGTCCTCTAGGACCGCCAGGGTCTGCTCCAGGGAGCGGACCGTCGGGTTGGCCACGCGGCCGTATTCGAAGCCGCCGCGCAGCTGCGCGAGGCCGTCCTGCGCGAACGTCGTGGAGGCGTAGATGGGCACGTTGATGGATCCCATGTGTCCGTCCGGGTGGTAGCCGGCGTGGATGGCGCGGGAAGTAAATCCCTGGGCGAGGTCTTGCTTCGTCTGCTGCGTCATGCCACCCAACCCTAGACCAAGCTGTCCAGTTTTGGCCCGCCGCTGCCGCCCTTTTATTCATCCGGTTATTCATCCGGCAGCCAGCGGCGCCGCCCCCATCATTCAGTCGGCACTCAGAGCCGGCAATTACAATCGATCAACGAGTCAACTAAGAGAAAGAGAGTGCATGAGTCTCACAGTGTTAGCTAGTTCCGCCGGCACGACTGCCGTCGACGCCGTCGACACGGTCAGCAACTGGTGGGAGGACGAACAGGTCCGCTCGTGGGTCATCGAACGCCCCGTCAAGATCGTGGTCATCCTGCTGATCGCCGTCGTCTCGCAGTGGGTGCTGCGGCGCGTCATCAACAAGCTGGCCAGCAAGGCCGCGCAGACCCCCAGCGGCGCCGCCATCCCGCGGCTGCCCCTGACCGTTAAGCCCACCAAGGCGCAGCGCGAAGAGGAAAGCCGCCAGCAGGCCGCGATGAACCGCAGCCAGGAAAACCGGCGCAAGTCCCGCATCAAGACGCTGGCCGGGGTCAGCAAGTCGGCCGTGGGCATCGTCATCTGGAGCTTGGCCGCCCTGCTCATACTGGACCAGCTCGGCGTGAATATCGCGCCGCTTATCGCTTCCGCCGGTGTGGTTGGTGTCGCCCTTGGTTTCGGCGCCCAGTCACTGGTCAAGGACTTCCTGTCCGGTGTCTTCATGCTGCTGGAGGACCAGTACGGCATCGGCGACACCATCGACGTGGGCGATGACATCATCGGCGACGTCGAGGATATCACCCTGCGCGTGACCAAGGTGCGCGACATCGACGGGACCCTGTGGACGGTCCGCAACGGCGAGATCCTGCGCATCGGTAACTTCTCCGATCACTACGCCATCTGCCGCCTGCAGATCCCGGTGGGCCTGTCGAACAACGCGAAGGAGGCCTGGCGCGTCATCGAGGCGGCCGTCGCCGAGGCGGTCAAGGACCCGGAGATTGTCAACGAGGTCATCGACGAGCCCGTCATCAACGGCATCTCCGACTGGGAGCCGGACTACATCTCCTACCGCATTTCCATCAAGACGATGCCCGGCCAGCAGTGGCACGTCCAGCGCCACGCCCAGGCGCACATCCTGGACGCCATGCAGGAGGCCGGCATTTCCACCCCGTACCCCTACGGCGTGGGCATCATGCGGAAGGCGGACGAGAGCTAGATGCAGCCCAGCAGCGTTTACGATGCCATCGGGGGCGAGGAGACCTTCCGCCGCCTGGTCGCAGGTTTCTACGCCCGCGTGCGCGACGACGACATCCTGGCGCCCATGTACCCGGCCGATGACTTCGACGGCGCCGCGCAGCGACTGCAGTGGTTCCTCGCCCAGTATTGGGGCGGCCCCGCCGAGTTCAACGCCAACCGCGGCGCCCCGCGGCTGCGAATGCGGCATTTCTCCTTCCCCATCGATTCCGCCGCCGCCCAGCGCTGGCTGGACCTGATGGGTGCCTCCCTGGACGAGATCGAGGAGGAGACCATCCCGCCGGCGTACCGCGCGATGATCTGGGATCACATGCAGCGCGTCGCCGCGATGCTCATCAACCGCCCGGATTAGCCTCGGGCACGCCGAGTAGGCGCTACGGAGTAGTTTCCGTGGCGCCTTTTCTTGTGCCTTTGCTAGTGGCCCGACAGCCGTGGGGCTCGGCTGACTTTATGTCAGCCCCAGGGAGGCTCCCAGGTGATGTGGCCGTGTCTTCGGTTGCCCCTGCCGTGTCTGGGGTAGGCCGGGTCGTCGTCGTTCCACGAATTGTGGAACTCGCACAACAAGGTGAGATTCTCCTGGTTGGTTTCTCCGCCGTCTACCCACGGGTGGATGTGGTGGACCTGGAACTCGTCGGCCGGCTTGCGGCAGTTTGGCCAGGCACATGTGGTGGTCTCGGCCTTGGCCATGTCCTTCTGCTTGGAGGAAGCATGGCGCTGGTAGCGGTATTGGTTGACCGGACCACGCCTCGGATCCACCAGCGTGGCAAGACCCGCATCCAGAAGACATTGGCGGACGTATTCGGCACCCGTCATCGTGGTGCCGTTGGTTAGCTGCAGGGTGATTTCGTCCCCGTCACCTGACAGGATGCGTACCCAGTCGGGCAGGGAGATGACCACGTGCGTGGCCTTGGGTTGCTTGTTCAGCCCGCCGCTAAACAAGGCTTCGACGTCGGGGATGGTCTTAATTGACGCCCAGAGGTTTTCCACCAACTCCGGGTCCCCGGTCACCGAAAACGTGCTGGGGCCGTCTTTGCGGCGGGTGACCCGCACGCCTTCGGCCGGTGGGGCCGGGCGGTTAAGCTCCAGGACCTTGCGGTTGGCAAGGCGACGGAGTTGTTTGGTGGTGCCGGGGGTGTTGCACAGCTCGATGAGCATGGCCCAGGCCTCGCCCTGGTTGCGCACCCGGCGGAAGGCGTTGTCCAACACCAGCAAAGTATCTAGATGGTGTCCCTGGGCGGCGGCCGCCTTTCTCGCGGCGGCTTGCTTGCGCGTATAGGTCGTGTGCCCGAAGAACGTCTGGCAGGCACGGTAGTGGGCTGCGGCGGCGACATCGGACATGACAGACTTCAGGGCAGGCAGGCTCAACTCGCGGCACAGGCCCAAATACTGGATCCCGTCCGCGAAGATGGAGTGCGCTGCTTTCAAAGTGTCCAAGGCTGTCGTTGCTGTCATGACCCACACGCTAAGCGCACACGTCAACCCCCACAAGGACACAAATTCGCGCCTGTGGATAACTCCACCGACCGAGTGAAATAGTTAACGCTCGGGAACCACGGCCTGTGGACTACCTAGAACAAGGACAGGCGATTCGAGTGGTAGACGGTGCCGAAAGGGGCATCGAGGCGCACCCAGCGCCCCTTCGCCGCGACCCGCAGGTGCCGCGGGACCTCCATGGGCGCGGAGAACCCGGGGATGAGGCCCAGGCTGGTGCAGGCGAAAATCATGCGCATGGGCACCTCGACCTGCTTGCCCTGCCCCTCGACGGTCACCACGGTCTGGTTGAGCAGGCTCGACGGCGGGCCCAGCGGACCGGAAAATTGGCGCGCGAGGTCCTGGCCGGCATCGGCAAGCTCGCGCACGACCTCCACTGGAAGATGGTCCAGCAGCCGGAAGCCGTTCATCGGCGGCAGCGCGCCCGGCCAGACCGGATCGCGGGCCGGGCCCAGCTCCAGCTTGCCGGCGGCGTTGTGTTTCAGCAGCTCCTGCTGCAGCAGATAGGCGGAGACCACGGCCCCGTCGCGGGAGACTTTCCCCTCCACGCGGCGCGAGACAACGACCTCGAAAGGCGTGGTGACGAAGACATCGACCTCGTGCTCCGTCAGCTGGCGCAGCCGCGCGGAGCACCCGCCATCAACGCCGATCGCCCGGCTGACCAGCACCTGGAGGCCCTTGCCCCCGTTGCGCAGGTCCAGCGACTCGTTCGGCACCTACTCTTCCCCTACCTGGGTGAGGATGTCGCGCTCGGCATCGCTGAGCGGGCGCGGGCGCTGGGTCTTAAGATCCACGGCGACCTGTACGCATTCCACCACGCAGGCGACCCGGCCGTTCTTGTCCTTGATCTCCTGGCGGGTGGTCAGGGAGCTGTTGCCCAGTTCGACGACCTGCGTCTCGACCACCACGGAGGTGGTGCCGCGGGGCTCGATGGGCAGGCGGAAGTCCAGGTCCAGGTGCCGCACGAAAGCCGCGAATTCGTGCCCCTGCGAGTAGAACTTGTCTTCCGCGAACGCCAGCCGCGCTTCCTGGGCGAGCTCGACGTAGTTCGCGTTCATCAAATGGCCGTAGCGGTCGAAATCCGACCAGCGGACCGGTACCTCGTGGGTGTGGATGGACATCCTGCTCCTTTAACTGCGGTTAACTGCGTTGTCTAGCGGGTCAGCTTGCGGTGGGTCACGCGGGACGGGCGGGCGGCTTCCTCGCCCAAGCGCTCGACCTTGTTCTTCTCGTAGTCGCCGAAGTTGCCTTCGAACCAGAACCACTTGCCCTCTTCGACGTTGCCTTCCCACGCCAGGATGTGGGTACAGGTGCGGTCCAGGAACCAGCGGTCGTGGGAGATGACCACGGCGCAGCCCGGGAACTTCTCGAGGGCGTTTTCCAGGGAGCCGAGGGTCTCGACATCGAGGTCGTTGGTCGGCTCGTCTAGGAGGATCAGGTTGCCGCCCTCCTTCAGGGTCAACGCGAGGTTCAGGCGGTTGCGCTCACCACCGGAGAGCACCTTGGACGGCTTCTGCTGGTCCGGGCCCTTGAAACCGAAGGCGGACAGGTAGGCGCGGGACGGCATCTCGTTCTGGCCGACGTGGATGTAGTCCAGGCCGCCGGAGACGACCTCCCAGACGGTGGCCTCGGGGTCGATGTTCTCGCGGTTCTGGTCCACGTAGGACAGCTTGACGGTGTCGCCGACCTCCACGGAGCCCGCGTCCGGCTCTTCCAGCCCGACGATGGTCTTGAACAGGGTCGTCTTGCCCACGCCGTTCGGGCCGATAACGCCCACGATGCCGTTGCGCGGCAGCGTGAACGACAGGTCCTTGATGAGCACGCGGTCGCCAAAGCCCTTGACCAGGTCCTTGACCTCGACGACCTTGTTGCCCAGGCGCGGCGGGGTCGGGATCTGGATTTCTTCGAAGTCGAGCTTCTTGTACTTCTCGGCCTCGGCAGCCATCTCCTCGTAGCGTTCCAGACGGGCCTTGTTCTTGGCCTGGCGGGCCTTCGCGCCGGAGCGCACCCAGGCCAGCTCGTCCTTCAGGCGCTTGCGCAGCTTGGCGTCCTTCTTGCCGGCAACCTCGAGGCGCTCCTGCTTCTTTTCCAGGTAGGTCGAGTAGTTGCCCTCGTACGGGTAGAGCTTGCCGCGGTCGACTTCGCAGATCCAGCCGGCGACGTGGTCCAGGAAGTAGCGGTCGTGGGTCACGGCCAGCACGGCGCCCGGGTAGTCCTGGAGGTGCTTTTCCAGCCACTGGACGGACTCGGCGTCCAGGTGGTTGGTGGGCTCGTCGAGCAGCAGCAGGTCCGGCTCGCTCAGCAGCAGCTTGGCCAGCGCGACGCGGCGGCGCTCACCACCGGAGAGGTTGGTGACCGGGGCATCGGACGGCGGGCAGCGCAGGGCCTCCATGGCCTGCTCGATCTTGGAGTCGACCTCCCAGGCGTCGGCGGCGTCGAGCTCTTCCTGCAGCTTGCCCATCTCTTCCATGAGCTCGTCGGTGTAGTTGGTAGCCATCTCCTCCGCGATCTGCTCGAAGCGCTGCTTCTTTTCGAAGATGTCGCCGAGGCCCTCCTCGACGTTCTCGCGGACCGTCTTCTCCTCGTTCAGCGGCGGCTCCTGCTGCAGAATGCCGACGGTGGCGCCGGGATCCAGGAAAGCCTCACCGTTGGAGGGCTGGTCCAGCCCGGCCATGATCTTCAAGATCGAGGACTTGCCGGCGCCGTTTGGCCCCACGACGCCGATCTTGGCGCCCGGGTAGAAGGCCATGGTGACGTTGTCCAAGATGACCTTGTCGCCGATAGCCTTGCGCACGTTTTTCATCGTGTAGATGAACTCGCCCATCATTCCCCTTTTCGTCCATTGGGTCAGGTTTTTATCACCACAAACACTACCGCAAGTCGCCCGCTGGCTACCCCTTAAGGCAAAAAGACCCGCCGGCACCGCAGGGCGCCGACGGGTCGTGAAGTAGCTGGCGGTTTAGTTCAGGACGCTGCGCGCGCTGGCGGCGGCGCGGTCCCCGGCGGTATCGGTGGCGGTATCCCCCTCCCCGTTGCTATCGTCTGCGGATTCCGCCGGCTCCGGCGGCTTGGGCGCGGACTTCGACAGGTCCTTGTCCACCGGGTAGTCCAAAACGCTTTCGCCCGGGATCTCCACCCCGGCGGCGTTGGTGACGGTTTCGATCTTGCGGGCACCGATGACCCAGCGGTTCATGTCCAGGCCCAGCCAGGAGGCCTTCAGGTAGATGCGGCTGCGGGCCTCGCCGGCCTCGGTAGTCCACTGGCTGGTCACCAGCGAGCCGACGGCGATGATCGGCATCCCCTTCTGCAAGGTGATGCGGCAGGACTGGGCCAGCTGGCCCCAGACCTCGACGTCCATGAACACCAGGTCGGAGTCTTTCCAGGTGTCGGCGGTCTGGGTGGAGTTGTCGCGCACGCGCCGCGAGGAGGCGACGCGCAGGTTGGTTTTCATGGTCTCGTCGTTGAACTTAACCAGCTGCGGGTTGTGGGTGAGGTGGCCGAAAACGGTGATAGAAAGTTGAGACATTAGGTTGGATTCCCCTCGAGCAAATAGTGTTCTTCGCGCCCCGCGGTCGCGGGCCGCTGGTGTTCATGCTCGCCGAGGTCGCCGCGGCTGTAAACCGCCGCCAGCCGCACCTGTGGATAAACCCCGCCCCCACGGCAAGAAATATGCCTATGTCTGGGGCGGGGTGGCATCGTTAAGCACTATGGGTGCTGGTGAGGTACCTACATCTGCCGGAAACGACTAATGTCACCATCCTCGCTCAGCCCGGCCAACATGCGGTTGTATTCCTCCAAATCGGCGTCGTGATCCACGTCCGCCTTCGCGTCGTGGCGGGCGGCGGTGTTGCGATCCTCCCGCAGCCAGTCGACGAAGAGCTTGCCGAAGACGATGACCAGCGGGAACTGCCCGAAGCCCCAGGCGATGCCGCCGCCCTCGCGCTGGTCCGCCAGCAGGTCGATGTCCCACGGCAGGTTCAGAGAATTGTAGAACTCCTCGCCCAGAATGGCGTTGAGCTGCATGAGGTAGACGCCCATGTAGAGGTGGACCGGCATGGACAAAAAGAGCACGAATAGCCGGATGTGCACCGGCGCGCGGTGAGGCAGCGGATCCGGGCCGATGACCTCCCAGAAGTAGAGGTAGCCGGACAGCAGGAACATCCAGTTCATCAGGACGTGGCCGGCGTGCTCGGAGATCGCGAACTCGTAGAAATCAAAGGAGAGGTAGATGGCGTAGAAGACCACCAGGAACTGCAGGAGGTTAACGCCCGGGTGCGTGATGGCGCGCAGGATCCGCGACTTCGTCACCGCCACGGCGTAGTCGTGCAGGCTGGGCCGGCCCGGCCGCCCCGCGGGGAAGGCCTCCATGATGAGGGTCAGCGGCGCGCCGAGCACCAGGAACAACGGGATGACCATGGACAGGACCATGTGCCCCAACATGTGCATGGAGTACATGGCCGGGAAGTACAGGCCGATGCCCGTCGACATCACGACGGTCATCCCCAGCGAGCCGAGCATCCACCAGGTGGTGCGCACAGGCGACCAGCTCAGCCCGATCTTGCGCAGCCGGTAGAGGGCGTAGATATACAGGCCCGCCAGCACCAGGCCGATGACGCCGAACATGATGTCAAAGCGGAAAAAGGTCCACACGTTCCAGAAGGTGGGTCGCTCAAAGAGCTCGTAGCCCAGCTGGATCTGCATGGAGTTCAGGTTGGGATCCCGCGGCGGCGGGGGCGGGGTGCGGCCCATGGTAATCGCCACGCCGACGGTGGCGGCCATGACGGCCACCTCCACCACCGCCACGCGCAGGAACAGGCGCGGGCGCTTGTCCAGCTGCGGGATGGTCAGCTGGCGGTGGACGAAGCCCAGAAAGGCCAGCACGACCAGCAGCACCGTCTTGGTGGTGATAATCAGCCCGTAGCGGGTGGTCAGCCAGTCCGACCACTCCACGCGGATGGCGGCGTTGACCACGCCGGAGGCGGCCATAGCCAGCGCGGCGACGAGCGCGAGCGTGGAATAGCGGCGCACCGCCTGCCCCATCTCCGGGCCCAGGCGCCGGCCGTGCGCGATGAGCGCCATGAGGCCGCCGACCCAGAGCACCACGAACAACAGGTGCCAGAGGTAGGAGTTGGTGCCGTAGTCGTGATCGCCGCCGGAGGCCGAGTGCCCGTCAAACCCCAGGGGCACCACCATGGTGATCGACAAAAAGAGCAGCACCGGCTGCAGGGACCACTGCTGACTAAAAAGGGTCAGCACGCCGACCAGCACCGCGATCACCGCGGTGGCCAGCCACGCCTGGGCGGTGGCCACCTGGGACAGCGCCAGGCCGAGCATGTCCGGGCTTAGGACCTGGACGAAAGGCGTGCCGGAAACGTCCGACATGACCAGCGGGATTTCCAGCAGGGAGACAATGGCCACGCCGAAGGAAGCAAACATGCCGGTGCGGGCGGCGAGGTGGCCGTCGACGGTTAAGGGGGCATCGATAAGCCGTTCGTTGTCCCCCTCCGGCACGGCCGGGGAGATGAGGAACGCCGAGGTCAGGTAGGAGCCCACGGCCAGGGCCATGAGCATCCAGGCCGCACCCCGGAAAGCCGGCAGGCCGACGGTGGTCAGGCGGCCCGGATCGGGAATGCCCAGGGCCTGCAGCGAGTCGGCGAGGAAGAACATCGAGATGAACCCTCCGACCACCCCGGCAAAGACCGTGGCTGCCGCGTAAATACCCCAGCTGGACCGCACCGCTGGGGTGCCGGAACTGGGGCGAGGCTTCTTCGTCGCATCCGCGTCGCTGGCGTGGCTGAAAGACATGCCGCTATTCTACTTCGGCGACGTTTCCATAACGAAAATGATTAATGGTCTATTTTCTGGCACGATGGGATTTATGGATTCTCGGCAACTCCACTACTTCCGCAGCGTGGTTGACCACGGCGCATTCACACATGCCGCGGCGGCGATGGAGATGACCCAGCCTTCGCTGAGCCTATCCATCCGCAAGCTCGAGGACGAGCTCGGCATCCAGCTGCTCAAGCGCAGCCGCGCCGGCGTCACCCCGACAGAAGCAGGCGATTATCTCTACAAGAGCGCAGTCAAGCTCGACGCCCTGCTGTCCCAGACAGCCCAGCGCATCAAGGAAATGGCCGGAGGGCTGGCCGGCTCCGTCTCAGTGTGCTCGGCGCCCGAGTTCAACTGGACCGTCATGCCCGCCGTCCTGCACCAGATGCTGCAGGAGGCCCCCGACGTCGAGGTCTACGTCGAAGACCCCTCCCCCAGCCTCACCCTCGAGCGGGTCCTGGACGGCACCGTCGACTTCGGCCTACTGCCGGTCACCGACCCCGCGGCGGTCGCGCGGCGCTTCTCCCGCCAGCTCGACGTCGTCGAGTTCGCCCGCTTCCCCTGGGTGGTCGGCCTGCCCGAGCGCCTGTCCGATCTGCCCGATCCGGTCTCGCTGTACGACATCCAAGACGAGACCTGGGTCGTCGTGCCCCGCAACCCGGAATTTATCGGGCTCGCGGAGCTGCTCGACGAGCTCTGGGAGGCCCACCCCGATGCCGTGCCCGCCCGCCGGCAGGAAATCTCCACCCTCCAGACCGCCATCCCGCTGGTCTCCGGCGGCCTAGGCGTGGCGCTGTTCCCGGAGACCGCCCGCACCTTCAAGTCCGAGGGCATCCACTACCGCCAGCTCAAGGAGGAGCTGCCGATGATGAGCGGCATCCTGCTCTCGCGGCGCGACGCGGATTATTCCCCGGCCGCCCGCCGGCTTATGGAGCTGGTCAAGAAGGTCGGGAAGGAGCGCGCCGAAAACGGCGCCGCGACCAGCTAGCCGCCCGTGCGCCGCCGGCCCGGACGCGTCGAGTAAAATCTGTCCTGCTGGCGGCTGGCGCCGGCCTCGCCCCTATAGCTCAGTGGATAGAGCAGCGGGTTTCTACCCCGCGTGTCCCGGGTTCGAATCCTGGTGGGGGCACCGCTTTGTCCCGCCTGAGCGGGACTAAAATAGCAGCCATGGAAATCACCCTGGCTACCTTCTCCCACTGGCCCACCGAGCTGGCCCCGCCGGGCCTGCGTTTCGACAACTGCTACCCGCCCGCCGCGGACTACCCCTCGGCCCGCAACGCGGTGCTGACCGGCCAGTACCCGCAGCGCCGTGCGCGCTACCGCATCTCCGACGTCTTCGCCGACGCCGGCTGGCGCGTCACCGAGGGCGCCGAGCCCGCCCAGCCAGGCGACAACGTCTTCCGCCTCTGGGAGGAGCCGGGCTCCCTGCCGGATTCCGGCGTCGTGGCGGTGGCCACGCTCAGCGATTCCCCGGGGCCGATGAGCATCTATTGGCCCGGCGTGGCCGAAGGCGGCACCTCCCAGGAACTCGTCTCGCCCATGGATCTGGCGCCCACGCTGGCCGCCATCGCGGGCCTGGACGTGCGCCCGAACGCCAGCCTGTCCCTCGACGGGCTCAACCTCATCCCCGTCATCCGCTACGGGGCCTCCGGGCACGCCGCGCTCTTTTTCGACAACGGCATCCGCATGCAGGACGCCAGCCTCATCGACGGCCACGCCAGCAAAGAATCCCGCCGGGCGGCCCTGCAGGAAGAATGGGATACCTGGCGGGAATTCATGGACTTCGGCCCGTTGCAGTAGCGCGGGGCCGGTCCTAGGCCTGCGGGCCTTCCGGCATGCAGATCCACAGCACGATGTAGATGGCCAGGCCCCAGGCGCCGGCCAGCGTGGCGATGGCGAACAGGGCGCGGACCAGGGTGGCATCGACGTTGTAGGCCTCGGCGATGCCGCCGCAGACGCCGGCAACGTAGCGGTCGGTGCTGGAGCGGTGGAGTTTGTCGTTCATGGGGGTTCTCTCCTTCGAGGGGTCGGGGTTTTCCTTTCACCTTCTATTCAAGCGTGGATCGACCCGCAGCGCATCAGGGTTTTTCCCTGAACTAACCCGGATCTTTTCGCTAGGCTAAAATGCACCGCCTAAAGGTGAAACGCACCCGCCGCGAAAGGACTTGAACCCGTCATGCCGAAAAACTCCGGACTGCCCTCCCCCACCCGCCATTCTTATGCCCTGATTACCGGCGCCAGCCAGGGCATCGGCGAGGCCATGGCCCGCGACCTGGCCGCCCTGGGCCACAACGTGGTCTTGGTCGCCCGGCGCAAGGAGGTGCTGGAAAAGATCGCGGGCGAGCTGCGCGCCGCCCACGACGTCGAGGCCGTGGCTTTCGATGCCGACCTCTCCCGCGCCGAGGACGTCGACCGGCTCATTGAGTTCATCGGCAGCCGGGAGATTAGCATCCTGGTCAATTCGGCGGGCATCGCTAGCTTTGGCCCCTTCATGGAGCAGGACTTCGACTACGAGACCAACCAGTTTCAGCTCAACGCCACGGCCGTGCACCGGATTACCCGCGCGGTGCTGGAGCAGATGCTGCCGCGGCGGCGGGGTGCCATCTGCAACGTGGGCTCGGCGGCCGGCAACATCCCCATCCCCAACAACGCCACCTACGTCTTCACCAAGGCCGGCGTCAACGCCTTTACGGAGGCGCTGCACTACGAGCTGGCCGGCAGCGGGGTCAGCTGCACGCTGCTGGCCCCCGGCCCGGTCCGGGATGCCGTCGTCCCCGCGGAGGAACAGTCCATCGTCGACAAGGTCGTGCCCGACTTTTTGTGGACGACCTACGAGTCCTGCTCGCAGGAGACCCTGGCGGCCATGGCTCGCAACCAGCGCCGCGTGGTGCCCGGCCCACTGTCCAAGGCGATGAACACGCTCAGCCAGGTCCTGCCGACGCCCCTCATCGCGCCGCTGGTGGGCAAGTTCTATTCGCAGATGGGGTAGCTAGACTGGTGGTTATGCAGAAGCAAGAGATAGCCCCCAAACACGACCGCCTGGTCTGGATCGATCTGGAAATGACCGGCCTGGATCCGGACCGCCACGTTATCGTGGAGGTCGCGGCCGTTATCACCGACGGCAACCTGAACATCCTGGGCGAGGGCATCGACCTCGTCGTCCACGCCACCGAGGACGAGCTGGCGCAGATGGACGACGTGGTCACCGAGATGCACGCCAACTCCGGGCTGGATACCGAAATCCGCGCCTCCCACACCACCGTCGAGCAGGCCGAGCAGGCCGTCCTCGAGCTGGTCGCGGCCCACTGCGACCCGGAGCACCCCGCCCCGCTGGCCGGCAATTCCATCGCCACGGACCGCACCTTCATCCGGCGCTACATGCCCCGGCTGGACCAGGCGCTGCATTACCGCATGATCGATGTCTCGACCATCAAGGAGCTGGCCCGGCGCTGGCACCCGAAGGCGTATTTCCACCAGCCCGACAAGGGGCTGGCCCACCGCGCGCTGCAGGACATCGTGGAGTCCATCCGCGAGCTGGACTACTACCGCCGCAGCGTTTTCCGCACCGACGGTGGCCCGGACAGCGGCCAGGCCCTCGAGGCGAAGGCCGAAAGCACCCACGCTTACCAGGCGTTTTTGTAATTCGCCATTGATGGGTTAACCTAAATAGCGCTGCTAAGGCAGCGATGGTGGCTGTAGTTCAGCTGGTAGAGCACCAGGTTGTGATCCTGGGTGTCGCGGGTTCGAGCCCCGTCAGCCACCCCAAAGTTAAAGCAGGTCAAGGATTCCTTGGCCTGCTTTTTGCTATTGCTTACTGTTGCGCAAGGAGCCTTTCGCTCTCGGCCCGGCCGGCGCGGTCCGGGATATCACCCGTCACCAAGAACTCTTCCACGCCCAGCTGGCTAGCAATTGCCGCTAGCTCCCGACGCACTGCGCCCGGCGTGCCGACGACGTGGTGGGCCTGGATGTCGCGCATGCGGGCGCGCTGCTGGCTGGTCATCGCGGCGAGATCCAGGTCCGCGGCCGGCACCAGCGGGCTAAACCGGCCGGTGGATTGGGCCATCGCCTGGGCGTAGGCCTCCGGGGCCAGCAGATCCGCGGCCTTTTCCTCTGTTTCCGCCACCGCGATATTCAGCGAGGAAATCACGTGCGGGGCGGGGCAAAACTCGCTGGATCGGAAGTTCGCGCGGTAGGTCTGGGCGGCCTTTAACTGGTTGGCCACCGGCCCGCCCAGGATGACGCCCAGCCCTAAGCGCCCGGCGGTGCGCGCGGAGGCGTAGCCGGCCAGCAGGAACAGGCCCACGTCGCCCTCGAGGCGCGGGCGGGCGGTCACGGCGGCATCGCCGCGCAGGTAGGACAGGAGCTCGTCTAGGTCGTCGCCGTAGCGCTCCCGGGCCTTGGGGTCTTGCCGAAGTGCGGCGCGCACCGGGGCGGTAAAGCCGACGGAATTGCCCAGGCCGATGTCCACCCTGCCCGGGTACAGCGCCGCCAGCGTCGCCACCTGCTCCGCGATGAGGAAGGGCGAGTGCCCGGGCACCATGATGCCCGCCGTGCCCACGCGCAGGCGCTGCGTGGCCGCCGCCGCGTGCGCCGCCATTAGTGCTGGCTGCCCGCTGGGGATGCCGTCGACGCCGTGGTGCTCGGCGACGGTGAAGCGCTCGAAGCCTAAGGACTCGACGTACCGGGCGTGCTCGGCGACCCCGCGCAAGGTCTCGGCCTCCGTTTCGGCCGGGGTTGCCGCGGCCCTATCTAAGACAGAAAAACGCATGCTCCCCACGGTAGTCATCGGCCGCGGGGAGCATGCGCTCCGCAAAGGTTGAGTTGGCTGGGCGGGCTAGGCGTTGCCCGCCTTCCAGTCCTCCCAGGACATGTTCCAGTCGCCGAGCCCGTCGTAGGGCGAGAGCACCCCGCCGGAGGTGTTCTTGACCAGGACGATGTCGCCGCGGCCGACCACCTGCTGGAACCACTGGGCGGCCTCCGGGGTGACGTTGATACAGCCGTGCGAGGTGTTGGTGTTGCCCTGCGCCCAGACCGACCACGGGGCGGAGTGGACGTAGATGCCCGAATAGGACATCTGCGTGGCATAGTCGACGACGGTCTGGTAGCCGCCGGCATCGAGAGCCAGGCCGAAGGTCGTGGAGTCCATCATGAGCTGATCGTGCTCGTCGCCGATGATGTAGCGGCCGTTCGGGGTGGCGTACTGGCCGTCGCGGCCCAGCGAGACCGGGATCTCGCGCAGCAGCTCCTGGTTCTTGTAGACCCGCATGGTCTTGGTGTTGTCGTCCACGATGGAGATGACCCGGTCGCCGATGGTGAAGCTGGCCTCGTTGTTGGAGCCGCCGAAAATCTTGTTACCCAGGTCGACGCCCTCGATCTCCGCCTTCGCGGTCACCTTCGTACCCGGCTCCCAGTACTCCTTCGGACGCCAGCGGACCTCGTAGTCGTTGACCCAGTGGAACGCGCCCTCGACCGCCGGGGAGGTCTCCACCGTCAGGGCCTCCTCGGCCTTCTTGCGGTCCGGCACGGGCACGCCGAAGCGGAAGTTCACGGTCTGCCCGACACCGACCTCGGCGCCGTCCAGCGGGGCCATGGCCACGTCCACGGTGCCGTTGGCCTCCGGGGTGGTGAACTGGACGGTCTTTTCCTTGCCGTTCTCGTCCTTGGCGTAGATGGTGTAGGTCCGGTTGTAGCCCAGCGTCTCGTCGCTCGACCAGGTCTTGCCGTCCTCCGAGAGCTTCTCTGCCACGACGTAGCCCTGCTCGTTGGTCATGGTGACGGTTTCCAGCCCCTTGCCCAGGGACTTCACGGTCACGGGTGTGAAGGGATCGACGTCTTCGGCCCCGTCCTTGACCGAGAATTCCGGAGCCTTCTTCTCCTTCTTGGCCACGCTGGTGGCACCGGCTTCCGATGCCTCACTGACCTCCGGCGCCCCCGCGTCCTGGCCTTCGGGATCACCAATCGTGCACGCGGCCAGCGAGACCGCCGTAACCGACGCAATCACCGTCACTGCGCCACGGCGCAGCAGCGAAATCGTCCTAGTCAAAACTCAAAACCCTTATCTAGCCTGGTTCTTTCAACCTGCAAGTCAACCTGCGAGTCAGCCGCCGAGCCGCCTTCGTCGCGGACTCGTCACCCAATCTCACTAACCATATCGACAAAATGGCCCCAAGTTGTACACAAAATTGACGCTCCGAGCACTTTGATACCTAATCGTTGCATTCCGAATGAAGCGCGCAATAACGTTGCGTTAATAGCCCGTAAAAACCTGGGATGACCAGCCGATTTTACTATTTTCTTTGAAGGGGTTAAAGTTATTTTCCGTTGCAAGGACAGCGGCCGAGAGATTGGCTCAAGTTTTTGAAACAATGCGCCATTAGCTCAATTGGCAGAGCAACTGACTCTTAATCAGTGGGTTCGGGGTTCAAGTCCCTGATGGCGCACCACCTCCCCCGCGGGCCGTGATTTCACTGGCCAGCGGGGGCTTTTTGGTTTTGCACCACCCAGATTTCCTCGCCGGCCAGATTTCCTCGCCGGCTAGATTTCCTCGCCGGCGATCTCGTAATCCTCGGCGTCGTGGACGGGAACCTCGGTGCCGTCGGACATCTTCAGGTCGGTCATCCGGTTGTCCGGATCCACCACGCCGATGTCGTGGCCGGACTCGCGCAGGCGGCGCAGGCCCTCCTTCAGCATGCGCCGGCCCATGCGGTTCGACCCGGTCACGCCGGACATGTCCAGCACCACGGCCTCGTTGTCGAAGTCCTGGTCGGCCAGCTCGTAGAGGATGGTCTCCGCGGCGTTGAAGTTGATTTGCCCCTGCAGGCGGAAGACGTAGGTGTCTTCTTCCTCGTGGATATCGCGGATGGGCGCGATACCGTAGCGCTCCTCCGTCGACATCAGGTGCAGGCCCATGTCGCGGGAGACCAGTTTGAAGGCCTCTACGCCACGCACGCTGTTGCCTTCCTTATTCAGCCGCGGCGAGAACGTCGCGATGCCCAACTGGCCCGGCAGCGTACCGATGAGCCCGCCGGCCACGCCCGATTTGGCGGGGATGCCGACCTCGGCCATCCAGCGGCCGGCGCCGTCGTACATGCCGGCCGAGCTCATCACCGACAGCGTCAGGCGGCACACGTCCGCGTCCAGGATCTTCTCCCCGGTGACCGGCTGGCGGCCGCCGTTGGCCAGCGTGGCCGACATCACGGCGAGGTCGCGTACGTCGACCAAGAGGGAGCACTGGCGGATATAGGTGGTCACGGCATCGGGGGCCTCGTCCTCGATGATGCCGTAGTTGCGCAGCATGTGCGCCAGGGACAAGTTGCGGTCGGAGTGCTCCAGCTCGGAGCCGCACACGCGCTCGTCCATGCCGAGCTCCCGGCCGGCCAGGCGCGACATATAGGAGCGGATGCGCTCGACGCGCTCGTCGACGGTCGAATCCACGCCGTTAATCAACTGCGTGACGGCGATGGCGCCCGCGTTGATCATCGGGTTGACCGGCCGGTGGTCCTCGGCGTTCAGCGACAGCTCGTTGAAGGCCTCGCCGGAGGGCTCCATGCCGACGATTTCGCGCACCGCTTCCAGGCCCAGCTCCTGCAGCGCCAGCGCGTAGACGAAGGGCTTGGAGATGGACTGGATGGTAAAGCGCTCCTCCCTATCGCCGGCGCTGTAGACGTTGCCCGTGGTCGTGCACATGGCCGCGGCCAGGTAGGAGGGGTTGGCGTCGGCCAGCTCGGGGATATAGTCCGCGACGGCGCCGCCGTCGGAATAGCGCACTTTGTCGAGGATCTCTTCGAGGTAAAAAGGAATCGGAGTTTTCACCCTGACCAGCCTACCGACAGTTAAACTAGTCCTCATGACTACGCACGCCGATGCCCTCCTCGTCGTCGACGTCCAGCACGACTTCTGCCCCGGCGGCGCGCTCGGCACTGAGCGCGGCAACCTGGTGGCAGACGGCATCGCTGGCGTTATTGCCGACTATCCCGCGGTGGTGGCCACCCTGGACTGGCACATCGACCCGGCCGGGCACTTCTCCGACAACCCCGATTTCGTCGACACCTGGCCGGTGCACTGCCTGGCCGACAGCGAGGGCGCCCGCCTGCACCCGGCGCTGCCGCAGGACCAGATCGACGAATTCTTCTACAAGGGCGCCTACACCGCCGCCTATTCCGGCTTCGAGGGCGCCAGCCAAGCGGGCACGTCGCTGGCGGACTACCTGCGGGGCCGGGGGATCAAGCGCGTGGACATCGTGGGTATTGCCACCGATCACTGCGTGCGCGCCACGGCCCTCGATGCCCTCCGCGAAGGCTTCGCCGTCACCGTGCGCCAGGACCTGTGCTCGCCGGTGAGCGAGGAGGCCGCGCAGGCCACCTTCGCCGAGCTACGCGCCGCCGGGGCCGAGCTGGCCTAAGACCTGTGGATAACCCCGCGTTGTATTCCGTGTAATACAAATTCGGCGAGTTATCCACAGCTTCGACCGCCTGGCTGTTGAGTCAGGGCGGCGGGCTTTCTAGCGTGAGGGTCATGCACGCACTCGAAGCCTCCATCCGAAGCCGCGCCGACGGCATCACGTACTTGTCCCTTGCCCGCGACCTCGACTACGACACCCTCCTAAGCTGGGGCGAAGACCCCAGGCCGCCCGCACGCTGCTAGGCCTGCGCGACCTATTCTTCAGCACCGCCTCTTTTTCCGCCCAGCGCGCCGCGGCCCGCGATGCCGCCGCCGAGACCGGCCACAGCTACGCCGCGCTGCTGGCCATCTACAGCCAGGTCAAGCGCCTCAAGCGGCAGTCCGATGCCATCTCCCTGCTCCTCGAGCTCGCCCGCACCCCGGGCGATGCCAAGAAGCTGCGCTCGCTGGGGCGCAAGCGCGTCAACGACATCCAGCCGCGGCCGCCGCGCAGCCCCGGAGTCAACGTCACCCGGCGCAGCGACGGGACGGCGACGCTGTCCATCACGGCCTCCTCGCTGGACATCGCGGACCTGCACGCTCATATCAAGACCGTCGAGGACGCGCGCGCCGTCTTCGAGCGCGGGGCCGAGCGCCCGCAGATCACCACCAACGTCGTCATCCAGCTGGACGAGTTCGTGCAGCTGCTCGATGGCTCTGGCCAGGACGTCGAGCTGCAGCTAACCAACGGCGGCCGGCTGACCGGGGCGGAGCTGGTCGGGCGCATCCTGAGCGATTACGGATACGTCGGGCTCTTCCACCCGGTGCACGGCCCGCTGAACCTGTACCGCAGCAAGCGGCTAGCCACCTGGAAGCAGCGCCACCTGGCCATGCTGGAAAACCCCACCTGCGCCTGGCCCGACTGCCGCGCGCCCGCCGAGGATTGCCAGGTCCACCACCTGCAGGCCTGGGCCGCGGGCGGGAACACCAACGCCGACAACCTCGTCACGTTGTGCCGCTACCACAACTCCGTCAACGACGACTCCCCCGCCCGCTCCCGCCGCGGGCGGCTCGTCCGCCGCCACGGGCGCGTGGTCTGGACCCCGCCCCGCCGCGGATGAACCGCCCCGGATGAACCACCGAGCATGAAAAAGACCCCCGCCTGGCAAAGAGGCGAAGGTCGGATTCGGAAGGATTTGGACTAAGGGGGAAATTACTTGCGCTGCGCGAGCAGGCGCTGCAGTTCCTTGATGTCGCTGGAACGGCGACGGGAACGGAAGACCGCGAAGGCGATCCCGCCAACAACGACGGCGGCGACGCCGGCCAGGGCGATCTGAACGTTCTTGTCCTGGAGCTTGTCCTGGGCGGCAGACTTGGCATCGTTAGCCAGGTTCTGCGGGCGGCTGCGGTCGGCCAGCTCGTCCAAGGTGCCGGCCAGTTGGCGACGGGTGCGCTCGATGTCGCGCTGGATGTCCTCAATACTGCGTGCCACGTTCTACTCCTGGTATTTCGCTTAAAGATTATCGGGTACGCGGACATTCTATCGCGTTTGCCGCCAGCGTGACGTATTGACCCAAACTCAGCCACCTGCCGGGCCGGGTATGGTGGATAGCATGACTGACCAACAGCGTTTAGAAGTAGGCGACACCGCCCCCGCATTCTCCTTGAGCGACGATAAAGGTAACACCGTCAGCTTGAGTGATTTCGCCGGCCAGCAGGTCCTGGTTTATTTCTACCCGCGGGCCAATACCCCGGGCTGCACCAAGGAGGCCTGCGATTTCCGCGACTCCCTGGAAGAACTCAACGACCGGCGTATCGCCGTCGTGGGCATTTCCCCGGACACCCCGGAGAAGCTGGCGAAGTTCCGCGCCGATCACGATCTCAACTTCCCGCTGCTGTCCGATCCGGACAAGGAGGTCATGACGGCCTACGGTGCCTTCGGCGAGAAGAAGAACTACGGCAAGGTCGTCCAGGGCGTTATCCGCTCCACGTTCTTGGTGGACGCCGAGGGCAAGATCGCCCTGGCTAAGTACAACGTCAAGGCCACCGGTCACGTGGCCCGCATCAGCAAAGAACTAGACGCCTAAATTATCCCTCGATGAGCACACCCTCCACCGACAACCCCGGAACTGACGCGAGCGAACAGGCCGGCACGGCCGAGATCCTTCTCCCGCGCCGGCGGCCGGCGCAGGCCCGCAGCCGCGAGCGGTTCAACCGGATTCTGCAGGCCGCGCGCAGCGTGCTCGTGGACTTAGGCTTTGAGTCTTTTACCTTCGACGAGGTCGCGCGCCGCGCCGAGGTGCCGATTGGCACTTTGTACCAGTTCTTCGCGAACAAATACGTCCTCGTCTGCGAGCTCGACCGCCAGGACACCGCCGAGAACCTAGCGGAGATCCAGCGCTTTTCCGAGCACGTTCCGGCGCTGCAGTGGCCGGACATTTTGGACGAATTTATCGATCACCTGGCCTCGATGTGGCGCAAGGACCCGTCCCGGCGGGCCGTCTGGCACGCCGTCCAGTCCACGCCGGCCACCCGCGCGACCGCCGCGGCCACCGAGCGCGAGATCTTGGAGCCGCTCGCCGACATCCTCGCCCCGCTGGCTACCGGCATGGACTACGAGGAGCGCATCGAGCTGGCCGGATTCCTGGTCCACACGGTCGTCTCCCTGCTCAACTACGCCATCCGCACCGAGGACGCCGATAGCTTCGCCTCCGTCGTCGGCGAGGTCAAGCGCATGCTGGTGGCCTACCTCTTCTCGGTGGCCACGACCTAGTGGCCACGACCTAAGCGCCGCACGCGCTAGCAGGAAATAATCACCGTCGCGACCGCGTAGTCGCCGTCGTGGGAGATGCTGAGGCTGGCCTGCCAGCCGGGGAGGGAGGCATCGATAGCCGTGCGGACCTGGCCGCTCACCTGCAGTCCGACCCTCCCCCACGCGTCCGGCTGGACGCTGATTTCGGCCCAGTCGACCTCGTGTTCCGCCAGCCGCGGCGGGCGCCCGTAGAGCGCCTGGGACCACGCCTTGATGAAGGCCTCCTTGGCCGCCCAGCGCCCCGCCAGGTGCTCGTCCCGGCGCGGCTTGGTCGCGGCCACCCGCTGCTCGAGGGCGGAAAAGACCCGCTCGAAGGTGGTGCCTTCCCGCCCCAGCTGCTCGGCTAAGCCCGGGATGTGGACGATGTCGGTGCCAACGGCGAACATCTAGCGCAGCTCCCCTCCCCGCAGGCGGGCCTGCGGATCCAGCAGTACCTGTGCTTCCCGCGCGGTGCCGCGCCCGCCCAGGTTGCGCCCCTTCGGCCGGGTATAGAGCGCTCCCTGGCCGTGCATGGCTCCGTCGCGGCGCTCCCACCCCGCGCGCTCGCGGCGGGCGGCCTGGGTGCGCCACTCGTTGAGCGCGAACTCACCCTTGGCCTGGCGCAGCGCCTGGGCGAACGCGCCCGGGTGCACCACGGCGATAAGCGCCGAGACGTGCCCGAAGCCCAGGGAGGTCACCAGGCCCGCCTTGATTTCCGCCGGCAGCGGGCTGCGCGGCCAGACCAGGTCCGGATACCGGCGCAGCTTGGGGTCGACGCAGTCCAGGGCCCGGTTCGGCGGGATGATACCGCGCCGCATGACCTGCATCAGCCCGATGAGCTGGAAGGCCGCCGCCCCACCCTTGGCGTGCCCGGTCAGGTGCTTTTGCGAGATCACGTACAGCGGGTTGCCCGGGGTGCGCCCGCTGGCCCGCGCCAGGCGCTGGTGCAGGTCGGATTCGTTCGGGTCGTTGGCCTCCGTCGAGGTGTCGTGCTTGCTGATAACGCGCACGTCATCCGCGTCCAGCCCGTACGGGGCGAGCGCGGCGGCCAGCCGGTTGTCCCGGGCGGCCGACAGCGCCCCCAGCCCAGGCGCGGGGATGGAGGTGTGCGCCCCGTCGGCGAAAGACTCCGCAAACGCCACCACGCCGAGCACCGGCAGGCCGAGCTCGGCCGCCACGTCGCCGCGGGTCAGCAGCAGCGCGCCGCCGCCGGCGGATTCCACGAAGCCGGCGCGCCGCCGGTCGTTGGGCCGGCTGAAATAGCGCTCCGCGATGCCCGCCGCCGCCAACGCCGCAGAATCCGCCGTGGCGGCCATCGCGCCGAAGCCGGTCACGGATTCCACGCTCATATCGTCGACGCCGCCGGCCACCACGAAGTCGGCCTTGCCCAGCCGCAGCTTGTCGGCGGCTTCCTCGACGGAGACCGCCGCGGTCGCGCACGCGGCCACCGGGTGGACCATCTGCCCGTAGCCGCCCACGTAGTCCTGCATGACATGCGCGGCGATGACGTTCGGCAGCGCCTCCTGCAGCACGTCGTTGTTGCGCGGCTGGCCCAGCAGGCGGTCGACGTAGAGGCCGCGCAGGGAGGCCACCCCGCCCATCCCGGTGCCCTGGGTGTTGCTGACCCGCGCCGGGTGGACGTGGGCGAGCAGCTCGGCGGGACTAAACCCGGCGGAGGTAAACGCCTCGACGGTGCAGATGAGGTTCCACACGGCCAGGCGGTCCAGGTTCTCCAGCATGTCGGCGGGGATGCCGTAGGCGGCCGGGTCGAAGCCGTCGGGCAGCTGCCCGCCCACAAACCGGGTCATCACGGTGCGCCGCGGCACGCGGATTTCGCTGCCCTTGGGGCGGGTGACCTGCCAGGCGTCGCCGACGGGACGTACCCGGGCGCCGGCGGCGGCGAAGGCGCGCGCACTGTCGGCATCCGCGGTGCTAAAGGTCAGGTCGCGGTCCAGGTAGACCGTGGTCAGCTCGCCGGCGAGGTTGTTCTGGATGCCGGCATCGTCGCGCAGGCGGCGCACGCCGACGCTGGCCTTGACCTCGTCGTGGAAGCGGGCGTAGATGTCAGCCTCGGCCACGGGCTCGCCGGCGGCGTCGACCCAGCCGTCCTCCCAGCGGATAAGCCCCATCGACCAGGCCAGCTCCACCACGCCGGCGGCGCTGAGATCGCCGCCGAGCTCCGCCTCGAAGCGGGTGCGCGCGCTGCCCCAGGGGCCGAGCTCGCCGGCGCCGACGACGACCACCATCTCCTCCAGGCCGGCCGCGACCTCGCCGAAGTCCGGCTCTGGGGCCGCGCCCTCGGCCAGGTTGGGCAGCGCCGGCACGACGCGCGCGCCCGGCTCCGCCTCGGTTTCTGCCGCGGCTGCCGATGCCTCCTGCCGCAGCGCCGCCAAATCCAGTTCGGCGGCCGCCAGTCCCCCGGTCAGGTCCAGGGCGACCGGCTCCTCGCGCGCGGCCCGGCGCGCGGCCGGGTTGGCGCCTTCGGCCAGCAGCTCGGCGGCCAGTTCGCGGGTATCCCAGGTGCGCACGCCGCGGGCCTCAGCGGCGGCGACCAGCGGATCGTTGGCCCCCATCAGGCCGGTGCCGCGCACCCAACCGATCTGGGCGTGCACCAGGCCCACGCGGTTGGCCCAGGCGGGTTCGCGGCGCCAGCGGTTCTCGATGGCATCAAGCGCCGCCTTGGCCTCGCCATAGGCGCCGTCGCCACCGAAGCGCCCGCGGTTGGGGCTGCCCGGCAGGACGACGTGGACGTGCTCCGAGATTCCAGCGGTGGCGGCGATGAGCCGCTCGACCGACCACAGCAGCAGGCGCATCTGGCGCTCGCTGCCCGCGCCCGCCTCGGCCAGGGTGCCGGCCACGCGCGGCGCGGCGAACGGGAAGAGCAGGGTCGGCGTCAGCGCCGGCTTCACTAGGCGCACCTCGGCGCCGACGGTGCGGGTGCGCTCGGTGCCGACCCAGTCGGCTAAGGCGTCGACGTCGGCAAACGATGCCACGTTGCACGGCACGACCCACAGCGCCGCCTGGCCCCGGGCGTGGTCGCGGTAGAGGCGGGTGAAAAAGTCCAGGCGCGCCTGGTCCAGTCGGGAGCTGGTCGCCACGACGGTGGCCCCGCCCCGCAGCAGCTCGGCGGTGATAGCCGCGGCGATGGAGCCCGGCGCGGCGCCGGTGACCAGCGCGCAGTCGGCGGCGTAGTCGAGGCCCGCCGGGTCCTTCCGGGCCGCGGCGGCGAGATCCGGGTGGCCGGAATACTCGGCGATGCGGGCGACCTCCTCGCCCGTTGCGGTCACGTCGCCGCGTCCCCGGGCGGCGTCCTCGCGCGCCGAGGCCCAGCGGTCGTCGAGCAGGACCGCCCGCGCCGGTTCGAAGGCCGGCCGCACGAACTCGGCCCAGCCCGCACCCAGCTCACGGTCGACGGCGGCGGCGAGCTCGCGCGCGCTATCGCCGTCCTCGTCGGCACCATCATCCTGGCCATCCGTGCCGGCGGCCTCCGGATCCAGCCGCTCGACCAAGTCGCGGGCGTTGGCGGTTAAGGCATCGGTGAGCTCGCCCAGGGCGGCCGGGTCAGCGGTGGCGGTCGCGGCCGCGGCCGGCTCCGGCAGCGGGGTGGTGATTCCGGCGGCGGCGACGGCAGCATCGATAGCCGCGTCGAGGCCTTCGGGCAGGCTGGCTAGCTCGCCGCCGCGCAGGGAGGCCCCAGTACGGGTGCCGTCGACCAGGTGGGCGAGCACGCGGTCCAGCCAGCCGGGGCCCAAGCCCCAGCGGCCGCGCACGCGTTCGGAAACGTAGGAGGTCGGCTGCGCGGCCGGGCCGGTCAGATCGCGCAGGCAGGTCTCCACCTGGGGCTGGAGCACCGGCCCGAAGGCCTGGTAGCCGCGGGCCTGCCGGTCGACTAGCTCGCCCAGGCTGGTCAGGTCGAGGTCGGCGGCGCCATCGATGGCGGCGATCCCCAGCTCGGTCGAGATATCCAGCAGCAGCTGGTTGCGCCGGGAGGACTGGCCCTCCACCAGGGACTCGATGGTGTCTTCCGGGCGCAGCTGGTCAAGGCGCACCTTGGTCCAGGCTGCCACCAGCAGCCGGAGGGCATCGCTGGGCAGCAGCGGCCGGTCCGCGGGGGTGTCTCCGGGGGCCGGTTGCTCGGGTGCGGTTGCTGGCGCTGGCTGCGGCGCGGCTTCCGACTCCGGATCGGGCTCGGCTACTGGTTCGGGCGCGGGTGCGGGGTCGGCATCGGTGGCGAAGACGACGGCCTCGTCGCGCTCGGCGTTGAGGATCTCCACGCGCGCCGCCCCCGGGTGCTGGCGCAGCATGTTCGCCAGGGTGGGCGCGCTGGCCACGCCGATTTCGACGAAGCGCTGCACGCCCAGCTGCCCCAGGGCGAGATCCTGGGTCTCGATCCAGCGCACCGGCGAGGCGAACTGCCAGGCCAAAAGCTCCACCAGCAGGGTGCGGCCGCGCTGCTGGGCCGGCTGCGTGCGCGCGGCGTCCAGCCACGGCGAGTCCACGACCTCCTCCATGGCCTGGATGAATTCCTCCCCCAGGTCAAACGGGCGGGCCACCAGGTTGGGAATGTAGCGGCCAATCAGCCGGTCCAGGTCGATATCGGCCGTGATGAGCTGGTCGAGGTGCCGGCGGAAGTCGTCCACCCCGTCGCGCAGGCGGGAGGAATGGAAGGGCACGTCCACGCCGGGGATGAGGACGAAGGCGCGCTCGCCGCGGGAGGCGGCATCGGCTTCGAGGGCGCGCAGCCCGGCGCGCGTTCCGGCGACAGCGTACTGCTTGCCCTTGACGTTGTAGTTGACGATCTCCAGGAATTCGCCCGTAATCGCCGACAGCTGGCTGACGTAGTCGAAAACGTCCGCGTCCGACATTCCCATCTTGTGCGGGCGCAGCGCGGCCAGCCCGTAGTTGGAGTTGCCGTCGCCGTCCCGCGGGACCAGGCGGTGCATGGTCAGCCCACGCTGGTAGACGATCTCGATGACCGCCTCCACCGAGAGCACGTCCGCAAAGGCGGCCAGCGCGTTGTACTCGCCCACCGAGTGCCCCGCGAAGAAGGCGTGCTCTTCCAGCACCCCGGCCTCGCGCAGCTGGGCGACCTGCGCGCAGCCCAGCGTGGCCATGGCCACCTGGGTGAACTGGGTCAGGTACAGCACGCCGTCGGGGTGGGAAAAGCTTTCGCCGGCCACCTGCACCTCGGGCGGGTTGCGGCGCACGATGTCCAGGATGGAAAAGCCCAGCGCCTGCCGGGTGTGGGCGTCGGCGCGGTCCCAGACGGCGCGCGCGGCTGGGGAGGCGGCGTAGGCTGCCATCCCCATGCCGGGCGACTGGATGCCCTGACCGGGGAAGGCGTACCACGTCACCGGCGCGGCCAGCTGGGCGGTCGCCTCCAGCACGGGGACGCCGCCCACCGTGGCGGTCACGGTGCGCACTTCCCCGCCGGCGGCCTGCCCGGTCCGCGCGGTGGAAAACTCGACGGTCTGCCCCGGCAGGACCGGGGCCAGCAGGCGCGCGTGCCAGCCCACGATGTTCTCGCCGGCGGCCAGCTGCGCCAGCGCGGAGGTCCACATGCCGTGGACTATCGGGCCCTGGGCCAGGCCGGTCGCCCGCGCCAGGTCCTCGTCGGTGTGGATGGGGTTGAAGTCGCCGGTGACCTGGGCGAAAGGCCGCATGCTATCCGGCGCGACCACCTGGGCCTGGCCGCGGCTAAGCCGCGGGGTCGGGCGCGCGGCCGGGTCCGTGACGTCCAGTGCCGGCAGCGTTTCGGCTCCGGCCGCACCGGAGATCAGAAAGCGCTCGGTCAGCGTTGCCAGGTGCTGGTGCCCGCTCACGATGCCGACTTCCACCTCCAGCACCCGCCCCCGCGCGGTGGCAAAATCATGCGCAAGGTGGGCCTTCACGCTGACCGAGGCGCCGTGCTGCGGCAGCTCGGAGCGCAGGCGCACCGCGTGCTCCAGGTGGACCAGACGGAGCAGGCCCTCGACGGCGTCGGTGTCCGCGATGACCGCGAAGATGGCCGGCCAGGCCGGCCCCACCAGCGCGTCGGCGGCCAGGCCGGACGCGCCCGCCAGGTAGCCCGCGGTGACGGTCTGGTAGTCCGCGCAGTTCAGCGTCGTCGACCACGCCGCCGCCCCGCCAACGACCTCCGGCAGCTGCCCGCCGGCGGCCCGGCACGCCAGCTCCCGCATGGCCTGGTACGCCGAATCCGCGCCCACGACGGGCACGGTCGCCGCCTGAGGCAGCGCCACCGTCACGCCCAGGCCGGGCACGCGGTATGCCCCATCCGCGTCTTCTTCCAGGCCCAGCCGGCGCGCCGGGTTGGGAACCGGGTGGCCGGCCCATTCCCAGGCCGGCGCGGACAGGATCCGCTCGCGATCGCTCGCCGCGGGCCCGGTGGACTCCGCGCGGGCGGCCGCGGCGGCCACGAACCGGCCCAGCAGCTCGGCGACGGGCTCGTCGACGCGATCAATCCCGGCCACGGAGCGCGGCGAGGGGATGATGGAGACGGCGTCGGCCGGGTAGCGGGCATCGTGGGCCTGCCAGAGCGAGTCCGTGCGCCACCACCAGCGCACGTCCTCGTCGATGACCGGCACGAAGTTGGCGGGCTTGCCGGGGCCTTTGAGGAGATCGATGAACCAGGCGGCATCGGTGGCGCACAGGTGCTGGGTGCCGGCCTGCGGGTAGCTGGCCAGCAGGTCGGCCAGGTTTCCCGCGTCCAGCTCGCCGGCGGGCAGCTGGGAGGCGAACTCGCCGTGGTCAGCGGGGTGCAGGCGGGCCTCGGCGCGCAGGAGCATCTGCGCGAACCGGGCGCGCCAGGAGTCATCGACCCACCCGCCGCAGTGGGACAGCTCGAGGTAGCGCTCCAGCCAGCGCCGGTAGGTCAGGCTGGTCAGGTCGCCGAAATATGGCTTGCAGGTGGCATCCAGGGCGCTGATGATTTCGGCGCGGCGGGCGCGCACGGCATCGGCGTCGCCGGCCACGGCGTCCAGCAGCCGGCCGGCCTGGGCGAAGGAATTATCCACCTCGTGGATGTCGGCGCCCAGCTGCGAGCGGCCCGAGGACATGCCGGCGCGGGCGGTGCCGGCCGCGATGAAGCCGTCTGTGCCGGAGGCGGCGACGAGGGCGCGCTTGACGGCCGGGGAGGTGGTCGCCTCCCGCGTGGCCATGGCGGCGGTGCCGACCAGGATGGCATCGACGGGCATGTCCGGGCGGCCGTAGGCGCGCGCCCAGGCGCCGGTCAGGTACTCCGCGCCGCGCTCCGGCGTGCCGATGCCGCCGCCGACGGCCAGGTAGACGTTCTCCGCGGCGCGGATGCGCGCGTAGGTGGCCAGTAGCAGCTCGTCCAGGTCCTCCCAGGAGTGGTGCCCGCCGGCCAGGCCGCCCTCCAGCTGCATGATGACGGGGGCGGGTGCCACCTCGCGCGCGATCTCCAGCACCTTATCGACGTGGTGCACCGCGCCGGGCTTGAAAGCCACCCAGGGGATATTGCCCACCCGCAGGCTCCGGTAGATCTCCACCGCCTCGTCCAGCGGCGGGATGCCGGCCGAGCACACGATGCCGTTGATCGGCGCCCCGTTCGCCCGCGCGGCGGGTACCTGCCGCTGGCCGGCCACCTGGCGACGCCACTGGCGGGGGTTGAGGTAGAGCGCGTTGAACTGCGCGTTCACGCCCGGGGCGAGGTGCTCGCGCAGGTAGTCGAGGTTGTCTTCGAGCAGCTGGTCCGTGGCCTGCCCGCCGCCGGCGAGCTCGGCCCAGTACCCGGCGTTGGCCGCGGCCGCCACGATGGCCGGGTCCACCGTGGTGGGCGTCATGCCGGCCAGTAGCACGGCCTGGTAGCCGGTCAGGCTGGTAAAGCGGGTCACCAGCTCGCCGTCGGCCGTGGTGCGCGGGGCAAAATCGCTGTACGGGCGGGGCGGGGCCAGCTGGTGGCCGGGATCAATAAGCCGGGCCTGCCCGGTCGCGGTGCCGACCGCGAGCACCCCGATGCCGCGGCCCTCCACGATCTTCTCGGTCAGGGGTCGCACGCCTTCTTCCGGGCCGACCTCCAGGATCCACCGCGCGCCGGCGGCGGCGAGGCGGTCGACCTGCGCCGGCCAGTCGATGACGTCGGTGAGCACCGCGCGGGCGGCCCGCTCCGCGACGGCCGCGTCTAGGCCCACCTGCTGGGCCCAGTCCACGACCTGGTCGACGGCCTCGCCCATGCGCGGGTGGTGGAAGGCCGCGGCCACCTTGAGCGGCTGCGCCTCCACCCCCAGGGCGCGGGCGACGGCAAGGTTGTCGGCGGGCGGGCCGGACAGGACGGCATCCTGGGCGCTGTTGTGCAGGCCGATGACCGTGTCCGCGCCGGTGTCCCGGATGGCCGCGGCGATGTCCTGCGGGTCTGCGGCGACGGCGACCATGGGGGCGGCGTCGTTATCGCGGACCAGCCCGTAGCGCCGCGCCGTGTGCGTCATCGCCGCGCCGATGAGCTGGGCAATCGCCAGCATCTCCGCGCGGCCAGCCTCCCCGTCGAGCACGAATTCGGCCAGCCGGCCTTGGGAGTGGCCGGCGGCGGCGACGGCATCGCTAGCCACTAGCCCCTGGGCGGCCAGGGCGTCGAGCAGGTTCAGCTGGGCCAGGAAGATGCCGGGCACGGATACCTCGGGGGCGCTGAGATCCCAGGCCGGCGGCTGTTGCGCCCAGTCGAAGGGGCGGAAGCCGCGGGGGCGCCGGCCGGCCAGCTCGGCGGCAAGCGGCTCCAACAGCTGCGCGGCCTTGTCCACCGTGGCGTGCAGTTCACGGTCGGCGCCGCGCAGCGAGTCGGCCCAAGAAAAACCCTGTCCCGAAAAGGACAGGGCGAAAGGTTCACGAGGATTCACGGTGAGCTGCTCCTTGTCCAGGTTGGTGCTCACCTAAGGCTAGTGGAGATTCCGGCGCGCCGGAAAAACAAACTCACTAGTCGTTGTTGCACCACTCCCCGTGCTTGTCGCGCAGGGCCTGGAAGGCGTCGCGGGCGGAATGGATGCCGTTCTCGTTGGCCCAGTCGGCGGCCTGGCCGCGCACGTCGCTAGCGCTCGGCAGGCTGGGGTTGGCGGCCGGGCTGGCGGGGCTGGAGCTGGAGCTGCTGGAGCCGGTCTCCCGCTCCGGGTTGCTGCGGGTGCGCGGGCGCTGGCTGGACGAGGACTTAGAGGACTTGTCCAGGCTGTCCAGGGCGTGGTTGCTCATCAGCACGTCGCGCATGCCCTCGAAGAGATCCCCCATGCCGGACGGGTTGGACGGCATGTAGAGCACGGAGGCGTTGCCGTTGGAGGAAACGTCCACCATGGCGTCCAGGTACTGGGAGACCAGCATGAGGGCCTCGGGGGATTCCTCGACGCCGGCCTTGCGCAGCATCTCGTACTGGGCGGCGATGCCCTCCACGATCTCCTTGCGCTGGTCGGCGACGCCGCGGCCCTGCAGCTTGCGGGCCTCGGCCGCGCCCTCGGCCTCCTTGACCACTCGGATCTTTTCGGCCTCGGCCTGGGCCACGGCGGCCTCCCGCTCGCGCTGGGCGGCGTTGATGGAGTTCATGGATTCGCGCACGCGCTCGTCCGGGCGGATGTCGGTGACCAGGGTGTTGACGAAGTGCCAGCCGTAGGCCGCCATGTTGTCGCGCAGGGACTCGGCCACGTTCTGGGCGATGGTGTCCTTGGAGGAGAAGGAGTCATCCAGGTTCATGTTCGCCACGGAGGAACGAACGTTGTCCTGGACGTAGGCCACGATCTGCTGGTCGGGGCTGGACAGGGTGTAGTAGGCCTCGCGCTCGCGGCCCTGGACGACCTGGTACTGGACCGCCACGGGGATCTGGACGAAGACGTTGTCCTTGGTCTTGGTCTCCACCATCACGTCGAGCTGGCGGACCTGCAGGTTAATCTTTTCGCGCACCCGGTCGACGAAGGGGATCTTGAAGTGCAGCCCCGCGTGGGCCACTCCCTGGTACTTGCCCAGCCGCTCCATGATGGCGGCCTCCTTGGTGCGGACAATGAAGTATCCGTCGAACAACGTCAAAATGACGATGAGGACGATGATGCCAATGACGAGAAGCGTACTCACGCGCGGCCTTTCTGTTTTCGGGGAATTCTATTGCACCGGTCAGCTCTTAGTCTGACACATTCGCCGCCGATGCGCGAGGGTCCCACCCAGCCCGAACTGCGGGCACGGCCCCGGAACCCCGGATGTGGGATCGTGACCGGCCTTAGGCCCCGCCCTCCCCGTATGGGGGTACGCCCGCACAACTTTCCGGAGGATTTTTTCTCATTTTTGCCCCGCTCGTTTCTCACGCCCGCTATTGTCGACGTCACAGTTAGTAATCCACACCACATTCGGACGAACTTCGATACTGGATCACTCAACCCAAGTACGTTCCCACACCCAAGGAAACCGCGATGGTCAAATACATCATCAAAAAGACCGCCAGTTGGTTAATCGTGATCTTCCTGGCCACCAACATCGCCTACCTGTTGGCGTCAGTCTTTTTGGATCCGCGCTCCAACTACGCCGGGCGGCGCCCACCACTGAGCCAAGAACAAATCAGCCACATCCTGCAGCCGCTCAACCTGGACCCAGAGACCCCGCTGCTGGAGCGCTGGTGGACCTGGCTCACTGGCGTGGTGCTGCGCTGGGACTGGGGCGCTTCCCCGCTCGGGGTGGAAGTCACCGAGGAAGTCTCCCGGCGCGCGCTGGTCTCCGCCCAGCTGTTGCTGCTGGCCACCATCATCTCCATCGTCCTCGGCGTGGGCTTGGGTGTTTACACCGCCTCCCGCCAGTACAAGTTCGCCGACCGCTTCTGGCAGGGCATGTCGATTGTCACCATGAACGTCCACGTGGTCGTCGCCTCCCTGGTCGTCGTCTCCGTCGGCCTGTGGCTCAACCGGGTGACCGGGCAGCGCATCGTCTACGTCAGCGGCGCCGGCTCGCCCGGGGTGGAAGGGTTTTTCCCCAAGCTCATCGACACCGCCCAGCACTTGGTCCTACCTACCATTTCGCTGGTCATTATCAGCTACGCCGGCTATCACATGATGCAGCGCACGCTGCTGCTGGATAACCTGTCCGCCGACTACGTGCGCACCGCCCGGGCGAAGGGGCTGACCCGCACCCAGGCCATCCGCAAGCACGCGCTGCGGACCTCCATCATCCCCGTCGCTACGTCGGTGGCCTTCTCCGTGCCGGGCATTTTTACCGGCGCCATCATGACGGAGACCATCTTCGCCTGGAACGGCATGGGCCAGTACTTCATCCAGACCATCTCCCGCAACGACATCCACGGCACCACGGCGGTGGCCGCCTTCGGCGCCGTCATGATTGCGGTCTCGGCCATCCTGGCCGATCTCATCGTCGTCATCCTCGATCCCCGGGTAAGGGTGAGCTAAATGTCTAAGAGCAACAAATCCACCCAGCCGCGCGCGACCGCCCGGCGCGCCACGCCCCACCTCCGCAACGACCTGGCCATCGACTCGGCCGCGGACAACCTGGGCATCCGCCCGCACACCGCGACCGCCGACTTCAGCATGGCCACCGAGCCCAGCGCCCTGTCCGCCACCGCGGCCGGCGTCGACGCCGACGAGTCGCAGCGCAAGCTCTACACCGCCGACGAGACCACCATCCGCGGCACGAACAAGCTCAAGCTGTACACCCGCCGGTTCTTCCGCAACAAGATGGCCACCGTCGGCTTCATCATCTTCCTGGGGCTTATCGCCGTCTCCCTCTTCGGCAGCTATCTGACGCCGTGGGCCTTCGACGAGCCGGACTTTTTGGCCCTGTCCGCCCCGCCGTCGCCGGAGCACTGGTTCGGCACCACCAACTCCGGCAACGATCTTTTCGCGCAGGTCGTCCACGGCCTGGGCCGATCGCTGGTCATCGCGCTGACCGTCTCGATCGCCACCTCCATCCTGTCGGCGATCATCGGCGCCGGCGCGGCCATCTACGGCGGCTGGACCGAAAAGATCATCCTGGCGGTTATCCACTTCCTGCTGGCCATCCCGACCTTCCTGCTCATCGCCCTTGTCGTCTCCGACTCCGGCGGCGACTGGAAGATGCTCATCATCGTGCTCATCGCCTTCGGCTGGATGTACGCCGCGCGCGTCATCTGGGCCATGGCGCTGAGCGTGCGGGAAAACGACTACGTGCGCGCCGCCGGCTACATGGGGGTCTCGCGCCCGAAGATCATCGTCCGCCACATCGTGCCGAATATCGGCTCGCTGCTCATCATCCAGCTGGTGCTGGGCGTGGTCTCCACCGTCGTCTCCGAGACCGCGCTGTCCTTCCTGGGGCTGGGCGTGAAACTGCCGGACGTCTCCCTCGGCACGCTGCTGGCGGTGGGTACCAACGCCGTCGAGGCCGCGCCCTGGCAGTTCTACTTCCCCGCCGCCACCCTGACCCTGCTCACCGTCTCCATGGCCTTTATCGCCGACGGCCTGCGAGACGCCATCGACCCCAACTCGAATTCCGGAGGACGCGCATGACCGCCCTGTTAGAGGTCGAAGACCTCAACGTCAGTTTCCCTTCCGAGGCCGGCACCGTCCACGCCGTGCGCGGGACCAGCTTTAGCCTCGAGGCCGGGCGCACCCTGGCCATCGTCGGCGAGTCCGGCTCCGGCAAGTCCGTGACCTCCATGGCCGTGATGGGACTGCTGCCCGACTACGCCAAGGTCACCGGCTCCGTCCGCTTCCAGGGCGAGGAGCTGCTGGGCAAGACCGACAAGCAGATGTCGGCCATCCGCGGCAAGGGCATCGGGATGATCTTCCAGGATCCGCTGTCGGCCCTCACCCCGGTCTTTAGCATCGGCGACCAGCTGGTCGAAGCAATCACCGCCCACCGCTCCATCGGGCGCGCGGCCGCGCAGAAGGAGGCCGCCGAGCTGCTCGACCTGGTGGGGATCCCGGAACCGGTCAAGCGCCTGCGCTCGTTCCCGCACGAGTTTTCCGGCGGCATGCGCCAGCGCGTGGTCATCGCCATCGCCATTGCCAACAACCCGCAGCTCATCATCGCCGACGAGCCCACCACCGCCCTGGACGTAACCATCCAGGCGCAGATCCTGGACGTGCTCAAGGTCGCGCAGCGGGAAACCGGCGCGGCGACCATCATGATCACCCACGACATGGGCGTGGTGGCCGGCACCGCCGACGACGTCGCCGTGATGTACGCCGGCCGCCCGGTCGAATACGCCGACGTCGACACGCTCTTTAACAGCCCGAAGATGCCGTACACCATCGGCCTGCTGGGTTCTACCCCGCGCGCGGATACCGCCCAGTCGGAGCCGCTGACCCCGGTGGCCGGCACCCCGCCGCAGCTCATTGAGCTCAAGAACGAGTGCCCCTTCGCGGACCGCTGCCCCGTGGCTATCGATGCCTGCCGCGCCAGCGAGCCGGAGCTCCTCGGCATGACCTCCAGTCTGGACCCGGCGGTCAGCCACCACCGCGCCGCCTGCCACCGCGCGGACGAGATCATCGACTCGCGGATTGGTGGCCAGCGCCTGTTCCCCCTGCCGACCTTTGCCGAGGACGTGCTGGGCGATACCCCCTTCGAGCAGCGCCGCACGACCCTCGAGGTCGAGAACCTCAGCAAGGAATTCCCGCTGATCAAGGGCTCCATTCTCAAGCACCGCGTGGGCACGGTGCACGCGGTCAACCAGGTCAGCTTCACCGTCCACGAGGGCGAGTGCCTGGCCATCGTAGGCGAGTCCGGCTCC
Source organism: Corynebacterium sp. LK2590 (assembly GCF_040946105.1). Taxonomy (NCBI): domain Bacteria; kingdom Bacillati; phylum Actinomycetota; class Actinomycetes; order Mycobacteriales; family Corynebacteriaceae; genus Corynebacterium; species Corynebacterium sp. LK2590. The sequence continues at coordinate 190,461 of NZ_JAYWMH010000005.1, forward strand.
GGCAAGACCACCACCCTGCTGGAGGTCATGGAGCTCAAGCCCGCCGACGGGGCGCGCGTGGTGGTCGGCGGCGTCGACGCCTCCCAGCTGGGTGACCGCCAACGCCGCGAGCTGCGCAAGGACATCCAGATGGTCTTCCAGGACCCGATGAGCTCGCTGAACCCGCGCATGACCATCCGGGAGGTCATCGCCGAGCCGCTGCAGTCACTGGGCTACGACGGCGACGTCGACGCCCGCATCTCCGAGCTGCTCGAGCTGGTGGGCCTGTCCTCACACCACATCGACCGCTTCCCCGGGCATTTCTCGGGTGGGCAGCGCCAGCGCATCGGCCTGGCCCGGGCGCTGGCCACCAACCCGTCGGTGGTGATCCTGGACGAGCCGGTCTCCGCGCTGGACGTGTCCATCCAGGCCGGCATCATCAACCTCTTGCACGACCTGAAGCGGCGGCTGGGTATCTCGTTTGTCTTCGTCGCCCACGACCTCTCCGTGGTCCGGCACTTATCGGACAAGGTGGCCGTGATGTACAAGGGCGATTTCGTAGAAACCGGCCCCATCGACGAGGTCTTCGACCACCCGCAGCACCCCTATACCCAGGCGCTCATCTCGGCCATCCCCGTGCCTGACCCGGCGGTCGAGCGCACCCGGAAAAGGACGGTCTACGAGCCGATAGAGCCCTAAGAATTTCCCCAGGTTTGCTGCCCGGCGCAGCAGAAATAACTCCATAGCACTCCCCTAAGCTTTTCCACCCCCTGCCAGAAAGGTATCTCTGACCATGTCTTCTAAAAACCGCTACACCACGCTGTTAGCACTCGCGGCCTCGGCGGTGCTTCTTTCTTCCTGCGCGGGCGGCTCGGACGGCTCCTCGAGCGCCATCGACGTCGACCTGCAGCTGGAAGGCTCCTACAACCTGCAGGACCGCGAGAACCTGCAGGAAGGCGACGACCTGACCCTGGGCATCAGTGAGTTCTCGGAGCAGCAAAACGCCTTCAATGCAGACATGACCGCCTACACTCGGACCTTCTGGGAGTACTACAACCCGCAGCTGTCCACCTACACCGGCGAGGGCGAATTCGTCCCGAACGCCGACTACCTGACCGACGTGAAAGAAGAGGTCGTCGACGGCAAGACGCAGGTGACCTACACCATCAACCCGGACGCCAAGTACAACGACGGCACGGAGATTGACTGGAAGGTCTTCGAGCACACCTGGAAGTTCAACAACGGCGAGATGGACGAGCTCAACATCCACTCCACGGAGGGCTACGACAAGATCGAGTCCGTCACCCCGGGCGAGAACGACAAGCAGGTCGTCGTGAAGTTCAAGCAGGCCTACCCGTGGTGGCAGGACACGTTCTCCTCCCTGCTGCCTCCGCAGGTCGATACCGCTGAGAAGTTCAACGAGGCCTACGTCAACCAGCTCCACCCGGAGTGGGGCGCGGGACCGTACACCGTCGACAGCGTCGACTTCGGCGCCGGCACCGTCACCTTCACCGAAAACGACAAGTGGTGGGGCGACAAGCCCTTCATCAAGAAGATCACCTACCGCCAGATGGAATCGCAGGCCTCCATCAACGCTTTCAAGGCCGGCGAGATCGACGCGACCAGCGTGGCCTCCAAGGAGCGCCTGGCCACCATCCAGGACATGGATGACATCGAGATCCGCGCCGCCATGCGCCCGGCCAACGTACTCTTAGTGCTGAACTCCGACGCCCCGGGCCTGGACGACATCAAGGTGCGCGAGGCCTTCATGACCGCCATCGACCGCGACCAGCTGGCCTCCATCCGCTTCAACGGCCTGGACTACGAGGAGGACCTGCCGGGCTCGTTCACCCTGTACCAGACCCAGGAGGGCTACCAGGATTCCTTCGGCGAGCTCATCTCCTTCGATCCGGAAAAGGCCAAGCAGCTGCTCGACGATGCCGGCTGGGCCCCGGGTGCCGACGGCACCCGCGAGAAGGACGGCCAGCCGCTGGCCCTGCGCTACGTGCTCACCGGCGACGATCCGGGAATTAAGGCGGAGGCTTCCGCCACCCAGAAGATGCTGGCGGACGTCGGCATCAAGCTGGACATCGAGGAGCGCCCGTCGGCGGACTTCTCCAAGATCGTCACCAAGCACGACTTCGACATCTTCCCGATGGCTTTCGCGTCCTCCTCCCCGCTGGGCGTGGCCAGCTTCAACCAGATCTACGCCTCGGATTCGGAGCTGAACAAGTCCGGCACCGGCACCCCGGAGATGGACAAGAAGATCGAGGAGCTGGGCCAGATCGCGGACGCGAATGAGCAGACCCAGAAGGCCAACGAGCTGGAGAAGGAGGCGCTGTCGAGCTTCGGCATCATGCCGCTGATGAACGGCCCGGAGATGGTGGCCACCAACCCGAAGCTGGCCAACTTCGGCGCCAAGTCCCTGGGCAGCGTCGAGGTCGAAAACGTCGGCTACGTCAAGGAATAGCCGCCTAGGGCCCGGAAAACGCCGAACACCCGCCCGCTGCCTCCTAGGAACTAGGAGAGCTAGCGAGCGGGTGTTTGTGGGTTATAAGGGAATTAGTAGACCGTGAAGCCTTTGGCTCGGAAGACGTCGCGGATAGCTTCGACGTCCTCTGCAGCCGGGGGCTTAGTGTCTTCCAGTGTGTAGGGATAACCCAGCTCACGCCACTTGTCGGCGCCCATGTTATGGAACGGAAGGACCTCAACGCGTTCCACGTTGTTGGGCCACCGTGCCACGATATTGGCGACGTTTTGGACGTTTTCCGGGCTATCCGTCAGGTCGGGGACGACCACAAAGCGGATCCACACCGGCTTGTTTGCCGCCGCGAGCCGGTCACCGAAGTCGATGGTCGGCTGCAGCTCACGCCGCGTGACTTCTTTGTAAGTCTTCTCATCGCCTGCCTTGACATCCAGCAGAACCAGGTCGATGTTGTCCAGGTCCTCGTCACGCACGCGCGCCCCGAGGAAACCGGAGGTATCGATGGTGGTGTGGATGCCGGCATCGTGCACTTCCTTGAGCACCCGGCGGGTGAACGCCGTCTGGAACAGCGCCTCCCCGCCCGAGATGGTCAACCCGCCATTGGAAGCGTCGAAGATGGGCTTGTAGCGCTTGACGCGCTTGACCACGTCTTCGACCTTCTCCAGGGAGCCGGTCTTCATCTCGAAGGTGTCAGGATTGTGGCAGTACTGGCAGCGGAGCGGGCAACCGGACATGAACATCGTCATGCGGGTACCCGGCCCGTCGACCGAGGTCACCAGTTCCCACGAGTGCACCAAGCCGACGTCGCCAGTGCGGCGGGCTTCCATGAGCTCGGGGCGGGTGATTTGGTCGAGTTCGTTGTCCCCACCCAGGCCCGCGGCGACGCCGCGTACCTTTTCGCCTTCTTCTGGTTGGAGGGTAACAACACCAGTAACGCCATCAGCCATGGTTTTTACGAACCCTGGTGGAAGGTACGGGAGATGACGTCCAGCTGCTGTTCCTTGGTCAGCTTGACGAAGTTGACGGCGTAGCCGGAGACGCGAACGGTCAGGTTCGGGTACTTCTCCGGGTGCTCAACTGCGTCCTCCAGAGTGGACTTGTCCAGGACGTTGATGTTGGCGTGGTACAGGCCGGAGTCCATGTTGTGCTCTGCACGACGGGACTTCATTGCCTCGAGACGCTGGTCGAAAGTCGGGGTTGCCATGATGATTTCTCCTTCTACGAGATTGGGTTTTGGGTGGTCTTACTTGTCCATGATGAAGCCGGCGTCCAGGACGCCCACCAGGTTGGTGATGCGCTCATCCGGGGTACGGCCCAGGCCAGACGGCGTGATGGTGTTGGTCAGCGAGATGCCGTCCAACGCATCCTTGTAGTCCAGCTTACCGACGGACAGCATGGAAGCGACCATGCCGTGGCTGTCGGCGCCGTTCTCCGGGTTTGCGCCCGGCGCGAACGGGGTGCCGGCCTCGTGGCCTGACGGGAAGGCGCCAGTGGCCTTGCCGTAGACCACGTTCGAGGTGATGGTCAGCACCGACTGGGTCGGGATGGCGTTGCGGTACATCGGGATGGCCTTAATCTTTTCCATCACGGTGTGGACGATGGTTGCGGCGATGTCGTCGGCGCGGTCGTCGTCGTTGCCGTAGACCGGGAAATCGCCCTCGGTCTTGTAGTCCACAATCAGGCCGGTCTCATCCCGAACCGGGGTGACCTTGGCGTACTTGATGGCGGACAGGGAGTCGGCCACAATCGACAGGCCGGCGATACCGCAGCCCATCGAGCGCACGATATCGGAGTCGTGCAGAGCCATCTCAATGGACTCGTAGGCGTACTTGTCGTGGCTGTAGTGGATGATGTTCAGGGCCTCGACGTAGGTGCCGACGACCCAGTCGAGCATCTCCTCGTACTTCTGCCAGACCTCATCGAAGTCCAGCGGCTCGTCGCCCTGGATGGCGTCGTAGCCTTCCACGACCTGCTTGCCGCTGACCTCGTCGCGGCCGCCGTTGATGGCGTACAGCAGAGCCTTGGCAGCGTTGACGCGGGCGCCGAAGAACTGCATCTGCTTGCCGACGCGCATCGGGGACACGCAGCACGCGATGGCGGCGTCGTCGCCCCACTGCTCACGAATCTGGCGGTCGGACTCGTACTGGATGGACGAGGTCTCAATCGAGATGTGGGCGCAGAACTTCTTGTAGCCTTCCGGCAGCTTCGGGTCCCAGAAGATGGTGATGTTCGGCTCCGGGGACGGCCCCAGGTTAATCAGGGTCTGGAGCAGGCGGAAGGAGGTCTTGGTGACCAGCGGGCGACCGTCGTCGCCGAAGCCGGCGTCGGACCAGGTGGCCCAGTACGGGTCGCCGGAGAAGATCTGGTCGTAGTCCTCGGTGCGCAGGAAGCGGACGATGCGCAGCTTCATGACCAGCGCGTCGATGATTTCCTGGGCGTCTTCCTCGGTGATGGTGCCGTTGGCCAGGTCGCGCTCGAAGTAGCAGTCGAAGAACGCGGACAGGCGGCCGATGGACATGGCGGCGCCGTCCTGGGACTTGATGGAGCCCAGGTAGCCGAAGTAGGTCCACTGGACAGCTTCCTGCGCGGTGGTAGCCGGGCCGGAGATGTCGAAGCCGTACTGCTCGGCCATGACCTTCAGCTTCTTCAGAGCCTTGATCTGCTCGGAGTGCTCCTCACGGAAGCGAGCCCAGTGCTCGGAGAAGCCGGCGTCGGCGACGGAGTCTCGGGAAGCCTGCTTTTCCTCGATGAGGTAGTCGACACCGTAGAGGGCCACGCGGCGGTAGTCGCCGATGATGCGGCCGCGGCCGTAGGCGTCCGGCAGGCCCGTAATGATGTGGGAGGAACGGGCAGCGCGGATGCGCGGGGTGTAGATGTCGAAGACGCCGTCGTTGTGGGTCTTGCGGTAGCGGGTGAAGATCTTCTCGACCTCCGGGTCCACTTCCTTGCCCGCTTCCTTGATGGCCTGCTTGACCATGCGCCAGCCGCCGAACGGCATCATGGCGCGCTTCAGCGGGGTATCGGTCTGCAGACCGACGATGACGTTGTCATCCTCGGAGATGTAGCCGGCCGGGAAGGCGTCGATGTCGGACGGGGTGTGGGTGTCGACGTCGAAGACGCGCTGCTTGCGCTCGACGGACAGGTAGTTGTCTTCCAGGTGCTGGAAGGTGCGCTTGGTCTTTTCGGTCGGGCCGACCAGGAAGGACGAATCCCCTTCGTAGGGGGTGTAGTTGCGCTGGATGAAGTCGCGCACGTCGATGCCCTCAGTCCATGGGCCGGTCTCAAAACCCTTCCAGGCATCAAACTTGAGGTCTTGGGTTGCGGTGGTCACTATCGGTGACTCCCTTCTGTATCTATAAGTTCCCTTATACCGTGGGGCGCGCTCGCCATTCGCAATTCCCAATCCACCTTGTAACCTGTATTTTTCTCGGGTTTCGATGGTCTTGAGCTTCTCTAGCGGCAAGCCCCGTTGAGTCCCAGTGTAGGGGCTTGTTAGGTGGTTACTCCAACCCAGAAAGTGTGCAATAGACCACACGTCTGATGTCTGACTCTAGTGCGCTGCTCAGGCATTTTAAGTAAAACGTCCGTCCGGTTTAAGCTCCGGGCGGGAGCCAGCTTTCTGGTCATAACCGGAACGTTTTGCTGCGGTTTTCCCGAAATCTGCGCCGCCCTTCTACGCTTAGAGAGTACGAATTCAACCGTTTTTTGCTTCGCCCCACCCTGGAGGACTTCGTGGCTGCCCAAACTAGCACCCAGCCCAAGCGCACACACCCCGTCGACCAAGTTCCAGCCCCCGGCAAACTCGCCGCCCTAGGCCTGCAACACGTACTCGCCTTCTACGCCGGGGCGGTCATCGTCCCGCTGCTGATCGCGGGTTCCCTCAACCTGGATACCGCCACCACCATCCACCTCATCAACGCGGATCTACTCACCTGCGGTATCGCTACCATCATCCAGTCGGTGGGCATCGGCAAGCACGTGGGCGTGCGGCTGCCCATCGTCCAGGGCGTGACCACCACGGCCGTCGCGCCGATCATCGCCATCGGGCTGGGCGCCACCGACGGGCAGGGCGGGGTGGCCTCCCTGCCGGTCATCTACGGCTCCATCATCGTCGCGGGCCTGTTCACCTTCTTCATGGCGCCGCTGTTCGGCCGCTTCCTCCGCTACTTCCCGCCGGTGGTCACCGGCACCGTCCTGCTCGTGATGGGCACCTCCCTGCTGGCTGTGTCCGCCAACGACTTCACCAACTACGCCGAGGGGCAGCCCGCAGCCCGCGACCTCTGGTACGGCTTCGGCACCCTGGCCGTCATCGTCCTAGTCCAGCGTTTCTTCCGCGGCTTCCTGGGCACCCTGTCGGTGCTGCTGGGCCTGGTGCTGGGCACGGGCGTGGCTCTGCTGGCCGGCGACGCGAGCTTCTCGGAAGTAGGCGAGGCCGACGCCTTCGGCATCACGACGCCGTTTTATTTCGGCCTGCCGCAGTTCGACCTGGTCGCCATCTTCTCCTTGCTGATCGTCATGGTCATCACCATGGTGGAGACCACCGGCGACGTCTTCGCCACGGGCGAGATCGTTAAAAAGCGCATCCGCCGCGCCGACGTCCAGGCCGCGCTGCGCGCCGACGGCGTGTCCACCGTCATCGGCGGCGTGATGAACTCCTTCCCCTACACCTGCTTCGCCCAGAACGTCGGCCTGGTCCGCCTGACCGGCGTGAAATCCCGCTGGGTGGCCGTGGCCGCCGCGGGCTTCATGATCGTGCTGGGCCTGCTGCCCAAGGCCGGGGCCGTGGTCGCGGCGATCCCGGCGCCGGTGCTGGGTGGGGCATCGTTAGCGCTGTTCGCCAACGTCGCCTGGGTGGGCCTGCAGACCATCGCCAAGGCCGATATCAACGACGGGCGCAACGCCGTCATCGTGACCACCGCGCTGGGGCTGGCCATGCTCGTGACCTTCAAGCCGGACATCGCGGCGGTCTTCCCGGAATGGTCGCAGACCTTCGTCTCCTCGGGCATGTCCATCGGCGCCATCACCGCCATCGGGCTGAACCTGTTGTTCTTCCACACCGGCCGCTCCCGCGGCGGGGACGTCGCCCGCACCGGCGGCACGGGCGTTTCCCTGGACGAGCTCAACGCCATGGACCGCGACAACTTCGTGGCGACCCTGCGCCCGCTGTTCAACAACGAGACCTGGCCGCTGGAAACCACCTGGGAGTCCCGCCCCTTCGACAACGTCGGGCAGCTGCGCGAGGCCATCCAGGTCGCCGTCCTCACCGCCGACGTCGAGCGCCGCGAACAGCTCATCCACGACTACCCCGCCATGGACGAGCTCCTGCTGGCCGACGACGAGGGCGCCGCGGAGATCTCCGCCGACCGCGGCTCGCTGGGGCTCGGCGAGCTGGACGACGTCCAGACCGAGCAGATCACCCAGCTGGCCGCCGCCTACCGCGAGCGCTTCGGCATGCCGTTTGTGGCCTACCTGGACACCAACGACACCTTCGAGCGCGTGCTGGACGCCGGCGTGCGCCGCCTGGCCAACTCCGAGCCCCAAGAACACCGCGTGGCGCTGAGCGAAATCGTCGAAATCGCCGGCGATCGCTTCGATATCCTGCTGGCCGACGCCAACCCCATCCGCTCGGCGTGGGACCGGAAATTCACCGAAGTCGAGTAATAAGACGCAAAAATACCGAGGCCATCTGGTGCGATGGCCTCGGTATTTTTCTGTGCAGTGGTGCGCCCGGTGAGACTTGAACTCACACGTCCTTCGGACACTAGAACCTAAATCTAGCGCGTCTGCCAATTCCGCCACGGGCGCGCAATGCGAATGATACTACCGGATTGATTCCGGCGAGTTCTAATCGGGGCGGCGGGCGTTTTCGCTCACTAATGACTTTGGCGCGCCGCGGCCAGTGGGTAGGCTAGGACTCGTGAGCACGCAAGAGACCGGCAAGCGCCAGAGGATCCGAGTGCGGTGGTGGCATATTGTCCTCATCGCCGTGCTCGTGGTCGCCTTCTTCGCGCTCGCCTACTGGCAGTGGACCCGCTTCCAGTCCGGTTCCGGCACCTTCCAGAACCTGGGCTACGCCCTCCAGTGGCCGCTGTTCGCGGCGTTCGTCATCTACGCCTACCGGACCGCGCTGCGCAGCGAGAACGAGCGCATCGCCGCCGAAAACGAGGCGGAGGACCTCGACGGGTTCGCCTACGAGGCCCCAGAGGTCACCAAATCCAAGCCGACCACCATCGACGAGGACTTCCTCCCCCACCGGCCGCAGCTCGACGTCGAGGAATTCAACGCGCTCAACCGCCCGCGCCGCGGGCACCACGAGGTCAACCCTGACCTCGACCGCTAAGGCCTGTCCGGCACGACAATTGAAAGCTAAGCTAGATTACCGCTATGACTTCTGAGAACACTTCTGCTTCCACCGCGCCGAAGCGCATCCACCCGGCCCGCCAGGCCCGCGTGCGCACCGCGCTGACCCTGTTCACCGTCGCCGCGACGGTGACCGGTATCTTCCTGCTGGTGCTGACCACGCGCATGGTGCTGGAATACATCGTCGGCATGGACATGCCCGAGTGGGCCACCCACATCGCCCAGATCCACGGCGCCTTCTACGTGCTGTACCTGCTGTCCATCCTGAACCTGGCGCCGAAGGCCCTGTGGCCGCCGATGAAGTGGTTCACCACGGCCCTGGCCGGCACCATCCCGTTCTTCTCTTTCTACATGGAGGTCAAGCGCCGCCGCGAGGTGCAGCGCGACTTCCAGCTCTAGCTTTTCGCGCTAGTTTTTCTGCAACGCCGCCACTACCGGAACCAGCTGCCGCAGCGCCTGGCCCCGGTGGGAGACGGCGTTTTTCTCTTCCGGGGACATCTCCGCGGCGGAGCGCTCCTCGCCGTCCGGCTGGAAGAGCGGGTCGTAGCCGAAGCCGCCCTCCCCGCGCGGGGCAGTCAGCACGCGCCCGGGCCAGCGGCCTTCCACCACGTGTTCCTGGCCGGCCGGAGTGACCAGCGCGCACACGGAGACAAAAGCCGCGGTGCGGCGCTCTTCCGGCACGTGGACCAGCTGGCCCAGCAGGAGCTCGTTGTTGGCGGCGTCGTCGCCGTGGCGGCCGGACCAGCGCGCCGAAAGCACGCCGGGCATGCCGTTGAGCTCGTCGACGGCCAGGCCGGAGTCGTCCGCCACGCACGGCAGGCCGGTGGCCTGCGCGCCCGCGCGGGCCTTGATCAGCGCGTTGTCGGCGCAGGTGCGCCCGTCCTCGACCGGCTCCGGGTAGGACTCTGCCTCACTGAGCGGGACCAGCTCTACGCCCTCGATGCCAGCCTCGGCCAGGATGGTGTGCAGTTCCTTCAACTTCTTGGGGTTATTCGAGGCGACTAGCAGCTGCATTAGTCCCACCCCAGGGCGGCGCCCTGCGCGGCGATGAGCTCGGTGCAGCCCTTCTGGGCCACGTCGAGCATCTGGTTCAGCTCGTCGCGGCCGAACAGCCCGTGCTCACCGGTGCCCTGAATTTCCACGAAGTCGCCGCTTTCCTGCATGACCACGTTGAGGTCGACCTCGGCGCGGGAGTCTTCCTCATACGGCAGGTCCAGGCACACCCGGCCGTCGATGATGCCGACGGAGACCGCCGCGATAGGGTCCAGCAGCGGCTCGCCCGGCACGGCGCCGCGCTCCTTGAGGGCGGCCACGGCATCGGCCAGCGCAACGTAGGCGCCGGTGATCGAGGCGGTGCGGGTGCCGCCGTCGGCCTGCAGGACGTCGCAGTCGAGCTGGATGGTGTTCTCCCCCAGCTCGCTCAGATCCACCGCGGCGCGCAGCGAGCGCCCCACCAGGCGGGAGATCTCATGCGTGCGGCCCTTGACCTTGCCCTTCATGGACTCACGCGGCATGCGCTCGTGGGTGGCGGACGGCAGCATGGCGTACTCGGCCGTCAGCCAGCCCTCGCCGGAATCCCGCTTGAAGCGGGGCACGCCCGTTTCCACCGAGGCGGTGCACATCACGCGGGTATTGCCGAATTCGACCAACACCGAGCCCGCCGGGTTGGTGGTGAAATTGCGGGTAATTCGCACGGTGCGCAGCTCGTCGAGGCCGCGGCCGTCTGCTCGTTGAAAATCAGTCATGCTCCCAGGCTACCCGCCGGGGCCAGGCTAGAGTTCGAAGACCATCCCGGGCTCGCCGAGGACCAGTTCGCCGTCGAATTCGGCTCGGGCGGCCGCCACGGTCGCGGCGGCGTCTCCCCAGGGCTGCAGGTGCACCAGCACGAGGGTGCGCACGCCCGCCAGCTGCGCCAGGCGGCCGGCCTCCGCGCCGGACATGTGCATCTTTTCCGCCTTGCCCTCGGAGCTAGCGCCCCAGGCGGCCTCCGCCAGCAGGATATCGGCGTCCTGCGCCAACGGCAGCAGCTTGGTATCGAAGGAGGTGTCTGCGGTATACGCGATGATCTTGCCGGTCTCGGTGTGGCGCAGGCGCAGGCCATAGGTCTCGACCGGGTGGATAGTCCGGTACGGGGTGATGGCGACGTCGTCGACGTGCTGTTCCACCCCGTCCTCCCAGGGGGTGAAGGCGAAGGTATCCGACATGTCGTCCACGCCGTCTGGCTGGGCGTCGGAGGACAGCCGCCCCAGGTGCTGCGGCGCGTAGCTGGGGCCCAGGCAAAAGTTGCGGCCCTTGGCCGGCGCGTAGGGGTGGAAACGGCGCCAGACCAGCAGGGAGGGGAAATCCATGCAGTGATCGGCGTGCAGGTGGCTTAAGGCCACGTGGGCGTCGCACGGATCCTGGACGTCCTGCAGCGCGGCGAGGGTACCGGGGCCCAAGTCCATGAGGATGGACGGCGCATCCGGGAAAGACACGAGGTAACCGGAGGCCGGGTTCCCGGAAGTGGGCACGCTTCCGGAGCATCCCAAGATGGTCAACTTCATGCCCCTCATGGTGTCACGAATACGGCGACAGTGGGGCGATTTGCGGCCATTTCGGGGAGAAAATCAACCGGAGTGAGAAATGTGGTTGAATTCACCGACCCCCGGTCCCAGGAAGCGGGAGGCCAGGTTCTCGAAGATCTCCATGTCGCCGGTGGACTCGAAAACGCGCGTGGCCGGGTTGTCTACGGGCGCGAGCAGGTCGCGCTCGGTGAGCACCTTGAGCACGTCCTTGGCGGTTTCCTCCGCGGAGCTGACCAGCGTGACCTCGTCACCGACGGCCAGCTGGATGACGCCCGAAAGGTGTGGGTAGTGGGTGCAGCCGAGCACCAGGGTGTCGATGCCGGCGGCCTGCATGGGGGCCAGGTAGCCCTCGGCAATGCCCAGGATCTGGCGGCCGGAGGTGATCCCGCGCTCCACGAAGGGCACGAAGTCGGGGCAGGCCACGGCGGTGGCCTGCACGTCCGGGTGTACGGCAAAAAGGTCCTGGTAGACGCCGGATTTGATGGTGCCCTCGGTGCCGATCACGCCGATCTTGTGGTTGCGCGTCGTCGCGATAGCGCGGCGCACGGCCGGGCGGATGACCTCCACGACCGGCACGTCGTAGCGCTCGCGGGCGTCGTGGAGGAAGGCGGCGGTGGCGGTGTTGCAGGCCACCACGATCATCTTGCAGCCGCGCTCGACCAGCTCGTCGGCGATGTCAATCGACAGCGCGCGGACTTCTGCGATGGGCCGCGGCCCGTAGGGTCCGTGCAGGGTGTCGCCGATGTAGAGCAGCGACTCGTGCGGCAGCTGATCGATGATCGTGCGCGCCACCGTCAGGCCGCCCACCCCGGAATCAAAGATCCCGATGGGGGCGGTCGGTCCGGGCTGCGGTTTATCGGCTAGTTCAGTCACGCCGTACTATTTTACGCTGCGGCGCATAATCTGCTTCGACGTGTCGTCGGAGGTAATCGTCATGCCGGCCACGATGCCGCCGATGGCCCCAAACAGGTGGCCCTGCCAGGACACCCCCTCGTAAATCGGCAACACGCCCCAGACCAGGCCGGAGTAGGCAACCCCCAGGACCACGCCGAGGACGATCTGGATGAGCGAGCGGTTGAAGATGCCGCGGACCAGCAGGTAGGCCAGCCAACCGTAGACCAGGCTGGAGGCGCCGATGTGGTTGGTGCCGGGCCCGCCCAGCAGCCACGTTCCCAGCCCGCCGATGAGCACCACCAGCAGAGTGACCTCCCACCAGACCTTCCGGCCGGAGAGCCCGATGAGGAAGCAGAACACGGCCCCGGGCAGCGAGTTGCCGATGAGGTGCTCCCAGTCGGCGTGCAGCAGCGGGGCGGTGACAATCCCCCAGATGCCGTTGAAGTCCAGCGGGTGGATGCCGTAGTAGCTTAAGCTCCCGCCGAAGATGACGTAGTTGACGATGTGGATGCCCCAGAGCACCACCAGGTAGCCGATGGCGAAGACCAGGCCGGTGCGCAGGCGCCCGGCGCGCGTGTAATTCACTGAGTCGCCCCGGTTGGTCTGGGGCTTGCGCATACCAGCGCCGCCGGCCGGCTGGAGGGGCCCGCCCGAGGGCCCGAAATTCGCCGGGCCGGTCTGTCCCCGGCTACGGTCCGGCCGGGACGAATACGGTCCAGTGGAATATGTCATAGTGCACTTCAGCTTAGCGCAGCAGGGAAGAATACGCGGGGTAGCCAAAGCCGTCGCTGGCCGCGCAGACGGCGGAGACAATGGCGGCCTCGACGGCATCGGCGGCCAGCGCGGTCAGCCGCGCCAGCGTCGCGTCCCCCACCGGCGCGGATGCGCCCGCCGCCTGCGCCGGGGTCGCGGTGGAAACGCCGAACAAAGTGTCGCCGTCCAGCGGCGAGTGGGCCGGGCGCACCGCGCGGGCGATCCCGTCGTGGCCGGCCAGGGCCAGCCGCTGGGCCTGCGCCTTGTTAAGCGGCGCGTCAGTGTAAACCACCCCGATGGTGGTGTTCAGGCTCGCGGCCGGGTCGGGCAGCTCGGCAAAGGCCGCGCGGTCGATGCCGGGCCGGCCCGGCGCCCCGAACAGCCGGCCGGTGGCCGCGTCGACGACCTGGCCGACCGGGTTGGCCACCACGATGGCGCCGACTCTAAAGCCGGTATCGGCCGCCGCCAGCTGGGCCCGTCCGACCCCGCCGCGCAGCTTGCCGGCGGTGGCCCCGCAGCCGGCCCCGACGCTGCCCTGGGAGGGGTCGTCGCCGGCCAAGGCGGCGCGGATGGCCGCGGCGCCGTCGTCGGCGGTGGGCATCGTCGGCCCGACGGCGAGATCGAAGATGACGGCCGCCGGCACGATGGGCACGCGCGGGCCGGGTTTGTCCTCGCCGAAGACGGCGAAGCCGAGCCCCTCCTGCGCCAGCTGCCGCATGGCCCCGTCCGCGGCCGCCAGCCCGAAGGCGGAACCGCCCGCCAGGACGATGGCGTGGACCCGCTGGACGGTGTTGTGTGGGGCCAAAAGGTCGGTTTCCCGCGTGCCCGGGCCGCCGCCGCGCACGTCGACGCCGGCCACTGCCCCGGCGGGCCCGAAATAGACCGCGGTGACCCCGGTATCCCCGCGGCTGACGTGGCCGACGCTGAGCATTAGGACATCAGCGCCCGCAGCAGCGAGTCCTGGTTGAAGGCCAGCCATTCCACGAGCGCGTCGCGATCGGTAACGGCGGCGTCCGGGCCGCTGAAATCCCCCGCGGCGACGAACAGGCGGAGATCGTTGAGGCCGGCGACGAACTGGTGGGCCTCTTCCTCCGAAAGGTTAAGCTCCACCGAGCCGGTCGGCCCCAGCGCGGAGTTGATGGCCTGCAGGTTGGCGAGCTTGGCGCGGGCGATGTCGTTTTCGTGCAGGCTGCGCATCAGCGAGGCGTCGCCGTCGAATTCCTCGTCGCCGTCGGCCATGAAGTCCGGAAACAGGCGCGCCAGGGAGGGATCCTCCGGGGCGTCCTTGTGGCCGGAGGGCATGTCCATCATCTCGGCCAGCTCGTCCTTCGGTGCGGACTGCGCGCGCTGGATGATGGCCTCGGCCACCGTCGAGGTCAGGTTGCCTAAAACCTCGCGCTCCATGGGGTCCAGGACGGCGTGAAAGCGCACCGGGCGCATTAGCGATTTCTTTTTCTTCCACTCTTGCATGGGGTTTTTCTTCTCCGCCTCCTAGCCGGCCTGCTGCATGGTGGCCCATAGGCCCGCGATCTGCAGCTTCTTGACGTCGGCTTCGATCTTGTCGCGTTCACCGGAGGACACGGCCGCCTTGCCCTCGGTGTGTACCTGCATCATCAACTCGTTGGCCCGCTTCTTGTCGTAGCCCAGCACCGTCTGGAAGACGTAGGAGACGTAGCTCATCAGGTTGACCGGGTCGTCCCAGACGATGCACATCCAGGGCAGGTTTTCGCTGGTGGCTACGTCCACCTTGAGGTCCTCGTCCAGTTCCGGGGTAGCCATGGGCGAGCCCATGTAAATGGGGGAAATTCTGGCAGTCATACCTAATAGCCTAACCAATTTCACTAGTGCACAAGGTGCCTGGCAGGTAACCTGTGCCTCAACGAGCCTTGTAACGTACTTCATCCCCACTGAATCACAGTGCTAGCGGCCGAGCGCGGCAGCGCGGACCGAGCCGGACAGAAAGGACAGCATGTCACAGCCTCCCCTGCTCACGCGGTTGATTAACGACGTTCGCGCCGGCCGCTTCCCGGCCGATCTGCCCGGCGTGGCCCGCGCGGTCATCACCTTCGTCACCCTCGCCGCGACCGTCGGCGTGGCCATCGCCTCCCTGGTATCCAGCCCCGGGGGATCGGGCTCCTCTGAATCCGCCGACAACGGATCCTCCACCGCCCAGCCCGAGCCGGCGTCCCCGGAGGAACAAATCCGGCTGACCGAGTTGGAACAAGAGGTGGGCACCGCCCTGAACCAGTGGCGCCTCGACAACGGGCTGCCGCCGGGGCTGCCGTGGCCGGATCGCCAGGGCGCGGCCCGGGAGCAGGCCCGCCAGAACGCGGCCGCCGGGAAGGAATCCCGCTCGCCCGAGAACATCTCGCAGCTGCAGGTCAACCTGCCAGTCGAGGGGGCTACCGGCTACGCGGTCGTGGAGAAGCTGCGCGCCTCCCGCCCGCACCTCGAGGTGGTCTTGAACCCGGCCAATACCTTCCAGGCGGTGGCGGCGGAGATCGGCCACGGCCGGGTCTGGGTCGTCATCCAATTTGAACAATAAACACCCCCGTCACGCGCCTGTGACGTACACTTCACGATGTGAACGATAGCTCGAATATCACCGCCTCCACTGCCTTACTCACCGACATGTACGAGCTGACCATGCTCGAGGCAGCCCTGCGAGACGGCAGCGCCCACCGCCAAGTCACCTGCGAAGTTTTCTCCCGGCGCCTGCCCAACGAGCGCCGCTACGGCGTCGTCGCCGGCACGCCGCGGGTCATCGCGGCCATCCAGAACTTCCGCTTCACCGAGCAGCAGCTGGCCCACCTCGACTTCCTCGACGAGGAGACCAAGGACTACCTGCGCAACTACCGCTTCAGCGGGCAGGTGGACGGCTACCGCGAGGGCGAGCTTTATTTCCCGAATTCGCCGCTGCTGACCGTGCGCGGCACCTTCGCCGAGTGCATCGTGCTGGAGACCGTCATCCTGTCCATCATGAACGCTGACTCGGCGGTCGCCTCCGCGGCCGCCCGCATGGTCACCGCCGCGGACGGGCGCCCCATCCTGGAGATGGGCGCGCGCCGCACGCACGAATACGCCGCGGTCACCGCCGCCCGCGCGGCCTACCTGGCCGGCTTCGTCGCCACCTCCAACCTGGAGGCCGGCTTCCGCTACGACATCCCGGTCTCCGGCACGGCCGCGCACGCGTGGACGCTGGCACACGTCAACGAGGACGGCAGCGCCAACGAGAAGGCGGCCTTCGCCACCCAGATCGACGTCCTAGGCGCGGGCACCACCCTGCTGGTCGACACCTACGACATCACCCAGGGCGTTATCAACGCCGTGGAGGTCGCGGGTAAGGAACTCGGCGGCGTGCGTATTGACTCCGGCGACTTGGGCGCGGTCACCCGCCGGGTCCGCAAGCAGCTGGACGATCTGGGCAATACCGAGACCAAGATCGTGGTCTCTTCCGACCTGGACGAGTTCGCCATCGCCGGCCTGCGCGGCGACCCGGTGGACGTCTACGGCGTGGGCACCTCCGTGGTCACCGGCTCGGGCGCCCCGACGGCCGGCCTGGTCTACAAGGTCGTGGAGGTCGACGGGCACCCGGTGGCCAAGCGTTCCTCCTCCAAGGAATCCATCGGCGGCGCCAAGCAGGCGCTGCGCACCTACCGCTCCACCGGCGTGGCGGTCGAGGAGGTCGTCTTCCCCTACACGGACACCACCGCCCCGGACGTCGGCGGGCTGGAGACCCAGCAGCTGACCATCCCGCTGATGCGCGACGGTCAGGCCGTCGACGATATCCCAGACCTGGACACCTCCCGCGCCCACCTGGCCGCGGCCATCGGCACGCTGCCCTGGGAGGGGCTGGCCCTGTCCCGCGGCGAGCCGGCCGTACCCACCCGGGCGGTCGGGTTGCTGCCGCCGCACCAGTCCTAGGCCGGTAGACTAACCGGGGTGACAAACGCCCCGCACGACCCAGCAGAACCCGCCGACCCCGACAGCGAGTCTTTTCGCGAGCCGCTCAACCACTCCACCGAGGAGCTGCTGTCCTCGGCCGTTGAGGCCCTCGGCGGCGCGCGGCGCGACGGGCAGATCCGCATGGCCAGCGCGGTGACTAAGGCCCTGGATACCCAGCGGCATCTGGCCGTGCAGGCCGGCACCGGCACGGGCAAGTCCTGGGCCTACCTGGTGCCCGCCATCCGGCACGCGCACAACACCGGATCCACCGTGGTGGTCTCCACCGCAACGCTGGCCCTGCAGCGCCAGCTGGTCCAGCGCGACCTGCCGCGCCTGGTCGAAGCCCTCGAGCCCATCATGCAGCGCAAGCCCACCTTCGCCATCATGAAGGGCCGCTCAAACTACCTGTGCCTGAACAAGGTGGCGCGGGCCGAATCCCTGGCGGAGGCGGAATCCGGGCTCTTCGAGGAAGCCGAGACCACGGGGCTAGGCGCCCAGGCCGCCCGCCTCTACGACTGGGCGGATGAGACCGACACCGGCGACCGCGAGGACCTAGACCGCGGGGTCAGCGACCTCGCCTGGCGGCAGGTCTCGGTCACCTCGAACGAGTGCCTGGGGGCTGCGCGCTGCCCGCACGGGGCCGACTGTTTTGCGGAGGCCGCCCGGCAGGCGGCCGCCCAGGTCGACGTCGTGGTCACGAACCACGCGCTGCTGGCTATCGATGCCGTCTCCCAGGCCACCATCCTGCCCGAGCACTCGGCGGTCATCATCGACGAGGCCCACGAGCTGGACGGCCGGATCACCTCCGTGTCCACGGCGGAGCTGACCGCGCGCGGCCTCAAGATGGCGGCCAACCGCGTCAAGGCGCTGGGCGCCAACGGCAAGGAAGCCCGCCTGAGCGAGCAGGCGGACGAATTCAATCTGCTCCTGGATGAGTATTCCCCGGGCCGCTGGGTGGACCTGCCGGATAACGCCAAGTCCCAGCTTTCTTCCCTGGCGGATACGGTCGAAGACATCAAGTCCACCATCGGCCGCGCCCCTGATAACGAGCAGGCCCAGGACCCGGAGAAATACGCCGAGCGCCAGAACCTGACCAACCACCTGGGCTCAATCGTGGAGACCGTCGCGCGGCTGCTCGACGTCTTCGCAACCGGGGATCCGGCCGCGCACGAGGACGTCGTCTGGCTAGACCGGGACAGTCGCAACGGGGCGAATACCCTGGCGGTGGCGCCGCTGTCCATCTCACAGATGCTCCAGGACAACCTCTTCGCCGAACAAACCGTCGTGTTGACCTCGGCGACGCTGGCCTTGGGCGGGCGCTTCGACGCGATGGCCGCCCAGTGGGGCCTGCCGCAGGGCACCTGGGACTCGCTGGACGTCGGCACGCCCTTCGACCCGGCCAAGTCCGGGATCTTGTACACCGCCGCGGGCCTGCCCCAGCCCGGCCGCGACGGCCTTTCCCCGGCCACGCTCGACGAGCTGCAGCAGCTTATCACCGCCGCCGGCGGGCGCACCCTGGGCCTGTTTTCTTCCCGCCGGGCCGCCGAGCAGGCCGCCGAGGAGCTGCGCCCGAAGCTGCCCTTCGAGATTTTCCTCCAGGGCGAGGATTCCATCGGCGCGCTGGTGGACAAGTTCAGCAAACAGGAAAACTCCTGCCTGTTTGGCACGCTGACGCTCTGGCAGGGCGTGGACGTGCCCGGCCCGGCGTGCTCGCTGGTGGCCATCGACCGCATCCCGTTCCCGCGGCCCGACAACCCCCTGATGCAGGCGCGCACGGAGGCCGCCAAGGCCGCCGGCCGCAACGGCTTCATGGAGGTCTCGGCCACACACGCCGCCCTCCTCGTGGCGCAGGGCGCCGGCCGCCTGCTGCGCGCAACCAGCGACCGGGGAGTCGTCGCGGTGCTGGACCCGCGCCTGGAGACCAAGCGCTACGGCGGCTTCCTGCGCGCCTCGATGCCGCCGTTTTGGTCCACCACGCGCCTGGAAACGGTGCTAGGCGCGCTTCGGCGCCTCGTTGAGAGCCGCTAAAGGCGGGCCCGGCCTTCCCATAGCCGACCCGGACTGTTAGGTGCTGAGCGGGCGCGGCAGGGCGCACACCGTCGCCGAATCCGGGGCGATCTCGGTGAACCCGGCGTCGACGACCACTACCGCCCCGGCTTCGGCTTGCGCCCGCTCGAAGGTGGCGTGGTCGACCTCGCGCACGCTTAGGGCGAAGTCGGCCTGCTTCCACTCCCACGCCGCCTGAACGTTCAGGCTGGCGGCCAGCAGCATGGAGCCGTGCCCGACCTGGGCCGCGGCCTTGCCCGCGCTCATGCCGAGGGAGGCGTCCACGTAGATGACCGGGGCGTCGGCCGCCGGGTCGCCCGGCTGGTCGGCGGGCAGGTCCGTGTGGCCGATCTGCAGCTTGCTAATGAGCGGATCCACCTCGTTGACCGCCGAGGGAACGGAAGCGCGCGCCACGTCGACTGTCACCCCGGGCAGCGCCTGGACGTCGTTCCAGGCCTTGTTGCGGCTGCGGCGGGCCACCTTGCGGATGCGGTGTCCGTACCAGCGGCCCAGGGCAGCGGCGAAGGCCGTATCGCCGCCGGCGCGCTCGTCCAGGCACACCGCGACCACGGCCCGGGCAGCCGCTTCCAGCACGCGGTGGCGGGCCGGGGTGTCCTGCTTGGGCAGGTTCAGCGCGATCTGCATGGCCTGGACTGTCTCCGGCTGATTGGGGTCTTCCCTATCGCGGTGCCAGTCGCGCGAACTGCAGGATTCCTGGAGCCGCTGGTGGGCGGCGCGGAAAGAGGCATCGATAGCCTGCTCGGTGCCCATGGACTAATCCTTCTCGATCTCGGCGGAGGGGATGCCCAGCAGCTGCAGGACCTCGTCCAGGTACGGGTGGTTGACCTGCGCGTCGGCCACCTCCTTGAGGGCCGGCTTGGCGTTAAAGGCAATCCCCAGGCCCGCCGCGCTCAACATATCGATATCGTTGGCGCCGTCACCCACCGCCACCGTCTGCGACATGGGCACGCCGCAGTCCGCGGCGAATTCGCGCAGGTATTCCGCCTTCGCCGCGCGGTCGACGATCTTCCCGGTGACCTCGCCGGTCAGCTTCCCGTCGCTAATGGCCAGGGTGTTGGCCCGCACGTAGTCCAGGTTAAGCTCGCGGGCCAGCGGCTGGAGGACCTCCAAGAAGCCGCCGGAGACCACCGCGACCTTGAAGCCCAGGCGCTTGAGCGTGGCCACCGTGGTGCGCGCGCCCGGGGTGAGCTCGATATCAGCCGCGACCTCCGCCAGCACCGACTCGTCCAGCCCGCCCAGGGCCTTGACGCGCTCGCGCAGGGACTCCGCGAAGTCGAGCTCGCCGCGCATGGCGCGCTCGGTGACCGCGGCTACCTCCGCCTCGCGGCCGGCGCGGGCGGCGAGCATCTCGATGACCTCGCCGGTAATCAGGGTCGAATCGCAGTCGAAACAGACCAGGCGCTTGGCGCGGCGGTGCAGGCCGGCCTCCTCGATGGCCAGGTCCACGCCTAAGCGCCCGGCCAGCTCGGCCAGCCGGGCCCGCAAACCGGCGGCATCGCCCGCCACGGTCACGGACAGCTCCAGACCGGTCAGCGGCTGCCGGGACAGGCCCCGGATGCGGTCGATGTTGGCGTCGAAGTTGGCCAGCTCCTGCGCCAGCGCCGCCATCTGCTCCGCGGTCACCGTCGCCCCCATGATGACCACCACGTGGCTAGAGCGCGGCCGCGGGGAGCGATCCGTGCCCACCTCAACGGTGACGGTGTGCTGGTAGATGCTCAGCGTGTTTCGCAGCCCGGCCTCCGCCTTCTCGACGAGCGCGGGGTCGAGGCGCCCGTAGGCCGCCAGGGTGATGCGTCCGGAGAAGATAGCCTGCTCCACGTCCACCAGTTCCACCCCGACGGCCGCCAGCACGCGGAAGAAGGCAGCCGATACCCCGGGCTTGTCCGGCCCCGAGGTCGTAATCACTACGTCCTTTAAAGCTTGATTATCCACAGCCTTTATCCTGCCACAGCCGGATGCGGCCACGGTCACAGCCCCTTGGGCCCCCACCGTGACGCGGCTTTCGGATCGCCAAAAGCCACCTTCTGTGGCCCGTTTAAGAACCGGGCCTAGAAGGTGGCTTAGTTGGCAGGAGGGTTCAGCGCCTCGTTGACACTAATTAGTGTCCAGCGCCGATGTGCGCCTCGGAGCGCATGCGCTCAACCATGTGCGGGTAGTGCAGCTCGAACGCCGGGCGCTCGGAGCGGATACGCGGCAGCGAGTTGAAGTTGTGGCGCGGCGGCGGGCAGGTGGTGGCCCACTCGAGGGAGTTGCCGTAGCCCCACGGATCGTCGACGGTGACGATCTCGCCGTAGCGCCAGGACTTGAACACGTTCCAAATCAGCGGGATGACGGAAGCACCCAGCACGAAGGAGAAGATGGTCGAAATCTGGTTGTAGATGGTGAAGCCATCGGACTCCAGGTAGTCGGCGTAACGACGCGGCATACCCATGTTGCCGACCCAGTGCTGAACCAGGAAGGTGCCGTGGAAGCCGATGAAGGTCAGCCAGAAGTGAATCTTGCCCAGACGCTCATCCAGCATACGGCCCGTCATCTTCGGGAACCAGAAGTACAGACCCGCGAAGGCGGAGAAGACCACGGTACCGAACAGGGTGTAGTGGAAGTGAGCAATCAGGAAGTAGGACTCAGCCAGGTGGAAGTCCAGTGCCGGGGAGGCCAGCATAACGCCGGTCATACCGCCGAAGAGGAAGGTGGCCATGAAGCCCATGGCGAAGATCATCGGGGTATCCCAGGTGATGTGGCCCTTCCACAGGGTGCCGACCCAGTTGAAGAACTTCATACCGGTCGGGACCGCAATCAGGAAGGTCATGAAGGAGAAGAACGGCAGCAGGACCGCGCCGGTCACGAACATGTGGTGAGCCCAGACGGCCATCGACAGCGCACCGATGGACAGGGTGGCGAAGATGAGGCCGACGTAGCCGAAGACCGGCTTACGGGCGAAGACCGGAACGACCTCGGAGACGATGCCGAAGAACGGCAGGGCCAGAACGTAGACCTCCGGGTGGCCGAAGAACCAGAACAGGTGCTGCCACAGGATGCCGCCACCGTTAGCGGAATCGAAGATGTGGCCGCCCAGCTTGCGGTCGTAGAGAACGCCCAGTGCAGCAGCCAGCAGCAGCGGGAAGATCATCAGGGCCAGCACCGAAGCGGTGAAGATGGTCCAGGTGAAGATCGGCATACGGAACATGGTCATGCCCGGTGCGCGCAGGGTCAGCACGGTGGTGACCATGTTGATTGCGGAAGCAACGGTACCGACACCGGTAGCGCCAACGCCGACGATCCACATGTCAGCGCCGATACCCGGGGTGTGAACGGAGTCTGCCAGCGGCAGGTACATGGTCCAGCCGAAGTCGGCAGCGCCGCCCGGGGTCAGGAAGCCAGCCAGCATCACGACACCACCGATGGTGGTGATCCAGAAGCCGAAGGCGTTCAGACGCGGGAAGGCCACATCCGGTGCACCAATCTGCAAGGGCAGGATGTAGTTAGCGAAGCCCCAGACGACCGGGGTTGCGAACAGCAGCAGCATCACAGTGCCGTGCATGGTGAACAGCTGGTTGAACTGCTCGTTGGACAGGAACTGCAGACCCGGCGTGAACAGCTCAGCGCGGATCAGCAGTGCCATCAGGCCACCAAGGAAGAAGAAGCTGAACGACATGATCAGGTACATGATGCCCAGCTGCTTGTGGTCAGTGGTGGTCAACATCGTCCAAGCCTTGGAGCCGGTCTTACCGTGCCCCGTCGGCTCAGGACGTGAAGGCTGGACGTAGTCGTCCAACCGTGGCGCCACAGCGGTCATTTATATCCTCCTGACTAGCAAGCGCTTGCCAGCTTTATGCCATACAAGCGCTTAAAAGTTTTACACCGCCTAATCCTAGGCCAACTCCACCCCACTTTGCCAGCCGTTTCTAAGACTCGAATTCGCAGCTAAGTGGCCTGCTGTGACTCGTGTGGCGGCATTGTCGCAGCAAATTGGGCCTAGATTTTCGCCAGCCCGACACCCACCCGGGGGCGAACGTGGTGTAGCCCACAATAT
Organism: Corynebacterium sp. LK2590; assembly: GCF_040946105.1. Taxonomy (NCBI): domain Bacteria; kingdom Bacillati; phylum Actinomycetota; class Actinomycetes; order Mycobacteriales; family Corynebacteriaceae; genus Corynebacterium; species Corynebacterium sp. LK2590. Next base: position 213,541 of record NZ_JAYWMH010000005.1, read on the forward strand.
TTCCCGCGCCATGCCCGCTTTGGCGCCGGTCCAGAGACGAAAATACACCCCCGTGATACGTCATCCTTTCGGTTGACGTATCCGCCGGGGGTGTCGGGGTTTGCGGGGCCTTGCTAGAAGTCCCAGTCGTCGTCGGTGGTCTCCTCCGCCTTGCCGATGACGTAGGAGGAACCGGAACCAGAGAAGAAGTCGTGGTTCTCGTCCGCGTTCGGCGACAGCGAGGACAGGATGGACGGCGACACGCGGGTCTCGTCCGCCGGGAAGAGGCCCTCGTAGCCCAGGTTGTTGAGGGCCTTGTTGGCGTTGTAGCGCAGGAAGCGCTTCACGTCCTCGGTCCAGCCCAGCTCGTCGTAGAGATCCTCGGTGTAGTCGATCTCGTTGTCGTAGAGATCGTAGAGCAGGTCGAAGGTGTATTCCTTCAGCTCCTGCTGCTTAGCCTCGTCCAGCTTGCGCACGCCCTGCTGGTACTTGTAGCCGATGTAGTAGCCGTGGACGGCCTCGTCGCGGATGATCAGCCGGATGATATCGGCGGTGTTCGTCAGCTTGGCGCGGGACGAGAAGTACATCGGCAGGTAGAAGCCGGAGTAGAACAGGAAGGACTCCAGCAGCGTGGAGGCGACCTTCTTCTTCAGCGGATCGTCGCCCTCGTAGTAGGACATGACGATCTTGGCCTTCTTCTGGAGGTTTTCGTTTTCCTCGGACCAGCGGAAGGCGTCGTTAATCATCGGGGTAGACGCCAGCGTCATAAAGATATTGGAGTAGGACTTAGCGTGCACCGACTCCATGAAGGCGATGTTGGTGTAGACCGCCTCCTCGTGCAGGGTGACCGCGTCGTCCAGCAGGCTGACCGCGCCGACGGTGCCCTGGATGGTGTCCAGCAGCGTCAGGCCGGTGAAGACCCGCATGGTGGTCTCCTGCTCCTTTTCCGTGAGCGTCTTCCAGCTCGGGATGTCGTTGGAGACCGGGATCTTTTCCGGCAACCAGAAATTACCCGTCAGTCGGTCCCAGACCTCGAGGTCCTTTTCGTCCGGAATGGTATTCCAGTTGATTGCCTTAACCGGCTGGTCATGGCCGGAAACATACGCATCGTACTCGTGAGACAACGCAGGTGACCTACCTTCATCGATCGGGGGGTATTACAACCCACCACGATACCCGAGGAAGCGCCGGCGAGTCCCCGATGGTCGCCCTAACCTCGGCCGCGCCCGGTTACCCCTGCTCAATAACGATCCGGTGTAGTCCTCCAACAAGTGTTAACAAATCCTTATAGCCAGCGATAATATCCACGTAAGCGCCTACTGCCGGGCCCATTACCGCCAGGGACCTACCAGGTCATCGCACCCAGTCCCACTTCCGACCACTCCCCCAGTTCACGCGCGAGGATTTTAGATTTTGCTTGCCCCCACCTCCCAGCACCCCACTCCCCTGCTGAGCTCCGTCCTCGATCAGCTCGGATCCGAAATCGTTCACGGGACCATCGCCACCGGCCAGACCTTTACCCTGCTGGATATCTGCGCCCGCTTCGATATCTCGCGGACCGTCGCCCGGGAGGCAATGCGCGCTCTGGAACAACTCGGGCTAGTAGCCTCCTCCCGGCGCGTCGGGATTACGGTCCTGCCCATGACCGAGTGGGCCGTCTACGACCAGGCGGTGATCAACTGGCGGCTCCAGTCCGAGCGCACCCGCAGTGATCAGCTGGGTTCGCTGAACCAGCTGCGGCTGGCCATCGAGCCCATCGCCGCGCGCCTGGCCGCCCAGCGCGCCTCCGCCGAGGAATGCGCCGAACTCCTCGCGCTAGCCAGCCGGCTATCCGAGCTGGAGACCTCCCCGTCCTCGCGCGTCGGCGAGGAGCTGTCCACCGACCTGCGCTTCCACACCATGATTCTCCATGCCTCCGGCAACGAAATGTTCGCCGCGCTGGCTCCGTCCCTGCTGTCTATCTTCAAGGGCAAATCCGTCTTCGGCTCCCCCAAGCGCGATCCGGTCGCCGGCACCACGCGGCTCCACCACGAGCTCGCCACCGCCATCCGGGACCGCGATCCGGACCGCGCCGAGCACCTCTCGCGCATCATCCTGGACGAAAACCGCGCCAGCTCCCACCGCGACTGGTAAGTGCTGCATAAGCAGGTAAGTTAAGAAAACGAAAGGCCCGAGGAAATCACTTCGATTCCCTCGGGCCTTTTAGCTCCCGGCGGTCAGGGGTAGCTGCCTAGAGCATGCAGGACACGCAGCCTTCAACCTCGGTGCCTTCCAGCGCCATCTGGCGCAGGCGGATGTAGTACAGGGTCTTAATGCCCTTGCGCCAGGCGTAGATCTGGGCCTTATTGATGTCACGGGTGGTGACCGTGTCCTTGAAGAACAGGGTCAGCGACAGGCCCTGGTCTACGTACTTCGTGGCGACGGCGTAGGTGTCGATGATCTTCTCGTAGCCGATCTCGTAGGAGTCCTTGAAGTACTCCAGGTTGTCGTTATCCATGTGCGGGGCCGGGTAGTACACGCGGCCGATCTTGCCTTCCTTGCGGATTTCAATCTTGGAGGCAATCGGGTGGATGGACGACGTCGAGTTGTTGATGTAGGAGATGGAACCCGTCGGCGGCACGGCCTGGAGGTTGCGGTTGTACAGGCCGTCGCGGGCGACGTCCTGCTTGAGCTGCTCCCACTCCTCGGCGGACGGGGTGTGGATGGTCGAGTTGGCGAAGAGCTCCTTGACGCGCTCGGTCTGCGGCTGGAATTCCGCCGGGTCGTAGCGGTCGAAGAACTCGCCGGTCGCGTACTCGGACTGCGGGAACTCCGCGAAGGCCTCACCGCGCTCCTGCGCGATCTTCAGGGAGGCGCGCAGGGAGGCGTACAGCACCGCCGCGAAGTAGGCGTTGGTGAAGTCCAGGGCCTCCTCGGAACCGTATTCGATGTGCTCGCGGCCCAGGAAGCCGTGCAGGTTCATCTGGCCCAGGCCGATGGCGTGGGACTGGTCGTTGCCCTGGCGCACGGAGGGGACGGAATCGATAGCCGTCATGTCCGCGACCGCGGTCAGGCCGCGGATGGCGGTCTCGACGGTCTGGGCGAAGTTGTCGGAGTCCATCGTCATGGCGATGTTCAGCGAACCCAGGTTGCAGGAGATGTCGTTGCCCAGAGTGCGGTAGCTCAGGTCGGTGTTGAACTCCGACGGGGAGTTAACCTGCAGGATCTCCGAGCACAGGTTGGACATGTTGATCCGGCCGGTCTTGACCGGGTTAGCCCGGTTCACGGTGTCCTCGAACATGATGTACGGGTAGCCGGACTCGAACTGGATCTCCGCGATGGTCTGGAAGAAGTGGCGGGCGTTGATCTTCTTCTTCCGGATGCGCGGATCCTCGACCATCTCCTCGTAGTGCTCGGTCACGGAGATATCCCCGAAGGCCTTGCCGTAGACGCGCTCCACGTCGTACGGCGAGAAGAGGTACATATCGTCGTTGCGCTTGGCCAGCTCGAAGGTGATATCCGGGATGACCACGCCGAGCGAGAGGGTCTTGATGCGGATCTTCTCGTCCGCGTTTTCGCGCTTGGTGTCCAGGAAGTTCAGGATGTCCGGGTGGTGGGCGTTCAGGTAGACCGCGCCCGCGCCCTGGCGGGCACCCAGCTGGTTGGCGTAGGAGAACGAGTCCTCCAGCAGCTTCATGACCGGGATGACGCCGGAAGACTGGTTCTCGATGTGCTTAATCGGCGCGCCGGACTCGCGGATATTCGACAGCAGCAGCGCCACGCCGCCGCCGCGCTTGGACAGCTGCAGGGCCGAGTTGATGGAGCGCCCGATGGACTCCATGTTGTCTTCGATACGCAGCAGGAAGCAGGAGACCAGCTCGCCGCGCTGGGCCTTGCCGGCGTTCAGGAAGGTCGGGGTGGCCGGCTGGAAGCGACCGGTCATGATCTCGTCGACGATCTTGCCGGCGAAGTCGAGGTCCCCGTCGGCCAAAAACAGGGCGGTCATGGCCACGCGGTCCTCGAAACGCTCGAGGTAGCGGCGGCCGTCGAAGGTCTTCAGCGTGTAGCTGGTGTAGTACTTGTACGCACCCAGGAAGGACTTGAAACGGAACTTGAAAGCGTAAGCCCGCTTGAAAAGGTCCTTGATGTCGGAAAACTCGTACTTCGCGATGACCGCCGGGTCGTAGTACTGGTTGTCGACCAGGTAACCGATCTTTTCTTCCAGATCGTGGAAGTAGACCGTGTTCTGGTTGACGTGCTGCAAGAAGAACTGGTTAGCAGCCTCACGGTCCTGGTGGAACTGAATCTTGCCGTCTTCGTCGTACAGGTTCAACAGCGCGTTCAACGCGTGATAGTCGAGCTTTTCCTCCGGCTTAACCGGCTCTGCCACAGTCTTTCCCAACTGGTTATCCACGGCTGCACTCAGGCCTTTCATCTACTACGGAAGCGCCGGCTCACGAAGACGGTTGGCCAGCCGTGTCCCGCAAGATGAGACGCGACTGCCAACCGCCCAAGTTAGCCAACGCGATATTTCATGTTTTTAAGTCTATCTGTCCGGCCGCTTCCCCGCGGCCGGCGTTTCAAAGTTGCACTACGCGCTCAGCGGGGGCTCGAGGCCTAGCTGCTGCGCGTTCGCTAGCAAACCGCCTCGGCAAATCTCCACGTCGTCGGAGTTGCCGAGCAGTTCGAAGCGGTAGACGTACGGCACCTTGCACTTGGCGGAGATGACGTCCCCCGCCTTCCCGAAGTCGGTGCCGAAGTTACTATTGCCTCCCGCAATAACCGCACGGATGAGGCTCCGGTTGTGTTCATCGTTGAGGAAACGGATGACCTGCCGGGGAACTGGGCGGGAGTTTTGGTGATTGATGGACGCTCCCCCGCCGTACGTCGGGCAGACCAGAACGTAGGGTTCGTTGACAGTCAGCGGCTCATCGTTGAGACGCAGGGGAATCCGCGCATTGGGGAAGCCCAGCTTCTCCACGAAGCGGCGCGTATTTTCCGTCGCGGAAGAAAAATACACGACCAACATGGATATCTTCGACTCCTAGTTACGCAGACGCTGCCAGGGTGGCCAGCTCCTTGATGCGGTCCGGGCGGAAGCCGGACCAGTGCTCACCGTTAGCCTCCACGACAGGAGCGGAGACGTAGCCCAGGGCCATGACGTAGTCGCGGGCCTCGTCGTCCAGGGAGATATCGACGGCCTCGTAGTCCAGGCCGGCACGGTCCAGTGCCTTCTTGGTGGCGTTGCACTGCATGCAGGCGGGCTTGGTGTAGAGCTTGATAGACATGGTGGCAGGTTCCTTAATCCGTTTCGGGGAGGCAGATTACTTCTTCTCCGGCCGGTCGTAGAGCACCTCCTGCACTCTTCGACGCCCGCGCTTGAGGCTGCGCCTAGGCCCGCCGGAGCAACACCGACAACACTATACTTTGGGGCAAAAGCCCGCAACAGGCACTATATCTTGTGCTCTGGCACGGGATATCCGCAGGACACCCGAAGCTCAAGCCCCACATCTAGGCCGGCGCTCACCATCGACGTAACTACACCGTTGGCATTTCCGCAGGACGAGCCGAGCTATTGTGAGATAATTCACTTACATCCGTGTAATTACCCCGTAACGCAGAAAGCCGCTCCCCGTATTGCACTGGTGGTGCGACGGGGAGCGGCTTTCGCGCGTCCGGTTCAGACTAGCCCTGGCGAGCCTTGAAACGCGGATCCTTCTTGTTGATCACGAAGACCTTGCCGTGGCGGCGGATAACCTGGGCGCCCGGCTTCTTCTTCAGCGACCGAAGCGACTTGCGGACCTTCATCGGGCGCTCCTTTCTGAATGCGCAATAAAAATGCGGTTGAATCTATAACAAAGAACGTGCTGAGCAACCTCAGCACTGACACGGGGAAACACTTTACCGTACGTTGCCCCAGACCCCAAAATTCACTCCTGGGGTTGGTAGCGCTGCCGTAGGTCTTGCGAGACCTCTTCGAGGCTGCGTCCCATGGTCTCCGGCACCAGCACCCGGGTATAGCCGATGGCCACGATCCCCAGCCCGCCGAAGAGCGCGAAGGCCCACGGCCCGGTCAGCCACTCCACCAGCGGCAGGAAGTACTGGGCGACGGCCCAGTTGGTCGCCCACAGGCTCAAGCCCGCGATGCCCATGCCGATGCCGCGGATGCCCACCGGCACCAGCTCCGAAATCAGCAGCCACGTCGTCGGCGAGACCGCCGCCTGCTGGAAGGCGATGAAGCTGGCCATCAGCAGTAGAGACAGGCTGGCGAAGGCCACCGACCCCTCCGCCCGCGAATACACGACGGCCAAGGCGAACAGGGAGACCACGTTGCCGGTCAGGCCGATAAGCAACAGGCGCTTGCGGCCTACCCGGTCGACCACCTTGAGGCCGACCCAGCACGCGATAACGGAGACCACGCCAATGACCATGGAGGTATACACGGAGTGCTGGGTGGAGATCCCCACCTGGTTCATCATGGTCGGGGCGAAATAGACAATGGCATTGACGCCGGTTATCTGCTGGGTCAGGCCCATCAGCATGGCCAGCAGCACGGTCACCTGCAGCCAGCGCGCGGACTTCAGGCGGGAGAACTCGCTACTGTCCACCTGCTCGTGCTGACTGTCGGCGACCTCTTCCAGCTCCAGCCCGACCCGGCTGGCCACCCGGCGGGCCTGCTCCGTGCGCCCGCGGGCCACCAGCCAGACGGGCGTGTCCGGCAGGAACCACATGCCGACCGCCAGCGCCGCGCCCGGGATGGCCGCGGCCGCCAGCATCAGGTGCCAGCTGCCCAGCCCCGCCAGCGCGGAGTTGACCAGGTAGGCCAGCAGCTGCCCCACCACGATCATCAAGGTATTCAGCGAGACCAGCTTGCCGCGCACGGCCGTGGGCACCATCTCCGAGATGTACATGGGCGAGACAATGGAGACCGCGCCAACCGCTAGGCCTAGGAAGGCCCGCGCGGCCGCGAGCATCCCCACGGAACCGGACAGCGCGCACCAGATAGACCCCACCACGAAGACGACGCCGCCCAGGATCAGCGTGCGGCGCCGGCCCAGCGACTCCGCGACGCGCCCGGCGCTCAGAGCCCCGATGGCGGCGCCGATGAGCAGCGCCGAGGTCACCCAGCCCTCCTCGTGGGCGCTCATGCCGAACTCAGGGGAGATAAACAGCAACGCACCGCTCATCACGCCGGTGTCGTAGCCGAAGAGCAATCCACCCAGCGCGGCCACCGTCGCCACCGTTTTAATATAAGAACTTTGTTTCACGTCCTACATTGTCGCACTCCACTACGATGAAGCACATGTCACCAGATCCGAACTCCACCCAGTCCGAAATCATAAAAGCCCTGCACACCCGCCCCTTAATCGATCCAGCAAAAGAGGTCGAGCAGCGCGTCGACTTCCTGGTTAATTACCTGGATACGACCGGCGCGGCAGGTTTTGTCTTAGGCATTTCGGGCGGCCAGGACTCCACCCTGGCCGGCCGGCTCGCCCAGCTGGCCTGCGAGCAGGTCGACGGCGCCGCCTTCTGGGCCGTCCGCCTGCCCTACGGCCAGCAGGCCGACGAAGACGACGCCCAGGTCGCCCTGGACTTCATCCAGCCCGATCACCGCCTGACCCTGGACATCGCCCCGGCTACCGATGCCCTGTCCGCCGCCACCGCCGAGTCCTTGGGCCAGGACGCGCTCGGCGACTTCAACCGCGGCAACGCCAAGGCCCGCCTGCGCATGGTCGCCCAGTACGCCCTGGCCGGCGAGAAAAACCTTTTGGTAGTCGGCACCGACCACGCCGCGGAAAACGTCACCGGATTCTTTACCAAATGGGGCGACGGCGCCGCGGACCTCCTTCCGCTCGCCGGCCTTAACAAGCGGCAGGGCGCGCAGCTGCTGGTGCACCTCGGCGCGCCGCGCTCGACCTGGGCCAAGGTGCCCACCGCCGATCTGGAAGACAACAAGCCGGGCCTGCCCGACGAGGAGGCACTCGGGGTCGCCTACTCCGACATCGACGACTACCTGGAGGGCAAGCCGGTCTCGGACGAGGCCGCCGCTACCATCGAACGCCTTTGGCGCGCCGGCGCCCATAAGCGCCAGATGCCGCAGGGCCCGCGGCCGCTCTAGCCTCCCCCGCTGCCCAGCTAGTAGCGTTCGAGCACGCCGCGTGCGGCCGCCACCAGCGGGCGCTGGTAGGCGCGCCCGTGGGTCATCGCGTGCACGGCCAGCGGGTGGAGCTGGTGCAGGTCGAAGTCGACCTTCGGATCGCCGTAGCCGGCCAGGATCTCGTCCAGGTAGGGGGCGCCGAAAAGCTCCAGCATCGCCAGGTCCGTGTGGGGGTGCCCGCCGTGGGCCGCCGGGTCGATGACCACGGCGCCACCCTCGCTAAACAGCAGGTTGCCGGCCCACAGGTCGCCGTGGATGCGGGCGGGTTCGACGTCGAAGTCGGTCGCGGCGATAGCCTGGCAGGCCCGCTCGACCGTCTCCAGGTCCCCGGAGGAAAGGCCCGCCCCGCGGGCGAAGGGCAGAACGCGCTGCTCGACGTAGAAACTGCCCCAGGAATCGCTCGGGATGCAGTCCTGTTCGACGCGGCCGATGAAATTCTTGCCCTCCCAGCCCGCGGGCGGGCAGCCAAAGGCCTCGGCCCCGGCGGCGTGGATCCGGCGCAGGCGCCGGCCGAATTCCCGCGCCGCCTCCGCCGTGGGGGCGGCCGGCTCGACCCGCTCGGTACGCAGGTAGCTCTGGCCTACCTCGACGACCTCCACGACGGCCTCGGGCACCGCCGCGTGCAGCCAGCGCAGGCCCGCGGCCTCGGCCCCGGCTTGATCGGGTTGGGCAACATCCTTGGTAAAAGTAGCCATCCCACCATCGTAACCAAATCGGGCCCAGCGAACCGGGCCCGCGGGAGGGATAGCAAAACCCGGGCCAGCTGAGCTGAACCCGGGTCTTGGAAAATTGGTGGAGCTAACGGGATTCGAACCCGTGACCCCCACACTGCCAGTGTGGTGCGCTACCAGCTGCGCCATAGCCCCAAAGAAAATAGGTATGAAGTTGTGGAGTGGAGCTAACGGGATTCGAACCCGTGACCCCCACACTGCCAGTGTGGTGCGCTACCAGCTGCGCCATAGCCCCTTGTGCCGTATAGCCAGATACCGTGCGGCATCTAGTGCGGCAACTCGTATTAATCTACACGCTGGCGAAGGCGCGAACCAAATCGCCAGCGTGAGCTAATTTTTCTCCGGCTGGCCTTACTTAGCGACCTGGTCGACCCAGGCGCCCAGATCGGAGGTCAGCTCCAGCTCTTCACCGTCGACGAAGATGCGCGGCGAGGAGACGGAACCGGTGTCCTTTTCCAGCTTGTGGTAGTTGGCGGCGGCGAATTCCTGGCCGGCGCTCAGATCCATGTTCTTGATCTTGTCCACAGCGTCACCGGAGGCATCGAAAGCCTTGGCGGCCTCGGCCATTTCCTCGGCGCCCCACTGGCGGGCAACGTCCTGCTGATCCTCGAGCAGCACCTTGCGCAGGTTCCAGTAGGCGTGGACGTCGCCGTCTTCCGCCAGGGCGCGGGCCGCGGTGGCCGCCTGGGTGGAGTAGCCGTCGAGCTTCTCCGGATCATCCTGGCCATCCATGAAGTTCAGGGTGCGGATGTGGACCACCATCTTGCCGTCCTCGATGGCCTGGGCCATCTTCTCATCGGAGGCGACTGCCAGCTCCGCGCAGTGCGGGCAGGAGAAGTCCTCGTACAGGTCGACGACCGGGGCGTCGTCCTTGGCGTTGGCGGACTTGAGCACGACGGAGTTGTCCTCGTACTGCATGTCCATGTTGACGTCGACGGCACGGTCAGCCAGCTCGTCGGTCTTCGCGCTCTGGCCGTTCCAGATGATGTAGCCGATGACGACGGCGACGATCACCAGCAGGGCCACCAGGCCCCACAGGAACCCGGACTTGCCGCTGGCATTCGGGTCCGTGACTTTCCGAGAATTACTCACTTGCTCCACTCATCCTTTACAGGGTTGTTTGCGGTCTTTGCACCTGGAAATAGCCTACCCAAGCAGGCCTTAGGGGTAAACTGCGAACTTCTTGAACGGACGCACCCAGATCCAGACCATGAGCACGAGGAAGAAAAGATCGCGCCCCAGGGTCTTGACGTAGTCCATTACTTGGTCGGTGTTGGCCGGATCGACTTCAAAGCAGCCGCAGTCGATGTCCAGTCCGCGGGCCCAGGCTTGGCCGATGCCGATCATGAACAGCACCAGCACGATGATGCCCACCTTGGCTGCCGGGCGCATGAACAGGCCCAGAAGCAGCAGGACGCCGCCGGCGATTTCCAGCGGACCGATGAGATAGGCCAGGTAGTGCGACCATTCCGGCGTGAAGATCTGATAGGCCTCGATGGTCTGGGTCATCGTAAAGTGCTTGTTGAGCTTCTCCACCCCTGCGGCGATCCAGATATAGGCCATGAAGAAGCGCGCGAAGGCGCTTATCAGGTCGAGAATCAGGCTTTTATCGAGTTTCTTCACGCTTGAACAGTTTACACACTACGTGGCGCTGTTCAATGCGTCTTTGACCACATTGACAGCCTCCTGCAGGACTTGTTCCAGGTGTTTTTCACCCAGGAAGGACTCCGCGTAGATCTTGTACTTGTCCTCAGTGCCCGACGGGCGCGCCGCGAACCAGGCATTATCCGTGACCACCTTGAGCCCGCCCAGGGCCGCGCCGTTGCCCGGGGCCTCGGTGAGCTTGGCACGGATCTCCTCCCCGGCCAGCTGCGTGGCCACCACCGCGTCCGGGGCCAGCCCCTTGAGGACGGCCTTGGCCGCGCGGTCGGCGGGCTCGTCGATGCGCGCGTAGGCGGAGCTGCCCAGCTCCTTGGTCAGCTGCTGGTAGCGCTGGGACGGCGACTGCCCGGTGACCGCCTGAATCTCGGCGGCGAGCAGGTTCATGATGATGCCGTCCTTGTCGGTGGTCCAGGTACTGCCGTCGAAGCAGAGGAAGGAGGCACCGGCGGATTCCTCGCCACCGAAGGCCAGGGAGGCGTCCTGCAGCCCCGACACGAACCACTTGAAGCCGACGGGGACCTCCACCAGCTTCCGCTCCAGGCGAGTCGCGACCCGGTCGATGAGCGAGGAGGACACCGCGGTCTTGCCGATCCCGGCGCCTGCCCAGTCCGGGCGGTGGGAGAACAGGTAATCGACGGCGACTGCCAGGTAGTGGTTGGGGTTCATCAGCCCGGCGTCCGGGGTGACGATGCCGTGCCGGTCCGCGTCCGCGTCGTTGCCGGTGGCGATGTCGTAGGTCTCGCGGTTGGCAATCAGGGAGGCCATCGCCGCCGGGGAGGAGCAGTCCATGCGGATTTGGCCGTCCTTGTCCAGGGTCATGAAGCCGAAGGTGGCGTCCACGTGCGGGTTCACCACGGTCAGCTGCAGCCCGTAGCGGCGGGCGATTTCCGGCCAGTAGTCCACCGCCGCCCCGCCCATCGGGTCCGCGCCGATGCGCACGCCCGCATTGGCGATGGCCCGCAGGTCCACTACCCGGTCGAGGTCGCCGACGTAAGCATCCAGGAAGTCGTAGGTCGCCAGGTTCGGATCCGTCACCCCGGCGACGTCGGCGCGCTCGACCCCCTCGAGGCCGGCGCGCAGGTAGCCGTTGGCACGCTCGGCGATCCAGTCGGTCGCCGCGGAGTCGGCCGGCCCACCGCTCGGCGGGTTGTACTTGAAGCCGCCGTCGCGCGGCGGGTTGTGGGACGGGGTCACCACGATGCCGTCGCTGCCCGGGTGGGTAACGATGGCCCGCGAGACCGCCGGGGTCGGGGTGTAGCCGCCGCGGGCATCGACCCGCACGTCCACCCCGCGGGCGACGAGGACCTGCAGGGCCGAGACCATCGCCGGCTCGGACAACGCGTGGGTGTCGCGTCCGATGAACAACGGGCCGGCGATGCCGTGGTCGGTGCGGTAGTCCACGATGGCCTGGGTGATGGCCCAGATATGCCATTCGTTAAACGCCGCGTCCAGGCTGCTACCGCGGTGGCCGGAGGTTCCGAAGACCACCTCTTGCCCCGGGGTGTCAACGTCGGGGCGGAGCACATAATAGGAGGTCACCACGTGTGCGATGTCGTCGCGGTCTTCCGGGCGGGCCGGCTGTCCGGCGCGGGGGTGGGCCATGGCAGGTTCCTCTCGTCGCGTGTTGGGGCCAGTTCTGGCAGGGGCCTTCCGCTTTCATTGTCGCCCGCGCGGGCAGGCTGCGCAGCGTGAGCACACCTGCCATTTACCCCCGCCGGAAATATCTTTTGTCATTTAGGTCACAAATCGCTGTGGCGGCGGGTACATTCCAAGAATGGACTCGTTACAGAATTTGCTCGACTCGGTGGGCTCCGTCGTCTGGGGCCCGTTCTTCCTCGTTCCCCTCCTGCTTTTGACCGGCCTCTTTTTGACCATCCGCATGGGTGGCCTGCAGTTCCGCACCCTCGGGCGCTCCCTGCGCGCGGTGTTCAGCCGCGACGACTCGGATGATTCCACCGACGGTGATATTACGAACTACCAGGCGCTGACCACCGCGCTGGCCGCCACCGTGGGTGTCGGCAACATCGTGGGTGTCGCCACGGCCCTTTCCATCGGTGGACCGGGCGCCCTGTTCTGGATCTGGGTCACCGGCCTGGTCGGTATGGTCACCAAGTACACGGAGGCCTACCTTGGCGTCCGCTTCCGCGTCACCGATTCCCGCGGGGAGCAAATCGGCGGCCCGCAAATCTACCTGAAGCGCGGCATCCGCGGCCCCCTCGGCAAGATCCTGGGCGTGGCCTTCGCCATCTTCGCGGTCTTCGCCTCCTTCGGCATCGGCAACCTGACGCAGGGCAACGCGATCGCGTCCAATATGGAATCCACCTTTGGCATCGACCCGATTGCCTCGGGCGCCATCATGTTCGTCGCCATCGGCGCGGTCCTGCTCGGCGGCATTCAGGCCATCGGCCGCATCACCTCCGCGTTCGTGCCGCTGATGATCATCATCTACGTGGTCGGCGGCATCATCGTGCTGATCACCAACGCCGGGGCCCTCCCGGAGGCCCTGGCCACGGTCTTTACCGACGCCTTCACCGGTACGTCCGCGGCCGGCGGCTTCACCGGCGCCGGCATCATCATGGTCATCCAGTTCGGTGTCGCCCGCGGTATCTTCTCCAACGAGTCCGGTATGGGTTCCGCCGCCATCGCCGCCGCGGCCGCCAAGACCCCGCACCCAGCCCGCCAGGCTTTCGTCTCCATGACCCAGACCTTCATCGACACCCTGGTGGTCGTGTCCATCACCGGCCTGGTCATCGTGGTGACCGGCACCTGGGAGGAAGGCCGGGAGAACGCCGCCACCATGACCGCCGACGCCTTCTCCGTCGGCCTGCCGGGCCACTGGGGCGGCACGATCGTCTCGCTGTCCATCATCTTCTTCGCGTTCTCGACCATCGTGGCGTGGTCCTACTACGGCGAGCGGGCCCTGGCCTCCCTGGTGGGCACCATCGCCACCCTGCCCTACCGCATGTTCTTCACCGTCATCGTCTTCGTCGGTGCCGTCACCGAGCTGGACCTGGTCTGGTCCTTCTCCGACCTGGCCAACGGCCTGATGGCAGTGCCCAACCTCGTCGGCCTGCTCATCCTCTCCGGGCTGGTCGCCCGCGAGACCAAAGCCTACCTCAAGTTCGATCCGGGCCTGAACCGCCCGTTCACCGAGGTCCGCGAGTTCACGGAATCCCAGGGGATGAACTGGAAGTAGCGGCCGCGCCGCGGCTAGCATAGGAGACTATGCGCGAAGCTCTGATTGTCGGCGCCGGGGCTGCCCTCGGCGCCGTTGCCCGGGTCGGACTCATGGCGCTGTTTGCCCAGGCGTGGTGGCCCCTTCTAACCATCAACGTCGTCGGCTCAGCGCTCATGGGGTATTTCCGGCCCGGGCCTTTCTGGTCGACCGGCGTGCTCGGGGGGTTTACCAGCTTCGCGACCTTTGCGTTGCTGAGCTCCGAGCTCAGCCCCGGCGCCGCGGCCGCCTACGTGGCAGCCACGCTGCTGGGCTGCGTCGGCGCGTACCTGGCCGGCGCGCACTTCGGGGGTGAGAGGCGATGACGGCACTGAGCCTTAACACCTTGCTGATCCTCGCCGCGGTGGGGCTGGGCGCCTTCCTAGGGGGCATGCTGCGCTACGGCCTTTCGCGCCTTCTGCCCAGCCCCACCGGCACCTTCGCGGCGAATATGCTGGGCTCGCTCGCCCTGGGCCTCACGGTAGGGTTCTTCCGCCTGGGCGGCTGGGAGGCCGGCCCCTGGGGCTCCGTGGCCTATATGGGCCTGACCGGTGGCTTCGCCGGCGGGCTGTCCACCTGGTCTACGTTTGCGCGGGAGCTGGGAGACATGCTCAAGGCCCGCCACTGGGGGCGGGCCTTGCGGTATGCGGCAGCCACGCTGGCGATTGGCATCATCGCCGCGTGGCGCGGGGTCATCTGGGCCGAGCGAATCTGGTTCGGCTAGCCCCGCGCGGGGCGTTTTAGGAGGAGATGGCCTCCAGCGGCGGGGTCTTGGCCGCCCGCCCGGCCGGCCAGAGGGCGGCGATAACGCCGACCACGCCGGAACCGACCAGCATGATGGCTAGCTGGCCCCACGGGACGGTGGCCTCGTCGAGGCCCTGGTCGGACATGACCTGGATGAAGGACCAACCCAGGCCCAGGCCGATGAGGATGCCCATGACCGCGCCGAAGATGGCGATCTGGACGGCCTCCAGGGTGATCATGGTCCGGATCTGGCCGCGCTGGGTACCGACCGCACGCAGCATGCCGATCTCCTGGCGGCGCTCGATGACGCCCAGGGTCAGGGTGTTGACGATGCCCAGCACGGCGATGACCACGGCCAACGCCAGCAGGGCGTAGAGGATGGAGAGCATCTGGTCGATGGCGCCCGCGGATTCGCTGGCGTATTCCTCGCCGGTGGCGACCTGGACGACCACGAGATCCTTGACGGCTTCCTCCAGGTTGCTGCGCAGCTGCTCCGGGTCGGTGCCCTCGGCGGCGTTGACGCCCACCATCTGGGTGGTCAGCGATTCGCGGGGCACGAGCTCCTCGACCAGGGACTGGTTGACCGCGAAGCCCTGAATCATCTGGTTCGGCTCGAAGGTGCCGATGAGCTTGGCGTCGACCGCCTCGCCGAGGCCGCCGGCCTTAGTCATCGGGTAGGTCTGCCCCACCGTCCAGCCGTGCTCGGCGGCGTAGTCGGTGGTGGCGATGAAGCCCGGCTCCGCCTCGAAGTTCACGCTGCCTTCCGCTACATCCAGCTGGAAGAGGTTTTCCGGGTTGGTGTCCATGACCATGGACTGCTGGAAGCGGGGGCCGTAGTCCAGGCTGGCGTTGCCATCGATGGCCACCGGAGCCATGGACAGCGAGAGCACTTCGCCGACCCCGTCGGCCTCGCGGGCCTTGTCGGCCGTGTCGTTCGGCGTCGGGAAGGAGCCCGACTGCGGGCCGGCCAGGATGTAGTCGGCCGAGATCTTGTCATCCAGCACGTTGGAGATGGACGTCTTCATCGTCGCGCCCAGCATGCCGATTGCGGTCACCAGGGCGATACCCAGGGTTAGTGCGAAGGCGGTCGCGGCCGTGCGGCGCGGGTTGCGCCGGGAGTTGGTCGCGGCCAGGCGCCCGATGGCGCCGAAGGGGGCGCCGAAGACCTTGCCCAGCACAGGCACGATGGGCAGGGATAACGCCGGGCCGGCGAGGAAGAAGCCGACGATGACGAAGAGGGCGCCCACGCCGACGAGGATGGCGCGCGGGGTGGTCTCGGCATCGATAAGCGCGCCCGCGGCCGCCAGGGCCGCGCCGAGGACCAGGACGAGGCCGCCGATGATGGTGCGGACCTTGAGCGAGGATCCGGCGGCGGATTCGGTGGTGCGCATCGCCTCGACCGGTTCCACCGCGCCCGCGCGCTGCGCCGGCATCCAGGCAGAGACCACCGTGACGATGGTGCCCAGCACGAGCGGGACCAGGATGGCGGAGGCCGACAGACCCAGCGAGTCATCCATCGGCATGCCCTGGCCGTTCATGGCGGCCTTGATGATGGCGACCAAGCCGATGCCGGCCACGACGCCGAGGGCGGAGCCGATAAGCCCCACGATGAGGGATTCCATGACCACCGAACCGGTGATCTGCCCGCGGGAGGCGCCCAGGGCGCGCAGGAGGGCGAATTCCTTGGTCCGCTGCGCGACGATCATCGAGAAGGTATTCGCGATGATAAACGTGCCCACCAGCAGCGCGATAAGCCCGAAGGCAATAAGGAAGTAGTTGACGAATTTGAGCGCCCCGGAGATGGTCTCAGACAGCTCATCGGCCAGCTTCTGGCCGGATTCCGCCTCGACCTCGTAGGTCGCGTTGAGGTGATCGACCAACTCATCGGCGCTGACCCCTTCGGCCGCGGAGACGCGCAGCTGCTGGGAGTCGCCGTAGAGCTCGTTGAAGCCGTCGGCTTCCATCGACAGCGTCAGCCCGGAGCCCTGCTCGATGGCTGGCTCGACGATGCCGGAAATGGTCATCCGGTCCTGTTTGTCCGGGTGCACCACGACGACCTCGTCGCCGATCCCGATGCCGAATTTCTCGGCGGCCCCGGAGTTGACGACGACCTCATTGGTGCCCTGCGGGGCGTTGCCCTCAACGAGCTCCGCCGGCTGGCCCACCGTGTCCTCGGGCGCGTAGTACGGCACCAGCGCGGACGTACCGCCCTGGGTCTGGTAGGCCTCGGAATCGGAATTGGCCACGACGACCGTCTGGCTCGACTGCATGTTGACGCCGCCGACCTGGGGGTCGTCGGCCAGCTGCTGCCGCATCTCCGCGTTCAGCAGCGGGCCGCCCTCCTTCTGGGAGACAGCCGCATCTACGCCGGTAAAGGAGTTCGACACCGCGGAGTCAAAGGTCGACGACAGCGAGTTGGTGAACATGAACGAGCCCGCGATAAACGCGGTGCCCAGCACCACGGCAAGGACCGTCAGGCCCAGGCGCAATTTGTGGGCCAGAATATTGCGCAGGGACACCCTGCGCATGGTTTTGTTCTTACCCATACTTAGCTCTCAATCTCCGCCATAATCTGGTGGATGGCCTCCATGGAGGGATCCTCCAGCTCGTGGACCAGCCGGCCGTCGGCCAGGAAGACCACCCGGTCGGCGTACGATGCCGCCTTGGCGTCGTGGGTAACAATGACGACGGTCTGCCCGTCCTGGTCGACACTGGTGCGCAGGATGTCCAGGACCTCAGCGGACGAGTTCGAGTCCAGGTTGCCGGTCGGCTCGTCACCGAAGATGATCTCCGGGCGGGAGACCAGCGCGCGGGCGCAGGCCACGCGCTGCTGCTGGCCGCCAGACAGCTCGGCCGGGCGGTGCTCGAGGCGCTGCGCCAAGCCCAGGCGGGTGGTGATCTCGTCAAACCAGGCCTTATCCACCTTCTTGCCGGCGATATCCACCGGCAGCGTGATATTTTCCGCCGCCGTCAGCGTCGGCACCAGGTTAAAGGACTGGAAGATAAAGCCCAGCCGATCGCGGCGCAAGGCCGTAATCTCCTTGTCGCTGAGCTGGGACAGATCCGTATCACCAATCAGGGCGGCGCCACTGGTGGCGGAGTCCAGCCCGGCCATAGTGTGCATCAGGGTGGACTTGCCGGAACCCGACGGCCCCATAATCGCCGTGAACTCCTGGCGGCGGAAGTCGATGGTCACGTGGTCTAGTGCGGAAACTGAGGTCTCCCCCTGGCCGTATTGCTTAAACAGCTCGATGGCCCGGGCTGCGACCGCCGGGGTCGAGGCGCCGACGGGGGAAGCGGCAGAATGAGTCATGTTTTCACTTTCTTCACTGTAGATAACAACTATTACAGCTTAGCGTGCGATATCATCTGACGCATCACCGCCCCACCGGCTATACATACAATCTCGGACAAGAAAGCAGCCACGAAAAGGGCGCAAGGAATAGAGCAGAGATCAAAAAAAGAAAGGGTTTCCGACCTATGGCCGGGAACCCTCCCTTAATGGTTATTGAATTATGTGTTGTT